>NZ_QJJN01000011.1:0-185054 GCF_003201515.1 Alteromonas sp. I10
TCGTACAGTAGGTGCTGGTGTTGTATCTAAGATCCTAGACTAATCTAGACTTAGCAACACAAGCCAAAAAAAGCGCACTTAGGTGCGCTTTTTTTATGCCTGCGATTTGAAAAATCGGAAGTGAAGCCCCATCAAAAACACGCCGTAAAGCCATCCATGGCGGCTTCGCAGCAGCATCCCTGCTGCTGAGAGTTTTTGATGGGGCTTCACTCCCTCCGCAATCTGTATACCAGAAAGCTTTGGAGAGAGGAGGGAGCTCGCCGTAAACCCATCCTTGTTTTTAAGTAAGAGCTCCGACACCGCGTCCCTGCGGTGTAGGGTTTCAGAGGGCACAACAATCACTCCCTTCTCGAAGCATATCAAAACATTTGAGGGGGAGAAGAAGTAACACGCCGCGAACCCATCCCCGCTTTTATGTAAGAGTTCCTGAATCGCACCATGCGTTGTCGGAATTAAAAAGGCTCAGCATTCACTCCCTTCTATCGGTATAAGATAAGCACGAAGCGAAGAAGTGGAAATTTAACGCCTTTGTTGTGATACTGTAACAATTAGAGGGTACTATGCTCTGTTTATCAGTTTTGCGAGATTTTCATGATTACACGACGCCAGTTTTTAGTGGGTTCTTTGGCATTTGGTGGCCTAGCTAGCAGTGCTTTTGGTAAAAAGTTGGATTTGGCGTCTATGCCGATTAGTGAAGGCTATGGTGCACTAATCGCCGACCCTCAAAAGCTGCTCGATTTACCTAAAGGCTTTAGCTATAAGGTTATATCAAGCCTTGGAAATAACATGTCTGATGGTATGCATGTACCTGACAGAGCGGATGGCATGGGGTGTCTTCCTATAGAAGGTACTAGCGACAAAGTTGCGCTAATACGTAACCACGAACTGCACCCCAAACACTTAAGTGCTCAGCCACAGTCTATTCAAAAGTATACCAGCGAGTTGGCCTACGACAACTATCATAGTGGGGTTGCTTTACCAGGCGGCACCACAACCATGGTGTATAACCTTACCACCCAAACGGTAGAGCGAGAGTTTATCAGTCTTGTTGGAACGGTAAGAAACTGCTCGGGCGGCATTACACCTTGGGGCACGTGGCTAACGTGTGAAGAGTCCGTAGACCGACCTCATGGCCCGAACGGCGATGTGGTAAGCAAAGATCACGGCTACATATTTGAAGTACCTGCAAATGCTGACTCACTCATTGAAGCTAAACCACTTAAAGCAATGGGGCGCTTTAACCATGAAGCGGCATGTGTTGACCCCAAAACAGGCATTGTTTACCTGACTGAAGATCAGGGTGACAGCTTGCTATATCGCTTTGTACCTAACGAGTACGCTAACTTGGCAGCTGGCGGCCAATTAGAAGCCCTGGTAGTAAAAAATAAACCTCAGTTTGATACACGTAACTGGAGTTCCACAACTATGCCATTGGCGACGTGGTTCGACGTTGAGTGGATAGCATTAGACAACCCAGAAAGCCCGAACGATGACTTACGCGCTAGAGGATATGAGAAAGGTGCTGCCTTATTCGCTCGCGGTGAAGGTATACATTGGGGTGAAAATGAGCTTTATTTTTGCTGTACTAATGGTGGCCAAAAGCAGCTCGGTCAGGTGATGAAACTTGTTCCTTCTGCAGATGGTAAACAGGACAAGCTTCAGCTATTTTTAGAAAGTGAAGACAAGAACTTATATAATTTTGGCGATAACCTAACCGTATGTCCAAACGGGCATCTATTGGTGTGCGAAGACCAATATACCGACATTGTTGATAATCATTTACGCGGTGTTACACCAAATGGAGAAGTGTATAACTTTGCAAAGCTCCATGCGCAAACTGAACTTGCCGGCGCGTGTTTCTCGCCCGACGGCAATACGCTTTTCGTGAATATTTACTCTCCAACGAAGACCTTAGCTATAACCGGGCCATGGCTTGAAGGTTAGAGATCAGAGGTTGGAGACCAGATATTACGGTTATCTAGAAAACTGGCGTCATTTATTCTCATTACTTTAAAATGGCGCCGTTATCCCCCAAGTGTGAACTGCAAATTTCTATCAACCTTTCTTTCGTCACGCGTCATTTACTTACTTTCATACCTTTTCTCAATTAGCTAGCATCTTTACAATCAAATAAATTAATTATTTGAATCGTTTTAACCCGTTTTAATAGTTTTGTTCAATTAATGATAATGCTCTCAACTTAAGAAGGAGAGCCAAATGAGCGCACTATTAAAAAAGCTAACAACGGCGAATAGCCACCGTGTTTCCTCCACAACTAATCAACCCATTCGAACGCAATGCAATTACGCTGATAACTATTATGGCGACCAAGTTTGCGTAGAAGTCAAAGCCCCTAAACCTCGTACCAACCTTCATGTGGGAGTACAGCTGTGAGAACCTCAATGAAATCAACGTTAACTAAGTTTGTCCTAGGCGGCGTAGCTGCCAGTATGCTTACCTTAGGCGTAAGCGCCGATACACTAACCCGTCAAAATGGTGCCCCCGTAGGCGATAATCAAAACTCGCAAACAGCAGGCCCATGGGGACCGGTTTTACTACAAGATTCGCACCTTATTGAAAAGCTAGCGGCATTTGACCGCGAGCGTATTCCTGAGCGCGTTGTTCACGCACGTGGTACAGGCGTTTACGGATATTATGAAAACCTGGTCGACCTTTCAGATGAAACACTGGCTGCGCCGTTTCAATCAGCGGGTAAAAAGACCGACGTTTTTGTTCGTTTTTCATCGGTAGTACATGGTCATCTGTCACCTGAGACGCTGCGTGACCCGCGTGGCTTTGCGGTGAAGTTTTACACCGAACAAGGTAACTGGGATCTCGTCGGTAACAACTTCCCGGTTTTCTTTATTCGCGATGCAATCAAGTTCCCAGATATGGTGCATGCATTTAAACCATCGCCGGTAACGAACAAGCAAGAGCCTAAGCGCATTTTTGATTTCTTCTCGCACGTACCAGAGTCAACGCATACGTTAACTATGCTTTTCTCTGACTACGGCACACCGGCAAGCTATCTAAATATGGATGGTTCAGGTGTACATGCTTTCAAGTTTGTTGATGACGGAGGTAATTACAAGTACGTGAAGTTCACATGGAAGTCGAACCAGCCAATAAAGAACTTTACCAATGAAGAAGCCATGAAAGTGCAGGGAATGGATATGCAGCCGCATACTACCGACATCTACACGCGAATTGGTGAAAAAGGTGAAACAGCGTCTTGGGATCTTTATTTACAAGAGCTGGAGCCAGAGCAATTGGATGATTTTGAGTTTAACCCACTTGATACCACTAAGATTTGGCCTGAATCGCTTGTGCCGGCTAAAAAGATTGGTCGTCTAGTGCTTAATCGTGTACCAGATAACTTCTTTGAAGAAACTGAACAAGCGGCATTTGCACCAAGCAATTTAATTCCTGGTATTGAGCCGTCAGAAGACAGAATGCTTCAAGGTCGTTTGTTCTCGTATGCTGATACACAGCGCTATCGCCTAGGTGTAAACGCGTACCGCATTCCGGTTAATGCGCCTAAAAACGCGGTTATTAATAACCACGAACAGCATGGTCAGCTACGCACAACGAGTACTAATCGCGATGTGAACTACCAGCCAAGTCGACGTCTTGATCTTAACGAAGATCCAGCGTTCCGTTACTCAAGCAAACCGCTTGCTGGTATGACGCAACAAATTCCGTTCTACAAAGAGCAGAACTTTAAACAAGCAGGGGAGTTTTTCAGAAAGCTAACCAAAGAAGGCCAGCAAAACCTGATTAATAACTTAGGTGGAGCACTGGCATCGGTACCTGAAGAAGAAATCCGCGTCATTATTAGTGCTTATATGTACAACGCAGATAAAGACTACGGTGCAGGTGTAGCAAAATTAGCGAAAGCACCAATGGCTAAAGTTCGTCAAACGGCGAAAGACTTAATGGAACAGCAAGCTGCACGTGCCGCTAAAGCAAAGCAAGTTGCTGAAAGCCTAACCGCACTAATGCAATAAGCTAAGTAGCGATAGGGTTGGGAGTTACATCACAGTGTTGAGTAACTCCCATTTTTCTCAAACAATTCTTCTTTAACAACCTTTCTGTAACAGCTTTACTGAAAACAGTTTTGTAGTAACCAAATTTAGATTTACCAGTAAGGGGGCACAATGTCTTTTTTAAAGCAAACACTTACGGCAGCACTGTTCGTCGTTGCCACCTTCACCAGTTTTTATACTAGTGCGGTAAGTGACGCAACCACTCAAGCTGATACTCAACAAAGTGCAACTAGGCCTAATATGGAGACCTTGAAAGCACGTTATTTTGATGCAGCGCGGGAAGGTGATAGCGCCATGCTGAGTGCGTTTTATCAAGCCGGTTTAGATGTTAATGTGGCCGATGAAAAAGGCTACACCGCACTTATTCTTGCGGCGTACCATGGGCATACCGACACCGTGAACTTTCTTATCAGCGAAGCTAATGCCAACCCATGTCAAGAAGACAACCGCGGAAACACCGCACTTATGGGGGCCATATTTAAAGGTCACGTCAGTGTAGCTAAGCAATTGGTTTTTGCCGATTGCGATATAGATGAAGAAAACGAGCAAGGCCAAACGGCGTTGATGTTCGCAAGCCTTTTCGATAGACAAGAAATTATCAATACGCTTATCGATAAAGGGGCTAACCCAGCTCACATGGATAAAGCAGGTAATTCGGTAGCGGACATCGCTCTTTCGCAAGGTAATTACGAACTAGCAAAAGTACTACGCGAACAAAACGCTAATTAAACCACGTCATATTAGATAGCATTGAATACAACTAGGGGGAACTCCCTATTTGTATTCAATGCATTAAGTTCAATACTAAGCCCATAAGAATTTAGAAGTGGGTTTACTATGAAGTCATTAATTGCCGCTGTGTTCGTTCTGTTTTCTATGCCTTCTTTCGCTGGCGTAATTACCTATGATTTCACACGATTAGTGTTAGGTGACGAAGCTGACCAAACCAGCTTAATTGGGCAAATCACCTTTGATGAAAACGAAACCCAGTTCAATATGAATACATGGCTATCGTTTTTCTTTCAGTTAAAGTTCGATAACGTCTCTTACAACATTCTAGAAGAAGACATCGCTGAATTTGCAGTAGTTGATTTAAATAATGGTGTGTTTGGTGATGAAAGCGGTGAAGGATTTGAGTTCTACATTGAAGATTCAAGCGTTCCCTACGAATTCACTATTAGCTCAGGTTTAGCCGGTCTAGGCGAAACAGACACCTGTGTTTTCTTTGACGGTGGCGACCGCTGTGCGGGTGGCTTGTTTCAAGTAGTTAAAACTGTTGAATCTAATAATGGCTCAACTCAAGTGAGTGAACCTGCTTCTTTTGCCACTGCGATGCTAATTCTGTTTGCGTTTACTTCAATGAGAAAGCGCAAACAGTAATCCTTTTTAAGTTATTGTGTTTCTGGTACCTCGTTCGTTCCCTCCAACATATCTATGTTTCTCGATAGTTGGTGTTTTTAGCCCTCCTTTTGTGAGGGCTTTTTTCTTTTTAAGTTTCTGCTTTTTCAACGCTTTTATAAATTACATCGAATAGGGGGAACTCCCCATAGTTTTGCTTCTTTGGTTGTTAAATACTCAAGGGGTACTCAAAGAGAGGTGTATTATGAAGTTCCTTAATAACAAAACAGTATTATCAGTAGCTATTGCTTGTGCCCTACCAGCGAGCATGGTGAATGCAAAAACTTTCGATAAAACATTGGCGGATGCGCTTGCGGCTTCGCCACTAGAACTACAACAAGTTATTGTTACATTTGAAGGTAAGGGACCTGCCACAACAGAACAAATTACAGCACTTGAATCGTTAGGTATCACTGGAGGTGTTAGCCTTCGTAACGTGCCTATTGTTGGTGTGTTAGCCAACAAACAGCAAGTTGAAGCGCTTTATCAACGCGATGACGTGGTGTCAGTGTGGAACAACGATCCACTAGAACTAGAAAACCATGAGTCTACCCAAATTACGGGTGTACAGGCACTACAGGCTGACCGTGACATTCGCATAAATGGCATGCCGGTATCAGGTAAAGGCATTGGTGTAGTAGTAAACGACTCGGGTGTTGACGGCACGCACGGTGATTTAGCATTCCCTGATCACGTAGTTCAAAACGTCCTAGCGCAAGTAAACTTAAACAGCTACAGCGGCATTTTACCGATTACATATCAAGAAAACGTATCTAACACCGATATTTTAGGCGGTCACGGAACGCATGTGGCAGGCACAGTAGGCGGTAATGGCGCCAAGAGCGGTGGCTTGCATGCAGGTGTAGCACCCGGTGCAGACATCATTGGTTATGGCTCGGGCGCAGGTCTATTTATTTTAGATACGATCGGTGGCTTCGACTACGCGTTAACACACCAGTTCGATTATAACATTCGT
This sequence comes from Alteromonas sp. I10, assembly GCF_003201515.1. NCBI lineage: Bacteria > Pseudomonadati > Pseudomonadota > Gammaproteobacteria > Alteromonadales > Alteromonadaceae > Alteromonas > Alteromonas sp. I10. The sequence goes on from NZ_QJJN01000011.1 coordinate 6,421, forward strand.
GTTATTTCTAACTCGTTCGGTAACACTGGCGATGTAGGTACAGAATTTAATCCAGATGATCCAACAAACGTTGTGACTAAAGCACTGGCAGACAACGGTATTATTACCGTGTTCTCGGCAGGTAACTCAGGCCCAGGCGAATCGACAATTACCGGTAACTTCAAAAAAGCACCTTGGGTAATTACAGTGGCTGCGGGCAACAAGCAAGGGGAGCTAGCTGACTTTAGTTCTCGCGGTGTCGATGGAAAAGGCGGACAAGCGGTTGTCGATGGTGAAGTGTTCACATGGGAAGACCGTCCTACCGTAACGGCGCCAGGAGTAGACGTTATTTCTGCTCGCGCATCACTGTCTAGCCTAGGCGGTTTGAGCGCAGCTGACGACGCGGAAATGATTGAACCGCAACACCTACCGTTTTATACCGTATCTAGCGGTACTTCAATGGCTGCGCCGCACGTGTCAGGTATTGTTGCATTAATGCTAGAAGCGAATCCAAACCTTCAGTGGGAAGATGTGAAGCGTATTCTTCAGGAAACCGCAACACCAATGGCTGGTATGGACGAGTGGGAAGTGGGCGCTGGTTATGTTAACGCTTATGCTGCGGTAACTGCAGTGCTTGACGGTGAAGAAGTATTTGGCGATACCGTGAAGAAAAATCGCGAATTTAACGCATTTGCTAATGTTGCTGAAGGCGATAGCTTTACGCTACCTACGACTTACCTACCCGTTGGTGAGTCACCTGTAGAAGAGTTTGAAGTAACGTCTGACGTATCTATGGTGGTGGCGAGCGCGTCAATTGAAACGGCAACAGCGTTCGTACTAGAAGACCCGGCAGGCAACCGTTATGGCTCTGGTATCGGCCTACCTGTTCTAGGTTCTTCTGTTGGCACAGCTGCGCCGGGTATGCCGGGTACATGGAAACTATATAGCCGCGGTATTGGCAGCATTAGTGGTGTGTCAGTTGACCCACTAGGTGTTACAAACGGTGTGGGTATCCCTGGCACTAACGATGTGAATATTCGCTTGTTAGTCACATCAGGCTATACCGGTATTGATGATGCAGTAGGTCACCCAGCTAAACCATTCATTGAATACGTAGTAGCAAATGAGCTAATGGATGCAAAAGAAAGTGGGTTTGCGCCAGACGCACCACTAACTCGAGTAGAGCTTGCTGATACGCTAGCGCTTAGTGCGAACCTTCGTCAAACCAACGACGGTAACACAGTTAACTACACCGATGTGAGTGCAGAAAATGCTGCAGCGGTAAACTCTGCCACAGCGACAGGTGCGGTGTTGGGAGATTTAGAGATGAATACGCAGCCCGTAATGCAAGCTGATGGTGACTTCTTTGGTAGCAACATGCAGGTGAGCAAAGAAGAAATGGCGTACTCAATGGTTCAAGCGTTGGGTCTTGAAGATGCAGCGCAAAACTTTGACTCTCAGAAGGTTATCGCAATTGTTCTTGGTGAAGCGGTGGAAGTTGAAGACACCGATGCGATTGCTCCTGAGTATCGCGGCTATGTTCAACAAGCACTGGCTGCAGGGCTAATGCAGGTAGAAGTAAAAGTAGAGCAAGGCCCATTTGACCTACAGCCTACGCTTAAAGCCTTCTTTAATCCACAAAATGGGGTATCAAGAGGCGAAGCCGCGTTTATCCTAACGCAATACACAGAACTTTAGTCCTTTGAGGCGAGGGCCGGTTGTAACATTCAAAACACGCGGTAAACCCATCCATGGGCGCTCCACAGCAGCATCCCTGCTGCTGAGGGTTTTGAATGCCACAACCGGCCCTCACACACTTTTTAGAGAGGGGTGGCTGAAGTAAGGCCCCTCTTTTTTGTTTAGGGCTTTAATTACCGCAACCAGCATTCGCTGAAAATGGAATATGGAAAGAGGGGGAATGGAAAAGAGTTCTACGCTGAGAATAAATCCCAACTATTCTAACAAACCTGCTTTTCCTGCCATTCTGATAAGTTCTGCCGAACTGCTTAAATTAAGCTTCTTATAAATATTACTGCGGTGATTTTCTGCAGTTTTAAGGCTCATATCTAATAGCTCAGCAATCTTCTTACTGGTGTTGCCTGCAGCAACTAAGAAAAAAACTTCTCGCTCTCTTCTAGTTAATACGCTTAGCGGCGATACGTGCTTTTGGCATTGATCGCTAGATGACTGGGTTAGTTCATCGGGAAAACAGGTTTTGTTTGCGGCCACTTTCTTGATGGCTTCAACCAAGCTTTCACCGGAAGATTCTTTTAATATGTAGCCTTTAGCGCCTGCGTCGCGCATGGCTTCAATGTATTCCACTTCGTTGTGCATAGACAGCACAAGAATTTTCGCGTCACTGCGCTGAGATAGAATTTTATCAATAGCGACCAGACCACTCATACGTGGCATCGAAATGTCCATTAAAATAACATCTGGCGAGAGCTTTAACACAGCAGCGATTAGCGCGACACCATCGTCGCATTCTCCCACTACGCTGATATCTGGGTTGGCATTTAGCATTTGAGACACGCCTTGACGCATAAGCACATGGTCATCGGCAAGCACTACACGAATTGTCATACGGGTACCGTTACTGTTGTTCTGGTGCCTTGCCCTACTGCAGAGTCTATTTCCAGTGTCGCATTGAACGCTTCTGCTCTGTCGCGAATACTAGAAAGGCCAATGCCGGGCTCTATGGCTTTACTATCAAACCCTACACCATTATCAAGAATATCCAAACGAATAACGTGATGATGGTAAGAAATTGATAAAGTAAGGTTGGTGGCCTCACTGTGTTTTATAGCATTAACCAGCGTTTCTTGCGCAATTCTAAATAATAATGTGCTTATATCTTTGGGCAGATCAGGTGGTATGGTAATCTCGGTGTGATATTCAATATCTTCACCACTAAGCAAATTTCTACAAAGCCAGTTAAGTGCTGGTTTAAGACCTAAGTCATCAAGGATTGTTGGGCTCATTAGCCGCGATAATTGTCTGACATCATTTAACGCCATTTCAGCGATGCCGTGTAGTGCTTCAAGCTCAGGCGAAGAGGTTGATAATGCTTGCAGTCTTCGTGTCAGCCCTGTGAGCAGCTGACCAATCCCATCATGTAATTCACGAGAAAGCTTCGCTTTTTCTGATTCTTGTTGAGCCCACAATCGTTTTGCGAGCTGTTGCAAAACCTCTTGATCGGCATCTAATCGAGCCTGAAGTGTCGCCTGTAACGCTTTAATGTTCTCTATCTCGGTGGCCAAGTCAGTCAAAATAGGCGTTCCTGTATTCTCCAACCTGTTGCTCAGGTAATTGAGATAGCCATTTGGATGTTAAGTCATCCACCGTGTCTTCTTTACCTGGAATGGCGCGATAGTAAAGGTGGTTACGCCAGTAGTTAGGATATAACGCTAATTTTTGCTTTAACTTTTCGATGGACTCTTCATCACCTAGTGACGCCTTTACGTATAGCCACTGCAGGTAAGGCTGGTAGTAGGTTGGTTTAATGAGCGAGCTAAGCTTCTCCATGGCGCTGCTATTTTCATTCAAAGAAAGTCGCTGCTGTATGTCGAGCAGAATTTTAATTTCAGTGATGACCGGCACGTTGGTGTTATCGACAAGTGTAGTGTAGATCTCGTCTCGTTCGTTATTTAGTGTGCCTTTATGATGCTTCAATCCCAATGTTAACCATTGATAAACGGCAAATTGCTCGTGGCGCTCTTCGCTAATGGTAGGCGTCACGGTTTCAAGACTGTTTTCTAGGCATAACCAGTTTGCGGTAAGTAAACACATCTCTCCCTGCCATAGTAATACCTCGGTTTGGGCTCTGACATCTTCAGAAGCCTGAGCTAAGCGCCTTGCGTCAGCGGCGTGCTGCGTGGCTTCAGTCAAATTTCCGTTTGCAAAGTTTAAGTAGCTGAATAGCAGGTGGTTATAAAGCTTTTCTTGATTGTGCTGTGTACCGAGTCGTTGCTCGACAGTGGTTAAATAATTGGTGGCGGTATTCTTGTCCCCTTTTACCAAACTCAACTGTGCAAGATTTTGATGGGTTCGAAGTAAGTGAGACTCGTCCCCATTTCTTTCAAATAGCATTTTCGCCTGCTGCCAGTAAATCTCAGCAAGAGAGATATCTCCAATTAGAAAATGCATATAGGCCACATTGCTCATACTTTGCGGCTGAAGCACCTTGTCATCGGTTTGCACACGAATATCAAGACCGCGTTTGTAGTACTCTAACGCTCTTGCGAACTGGCCTCGCTCTTCAAACATAAAACCTAGTGTATCGTTTACATGGGCTTCTTGTGCCAAGTCACCTAAATCGTGGAGTAGTTTTACCGCTTCTTCTAATGACGCCTCTGCAGTGGCATAGTCGCCCGTAAGAGATGTGGCAATGGCGAGGTTGGCTAAGGTTTTAGCCCGCTGAGAGGGCTGCGTTTTTGCATCACGCAATGCCAGTGCGTCTTTAAAATACTGCGCTGCAGCCGCATTGTCAGCTGTACGTAGGTAAGCAATACCAAAAGCGTTAAGTACTAAACTCTCGCCTCGGGGATCTTTTGCTTGACGAAACGCTACGAGTGCTCGAGTTAATGAGTCGCTGGTGGCAGTTTCAATGTCCCCATTAATAATTTGCAGACGAGCAAGTTCAAACCAAAGTTGTCCATTATTGGGGCGAAGGACTAAAGCAGCTTTATAGTCGGACATTGCTTTGGCATCTTCGCCAGCCCACTGATATATGTCTGCACGCATCGACAGCAAGTCTGGTCTGTCAGGGAACTGAGAAACAAGCGCATCTATTGATTGTTGAGCAAGAGACAGATCTTCGTTTAGCTCTGCTCTTAATAGCTCGCCCTGTAAACGCCAATACACTGCCAAGTCAGAGAGTTGGAATAAAGTTTCTACCGCTTGCCTGGCACCGTCATAGTCGCCCGTATTTAAATCGTTTCGAGCCTTTGCCACCCATCCACCCGGATAGTCCGGTGTGGTTGCTATAATCGCCTCAACGGTGTCTGCGCTATTTAACGCTTCTCCTTTTTGCCAAGCGGTATCCAAGGCATCAAGGTAGCGTAAGTCAGGAAGTGGTTGGGGCGATTGCGTTTCGATGGCGTCAAATAACGATTGAATGAGCTTGTTAGCAAATACACTTAAATCATCTGACAGGGTGTTTGCATTTACATTATGCGACACGGTAAAAATAGGTTTGTTAGCGGGCATACTAAGTACGCTGGCGTGAAGTAAGTAACTATCGCTACTGGTAGGCGTAGCATCAAGTAATAATACGCTGTTTACCGACGTGGAAGCCGCTAAGTCTACTCTGTCATTGTCGTTATTAAATGGGGATAACGCTAAGTTTGACATCAATGTTTGGGTTTGCGCTTTATCATCTAAAACAATGTGAGGATGAGTAGACAGGGGATAGCGCAGTAACGTGTTTATCGTATCTAAAAGTGGATATTGAGGGTCATTGAGTACGAGTAGCTGAATAGGAGTATCAGAGGGCAGTCTGGGTTGCGTTTTTTGATACCAAGAGTAAGAAAAAATGCTGGCGCTAATCACAAGTACCAATATGGCAATGGCGGAAAAGGTGACAAGGGTTTTGTAAGTTACATTAGCACTGCCGTTATCGCCTGATGAGCTAATGTTAAGCGCTTGCTCCAAAGAGAGTCTCTTCGCTGGCAAATGGTGTGTTAATTGATCAATACAAGCTTTGCGTTTTTTCGTCCACAGGTATTGAGAAAAGCCCAGTCCTTCCTTTTGTACACAGCCCAGCATATCTTCTAACACTCTTCCTAAGCTGTAGGTGTCAGAGTGTTCGCTCGCTTTCCCAGTCTGGATGACTTCAGGAGCGGTATAGCGTTGGTGTCCGCTCGTTTGAACGCCAGATGCAGCGCTCTGCCCAATTCCAAAGTCGATCAGTTTAATGTCTTCATTGTGATCAAGAAGGATATTGTCTGGCTTTATATCGCCATGTTTAATGCCTATCGATTTACAGGCCAACAGTGCCTCAACGAGCTGTTGCTGCCACTTGTCGAAATCGGCTTTGCTGATAGGTTGTTGAATGCGTGTATACAGAGGATCGCCTTCAATAAACGCCATTGTAAAAAAGGCGGTATCTCCATCAGAGAAAACGTCATGAACACGGATGATATTAGGATGCTGTAGTTGCCTAGCAATGTTGACTTCATTGCGGATGGTTTGCATTTTAACCGGGTCGCTGGCGCCACCCTCAATGACCTTAAGTGCAACTTTCACATCAAGTAATTCATCGATGGCGCTGAAAACGGTGGCCTGAGCACCTGAGCCAAGTTGTTCAACAATTCGAAACCGGTTAGCTAGACGGGAATTTGGCGCAATAGAAGTCCCTAAAGCTAGCGCCTCAGTTTTAAGAGAATTGTTTTGCGACGAGAATACATCGGGCCTGTTCAAAGCCTTCTCCACACTTCACTAACCACTACAGCGACGCAATCGAATAGACGAATTGCGTCACTAAATTGTTATTTTTATTTTAGCTTATAAGTGAAAGTTTATGCTCAATTGTGTGGAATAACAAACGCATCGAAATCATATTCGCTAAAGAGGTGGCAAAATCTATGTCCGTTTGGGTAAAGTAACGGCGTCCCAGCGTCGAGTCTGCGTACAATACGCCAACGGGCTTTTCATCAATACAAACAGGTACACAGATGGCAGCCTGAATGCCGTGACTGATTATACTATGCTGCTTGTTTAACGATTTGTCGCAAACAATATTGCCAATGGCACGAACAGCGTTAGCTTGCATGCACTGGTTGATGATAGTACGGCTACCGGTAAAGTCCTCACCTTGCATCCAGCTTTCATAGCCTATCCCGAGTTGATAGTTATTTATCTTATCAAACAAAATGAGTGATGCCCGTTCACACCCTAATGATTGGGTTAAACATTCTCTGGCAAGGTTAATAAGAGCAGTACTGCTATTACACTGTTGAAGCTGCGTTTGGTACTGCTTTAGTTGTTGCTTTCTCCACTCTCGTTGGCTGTCAAGTTTGACCACATTATTGAACGCAAGGGGAGTAAATTCACAGGGTACTGGACCAAGCTGTAATACATGGGGTTTGTCTAGCGTCAGGTGCTTTATTTGAATTCCCGCACTGAAGCACCCTGTAGAACTCATGTCATTTAGCTGCCAAACGTGATCGTTGTCAGCTTGTTTGTTTGCTCGTAATACAATATGAGAGCGAGAAACTTGGGGATGGGGAATAACGATGTCCGCGCTTTCAGCGCGGCCGACCTGATACTCGCGACCTTCAAAAAGCAAGTGCTCACTTACGCTTCCGTTATTTTCTGTAAAGGCTATCTGTAACGGCATGGCATATTCCTCGTCGCGTCACTGGTGCCATCTCCTCCCATCTGTTTGTATAAAATTACACAAATAAGAGAGTTTCTTGCTTATCAGTGACGCCAAACGCCGGTTTAATTGCTCTGGTTTCGACGCAATTAAACGTTTCAGTCTCTAGCTTGATTTACAATGTTCTTAAGCTAAAGCGTAATGTTTGTAGCTGAGTAAGTAGTAAACCTTTCACGTTCACAACGTCACCACTTGAGCGCCATACATCTGCAATTTCATTGCCAGACGCATTATCAATAAGCGATATAAGGCTATCTACAGCAGCCAGTGCCGCATCGTCATCGTTTACCGCCAATGCCGATTGGACATCGTTTATTCCGCTGTCTATGGCTGCCTCTAATAGCGCAGCAATTTTATTGCGATTGCCATTTACGATCGTGCTTAAAGAAGCAACTTTGTCATTGATAACAGAACCTGATGGGCGATTATCTAATAAGATAATAAAATCTGAAAATTGTCCTGTGCTGCCGCGTGCACGAAAACTGCCTGATGACGTTAACGTTGTTATGTCTTCAAACTCGCCACCGTCGTGAGACGTAAACAAGCGCCATGGAATGGTTGGCGTGTAGTGAATAGCTTTAGTGTAAAGCTCAACCATCGCTAAACCTTCAAATCCAAAACCGGCGTCAGCTTTCGGAGAGATTGATACAAGAACCGGAAAACCCGAAACAGCGCTTGTTAATGCTGAGGGCAGGCGGTCTGTAATGGTCAAATCTGTGGGATCAAGCAGCTCAGCGGTAATGTCAATGTTGTTAGCATTAAGGCCAATACTGTTTTCGAACTCTACAGTTAAATCTACTTCAATTAAGCTGCTTAGCGTCAGTTTGGCCTGAATCTTATTGTCGTCGACAGTGAGAGTTGCAGGCGTGACTACCTGTGCTTGTGCAGTGGAAAACAAAAGTAGAGCTGTGGTGGCAACAACGGTAGTAAGTTGTCTGAATTTCATCGCAGTAAACATCATAGGATGACCTCTTTCAGTATTGGTTAAAATTTAACCTAAAATGGTGCCATTATCAATTAATATAATGGCACCGTTTTCAGTGGTTTGCGATTTTATTCGAAATACTGAGCAAAGAAGCGCGAAGCCAATACAGCGTAATGCGCTCTGGTTATAACCGTATCTGGCGCGAAGCTCGCAGTGATTCTAGGCGTGATGCTGAATGGACTTTGCTCTACACCAAACTCTGCGTTAATCAACGACAAGGTAAGTGCTAACTGAACGTAGCCTTTCATATCAGCCGGAATACTGTCTTGATCTTCTAGCACAATTTGCTCACCGTTATAGTCAACAACGATGTCGGCGTTAGGGTCAAAACTAAGTGCTGCTTCTTCCAAGCCAAGCATCTGTACCAGTGAGTAAGCGATATCTAGCTTAGTAACACTAGCGAACGGGTCAGCACTACCATTTTCGCTGCGAAGTACAGGAGACTGTGTACGAAGCTTATCTTTAAGTGCGCCACCTTTAACCATTACTGATTCAACGAACGCTTTGTCAAAACCAGGTACTGAACCAATATTAGGACGTTCTTCATTCAAAAGGTCACGGTACTGTCTAACGGCTCCACCCATTACCGCATAGCGCGCAAAGTCCTTGCGTTTAAGGCGCGCATCAGGTGAGAAGCCTCGACTATTGATGGCGTCCATTAAGCGCTCACTTACCGCAAACTCTATGGCGTTTTGTTGAGGGTGACCTTCTACGTCGTCCATACCTTCAAAGCCGCCGCTATTTTCGAACGACACTGTTACGTTAAATGTTTCAGGTAAACCTGGGCCGTTAGTTAAACCTAATGGGTCAGCTTCTACACCAGAGAGTGATGTTAAACCATAAACATATACGCCCCACGTACCAGGCATGGCTGGTGCAGCAACACGCATGGTGGTAGAAAGTACTGGCGTAGTTAAGTTACCGCGATATTCAGTGCCGTCAGGGGCTACAAGAACAAGCTTGGTTAAGTTTGCAAAACTATCGGCAGACGCTTTAATAAGTACCTCTTCTGAACCTACTTCAAAAGGAATAACTTCAGGCTCTCCTACCGGTGAATAAAAAACATCGAAGTTTTCTACTCGATCGCTGGTGGTTACAAGTGCATTTGCCTTAAAGCTTTTACCATCTAAGTTATTAACCGTGACTTTATGGTCCATATCTTCAAGTAGGGCAGCAGCAACTGCTGAACGTGCATTAACGTAACCCGCTCCGACTTCCCAGCGCTCATAACCAGGCATGTTAGTGGCTGTCTCTTGCAGCAAGCGCTTAATGGTCGCGTTATCAAGATTCGGGTTCGCTTCCAGCATCAATGCGATAATGCCTGAAACATGCGGTGTCGCCATAGATGTGCCAGAAATCATGGTGTAGAAAGGAAGGTTCTGAGGTTCAATTGCATCTATGTCTGCGTCTCCACCATTCGCGGCGGCGTTCAGTACGGCGCGAGTAGAGATAATGTCCACACCTGGAGCGACAACAGAGACTTCGTTGTTATATGTCCATTGCGTGCCGTCAGGCATAGTAAAGTCGCCAGTCTCGCCTTTTAATCCGCGAGATGAAAAGCCAGCGAGTTTTCCGAACTTGTCACCCGCACCTACAGAGATACCCCAAGGAATTTGTGCATATGGGTTATGCGAGTCTTCACCAGGGCCATCGTTACCTGCTGCGAATACACTAATCATTCCCATGTTATGTGCTTTGTAACTTGCCAACGAAACAGGGCCGAGTGGTTCGTACTTGCCGCTAGAACCCCACGAGTTGCTGATAACTTTGATAGGGTTGTCGAAGGTGTATTGCTTGCTAATTGCGTAGTCGAAGCCGCCGATAGTATCTAAAAGCAGCACTGCTGCGCCTGAACCATAGCCAATGATGTCAGCATCTGGGGCTGCTCCACGGTGCTTGCCATCAGACATTACACCGCTACCCGCGATAGTACCGGCAACGTGTGTGCCGTGTCCTGAGTTTAGGTCGGTATTCACTTGGTTTGATAGTGTTGGACCCGTTACGCCAACGATAGAAAGCGCACCCGGATTCAATATTGCTTGCACGTTATCAACCACAGTATCGCCAAAGAAGTGGTCTTGGTGAGAAGCGTCAATACCCGAATCAATCACTAAAATAGTTGAGCCTTTACCAGTGAACTCAACGTTGTTTCTTGAAGCAAATCCTTCGCCCTGCAAATCAGCAACGCCTGTGATCTCACGTGCATCAGCGTTGTATAGCTTCATTTCACGGTTCGCAAAAACTGAGCGTACACCGTCGAATTGAGCAATAGCCTCAATTTGCGCCTTCGTTGCCACCACACCAATAATTGGAAGGTTCTTAAATTGCACGCCTTCTGTAATACCCAAGTTTAATAGTTGCGTAATTTGTGACTCGGCAAGTGGTGACATTTGATCGTACGTAACAACAGCCATCAGCGATTCAGCAGGGGAGAGCGACACAAGTTTCTCTGCCATTTGTGAGCCAATGTAGGCATCGGCAAGTGTGTGGGCTGACGGGCTTGCTAGCATAGCTGCAGCTAACGTAGATAGGGCGAACTTCTTCATATTCTTCTCCAAATTCTTGAGGCTGCGCTTTTTCATAGATGCTTAAGACAATCGTTTGACTTGTTGTGTCGTTAGCATTACCGAACGCGTTTATGTTGCTGAAGCGCATGGCATTCGTGCCATGTACTTAATTAAAACGCGGCGTTTTTGGATTAACGTCATCGCAGCAAAGTACGCACTAATAGTGGCCGTTTGAATTTTGTTCGAACATAGGGGTTTCACCCTAAATGTGTGACTTTTTTTGATGTAATAATGTGCAAAATTGCTACAAAGGTTTAATAAAAAATGTCACGTTAAGCACCTATAGTAATGACGTATGTTGGCGAAATTTAAACATTTATTAGTTTTTATTTATGTCTTGTTCGCTCTGTTTTCTCCCAAGAGGAGTTTGTCATGAAGTTTGATTCAATTAAGTCTCGATTGGTTTTAATGACCCTTATCTGTGTGATTGGAATGGCTATGCTGGTGATAAGTCAGCATTATTTCACTCAGCGTTTAATTGGCTTAAATCAGCAGCGAGATGCGCTACTGAGAATGGGGCAAGATTTGCTTCAGATGAGACGACACGAAAAGGATTTTTTACTTCGCCACGACACCGATTACTTTGACAAGTTTCTTCAGCAGTCGTATTCGTTCAAGGGGCGACTTACTACCCTTGTCCCCATGTTCAATGAATACCGTCTTCCTGTGGCCGATGTCGAAAGCCTGTCTGCCTCAATGGAGGCCTACAGTGGGGTATTCCAACAAGTTGTCTCGCTTCAAGAGCGAATTGGGCTCACGCAAAATGACGGGCTGAGAGGGCGTATTTCCGAGCTAGAAAAGGTACTCAACGAAGGGGCACTTTCTCAAAACCCATTATCAAGAGAGTTGTTAACCAATATTCAACTCGCCACGCGAAATTATCAAATAACCCAAGAAGGGTATTATGCGAAGTTGATGAACGAAATGACTGAGCGTTTAGTTGCTGATTACCGCAATAGTTCTGCGCTTGATGAGTCATTGATACAATATAGAGAAGCGCTGTTGCAATTAGTTGATGCGTTCACAACGTTTGGTGTAACTCACAATGAAGGCCTTCGCGGAGAGTTCAGACAAAGCGCACATAATGTGGAGACACAGCTAAAGGGTGTCGATACCGCATTGAAACCTATGATTGAACAACAAGAAGGCCAAGTGCGTATTTACAGTCTAAGTATTGCTGCGCTCACGTCTATCGTGTTAATTCTGGTATTGATCAAGAGTTTTGCGACATTTCACCGCGCTTTTGTTAACTTTCTTACTTTCTTTTATCGCTGTAAGCGTCAGTATCAAATGATTGATACGAGAAAGTTAGGGTTTGCAGAGTTAAAATCACTCGCAGAATTGGCGAATGAAATGGTCGAGTCCAAAAGAGATATTGAGGCGCGGCTAGCAAGTGTAGAAGCCGAGTTGGCCACTAAGAAAGCCTCATAACCACAGAGGGCACTTTTATTTCTTAAGCGGTCGACTCATTATTGCATCAATAAGGTATAAGCCAAGCAAGGTAGAAGCAAAAATGAAGTTTAACCGCTTAGGAAATAGCGACTTACAGGTGTCGGATGTGTGTTTGGGCACAATGACATGGGGCATTCAAAACACCCAGCAAGATGCAGACGAGCAAATGGCGTTTGCCCTGGATAAAGGCGTGAACTTTGTCGATACGGCCGAAATGTATCCTGTTCCCCCAAATGTAGATACCTATGGCGATACAGAGCGCATTATCGGTAATTGGATTTCGCGGAACGAATCAAAGCGCTCTGACATTGTTTTAATGACTAAAATTGCTGGCAGCGGTTTGAAGTACATTCGCAACGCAGGGCCCATTACAGCTGACGCTATCGCAAACGCACTCACCTATTCATTAGAGCGCTTAAAAACCGATTATATCGACGTTTACCAGCTTCATTGGCCGAATAGAGTTACACCTCATTTCGGTAAGCATTGGCCGGATGGTGCTGATCCAACCAAAACCAATCGAGAAAAAGAACTGGATGGTATGCGTGATATCCTTTTAGGCATTAAGCGCGCGCTGGATGAAGGGAAAATTAGACACTGGGGGCTGTCAGATGACACGCCTTGGGGCATTCACGCCTTTCTTACACTTTGCAAAGAGCTGGATATGCCGCTTCCAGTTTCTATCCAAAATGAGTTCAGTTTACTTCATGCGAAAGACTGGCCTTATTTAATTGAAATGTGTGAACTAGAGAACATTGCTTACCTTCCGTGGTCGCCGTTAGCAACGGGTATGTTAAGTGGTAAGTATCAGGATGGAGCCAGACCGGAAGGTAGTCGTTGGACACTAGCTCAGCGTATGGGGTTATTTAGAGATAAAGCGCCAGCGCAGGCAGCTACAGCAGAATATATGAAGATTGCAGAAAACGCAGGAATAACACCTTCGCAGCTCGCTTTGGCGTGGTGTAAGCAAGTGCCTGGTGTTACCTCAACAATTATTGGTGCTACCACTGTGCCTCAACTTAAAGAAAATATAGACGCGTTTGATATTTCACTTTCGAAGGAAACATTGGACGACATTCACAGTGTACTAAGGCAGTATCCTTTAGGCTTCTAAGCGAATTTATTTTCTTCCTAAGAATGGCGGGGTAGCACTTCACTCCCCGTCATTTTTGTGTAATACGCACGTCATATTATGAGTTTTTCAAGTATGAAGTTGTGCGTATTATGTCAATGATTGACCCTCAACTAGCCCAGAACAGCGTGCTAGAAAAAGCACATAACTGGCGTAAGTGGCTTCTTTTAGCCTTGTTAGTCTATGTGATGTTATTAGCTGTCAGCATGATTGGCAGCGGATTCAAATTTGCTACTGGCGACCACGCGAAATCTCTTTTTAGTTTTGCTTCTAATCCTGTCATGGGATTGATTATTGGTATGGTGTGTACCGCACTTATTCAGTCTTCAAGTACGGTTACCTCTATTATTGTCGGAATGGTAGCGGGTGGTTTACCCATAACTATCGCTATACCCATGATGATGGGTGCCAACATTGGGACCAGTATTACCAATACCTTGGTGAGCCTTGGTCATGTTGCAAAAAAAGATGAGTTTCAACGAGCCTTCAATGCGGCCACTATTCATGACTTCTTCAATGTACTGTCGGTACTAATTTTCTTACCTCTTGAAATGGCGTTTGGTATTTTGGAGTTCTTAAGTGCCCAATTGGTTGCGCTTATCCATACAGGTGAAGCCATCGGTGTGTCTGGTGTTAATCCTATTAAAGCGATGACGCAACCGGTAACAGACATAGTTACACAAGCATTCTCCTTTTTACCTTCTATTTATCCGGGCGTAGCGAAAATAATTCTTGGTATCGGCCTTATTATGTTTTCAATTACCTACATGGGTAAAATTATGAAATCACTTATGGTAGGCAAGGCAAAGGCGTTATTGCATACCAGCATAGGAAAAGGGCCACTCTCTGGAATAACGTCGGGTGCTGTGATGACAGTGCTAGTGCAATCCTCGTCAACCACCACATCGCTCATGGTTCCTTTGGTTGGCAGTGGAATTTTAAAAGCTAAGGATATCTATCCGTTCACATTGGGCGCAAATATAGGCACATGTATCACTGCGCTTATCGCAGCGTTGGGTGTAGTGGGGGTTAATAGTGGATTTGCACTACAAATAGCGCTTGTGCACCTGATTTATAACGTTCTGGGCGTTACGCTTATTTACGGGCTGCCTTTATTGCGCAATATTCCGCTCAATTTGTCTTATCAATTATCAGTGATAGCGGCAGAGCGGAAAATGTACGGCGCAGCTTATATCGGTGGCTTATTCTTTATTATGCCTTTGGGTATTATCTTCACTACTATGTAGCTAATGTAGCGCGCCATTCTATTTTTCTGTATGCACAAAAAAACGGCGCTGATGAGCGCAGTGCCGTTTCTCTTTTTTAACTTAGTGCATGTATTAGAATGCGTATTTTGCTGAAACTTGGAAGCGGTTCATGTCGCCTTCAAGGCCGGCTTCAATTTCACGCTTTGCGAAAGCGTATTCAGCGCCAACGGTTAGCGCTTTAGTTGGCGAGTACAAGTAGTTTACACGTGTGCTATAAGTGCTTTCAGTGGTAGCTAAACCCGTTAATGATACGTCATTGTCTGCTTCAAACGCCGAGAACATGATGCTACTGCGCGCTTTTTCGCTCCACTTGTGACGATACGCAACGCCGTAACCTGTTGAGTCTATGGCTTCAAGGTCGCCGCTTTCGGTAAGTACTGCACCATTAACTGCGTTTAGCGCAGAGTATCTGCCTAAACCTTTACCCGTGTTGAACGTGAAGCGAATATCGTCGCCATTAGACAAATTGTATTTACCGGTTACCGATACACCAAAGCTGGTTTCGTCCGCATCAATGCCAGCGGCATTATCGTAAGACAACTGTCTTAATAAGCCCGCTACTTTTACATAACCCCAGTCATACTTTGACGTATAGGCAGCTACAAAGTCTGGAACGCTGTTGTCATCACTTGTGATTCGGCCGCCGCCACCAAAAGGCGTAATGGTTGATTCTGGGTTTTCAAGGGCAAGCTGAAGGCCGCCGTTGGTATATCTCACCATAACTTGACGACCAAAGGTAATGCCGTCAGTCGTACCAACAAAGTCTAAAGATTCAGGTAAAGAACCTACGTCCATGAAAGTTGTCCATGTTTGACCTACCAACCAATTTTTGTAGGTCAGGTATGCGTGACGAACACGAGGAACGTAAGAGTTACTGATGCGCTCATCGCCGCCATCGGTCACTAAAAAGTCGAGCTCGAAAACACCGTTAATGGTATCGCCTTCAGCGGTTGGTGTTGAAGTAGCAAAGCGGAATCGCGATGTTCTAATGTGAGCATCAAATTGTGGATCTTCGTCAACGCCACCAACAGGTGTTAGTGAAGGAATATAGAAATCGCGACCTACGCTACCCGATGCAATGGTGCCATCTGAGTAGTCACTGACCATAGCGTCGACTTTAATGTAGCCTGTGAATTTCACACTTGTGTCGCCGATTGTTGCTGCTTGCGCTGCACCGGTAGATGCTGCTAGGCACAGCGCTACTGCTGTAGCCGTATTTTTTATTTTAGCTTTCATCGTGTCTGTTCCAAAAAAGTGGTTAAATAAATGTAAATTCAACGTTAACATTGCTGATTGTGTACTTATTATCTCAAAATTAAATAAGCCAATGGTCGCATAAGACTATAGTCGTAATACTTTTCTAGTAGAACCTTAGTTGTATGCTGCTAAGACCAAAGTCTCATTTTGCTTTGTGGGTGAATGGCTAGAGTGTTTCACCATACAACAAGAATTTACATCATTGATATTGGAGGCAATCTATATGACCGCCAGCAAAACTTATCCTGTGCCTGAGAACATTCTTCAGTCTACCCATTTAACCGCATCTCAATACGACGAGATGTACAAGCAATCTGTAGAGCAACCTGAAGCGTTCTGGGCTGAGCACGCATCCATGCTTGAGTGGTATCAAAAGCCAACCAAAATTAAAAACACGATGTTTGGCGAAAACGATGTGTCGATAAAATGGTTTGAAGATGGTGAGCTAAATGCCAGCTATAATTGTATTGACCGCCATCTGGCTAACAATGCCACAAAAGTTGCCTTTCACTGGGAAGGCGACTCACCAGAAGATAGCCAAGATATCACGTATCAACAAGTGCACTATGAAGTTTGTAAATTAGCGAATGCACTTAAAGAAATGGGCGTAGCAAAAGGTGATCGTGTTGCGATTTACATGCCGATGGTACCCGAGGCTGCCTACGCCATGTTAGCGTGTGCCCGAATAGGTGCAGTTCACTCAGTGATTTTCGGTGGATTTTCACCTAACGCTATTGCCGATCGTATCAACGACAGCAACGCCAAAGTCGTGATTACTGCAGATGAAGGCCGTCGTGCTGGAAGAAGTATTCCACTGAAAGCGAATGTGGATAAAGCACTGGCTGGTGATGCGTGTCCGTCTATTACTCATGTTTTAGTTCATAAGCTAACAGGAGGAGACGTAGACTGGAATGCTAAGCACGATGTGTGGTGGCATGACGCTGTTGATGGCGTGTCAGCGCAGTGTGAACCAGAGGTAATGAACGCGGAAGACCCACTGTTTATCCTCTATACATCAGGCTCTACTGGAACGCCAAAGGGTGTAGTACACACTACGGGCGGGTATCTCTTATATTCTGCGATGACCTTTAAATATGCTTTTGACTACAAAGAAGACGATGTTTATTGGTGTACCGCTGATGTAGGCTGGATCACAGGCCACAGCTACATGGTTTATGGCCCAATGGTGAACGCCGCATCACAAGTGTTCTTTGAAGGCGTACCAACTTATCCAGACGTTAAACGTATTGCTCAAGTAGTAGAAAAATACAAAGTAAATAGTTTATATACCGCACCAACTGCTATCCGCGCATTAATGGCGCACGGAGATGTTCCAACTGAAGGGTGTGATGTCTCATCGCTTCGCCTTTTGGGGACAGTAGGTGAGCCTATTAATCCTGAAGCATGGGAATGGTACCACCGCGTAATTGGTATGAGCCGTTGTCCTATTATCGATACATGGTGGCAGACAGAAACAGGTGGACACATGATCCTGCCTTTGCCTGGCGCTACGGAGTTAAAGCCTGGCTCAGCGACTCGCCCATTCTTCGGGATTCAGCCAGCGCTATTTGATGCTGACGGTAATGAGCTTGAAGGGGCAGCAGAAGGTAATCTTGTTATTAAAGACAGCTGGCCGAGCCAAGCTCGAACGGTTTATGGCGATCATCAGCGCTTTATCAACACCTACTTTAGCGCATACAAAGGTGTGTACTTCACCGGTGATGGTGCTCGTTGCGATGAAGATGGCTTTTACTGGATCACTGGTCGTGTAGATGACGTGCTAAACGTTTCTGGTCACCGTTTGGGCACCGCTGAAATCGAAAGCGCACTTGTTGCCCATCCTAAAGTAGCTGAGGCTGCCGTTGTTGGCTTCCCACATGATATCAAAGGGCAGGGTATCTACGTTTACGTAACACCAAATGAAGGGGTTGAAGCAAATGAAGCCCTTACTAAAGAGCTTAAGGCGTGGGTGCGTCAAGAGCTAAGCCCGATTGCTACACCTGATATGATCCAATGGTCTCGTGGATTACCTAAAACCCGCTCTGGTAAAATTATGCGCCGTATTTTGCGTAAGATTGCCGCCAATGAGCATGAGCAATTAGGTGACACATCAACGTTGGCGGATCCATCGGTTGTTGATACACTGATAGAGGAACGTCTAAATAAGTAGAAACTAAGGATATAGACAATGATAACCCTTCTAATCGCTGATGATCATCCGCTGTATCGCGATGCACTAAGAGGCGCGTTGTCGTTGTCACTTCCAGCCTTAACCCTCAAAGAGGCGGGAGACCTTAACACTACAGTCGATATTCTCAACAATGAGGATATCGACTTATTGTTGCTTGATTTGCACATGCCGGGTAGCAATGATTTGTTTGGCTTGCTGCATATTCGAAAACTCTTTCCCGAACTTCCTGTTGCCGTAGTCTCTGGCACAGAAGACACCACACTTATTTCAAAGATTATTAGCGTGGGCGCGCTAGGGTTCATCCCCAAAACTGCCAGTGCGCAAGATATTGCAAACGCCGTAGAAGCAATTCTGGATGGCGATGTATGGCTACCTGATAACTTAAGTGAAGACGTTGATGAGGTGAATGAAGAGTTCTCTGAATTAGCGGATAAAGTTGCCTCGCTAACGCCCTCGCAATACAAGGTGCTTTGTTACATGCGAGACGGCTTGCTGAACAAGCAAATTGGCTTTAATTTAGATATCGCAGAGGCCACGGTTAAAGCGCATGTCACTGCTATCTTTAAAAAGTTGGGCATAAACAACCGCACACAAGCGGTACTTATTGCTTCACAACTTGAGTTGGAGCCGCCAGCTCAGTAGCGTCGAACTTAAGCACGGCTTCTGAGGTAGCAAATTCCGGTAAGAACTTTTCCAATGCCAAGCGGCTTTGTTCACTTAGCAAAGGATTGTCAATTTCAATAACCGTTCGCCCTTCGGTAAGTGCCATACCTTCTCTAAAGTTATCATGAGCTAACAGTAGCTCCTGAAACTTACCCGTTTCGAAGAGCCTTAACAGACCCTCAGCTATCCGCCCTGCTAATGCCTGATTGTCGCTTCCTACAAAGAAAAAGATGGGGCTTGGGTATGAAATGATAAGGTGATCGTCGATAGTCAGACCGCGTGAGAGCGCCTTGTCAGCGAGTTCTTCTTTAATTTCCATAACACTTCTTGGAAACATATCAGCGAAGCCTTCCGAAACAATGCGAAATGACGCCCGGTAGGTCGTTTCCAACACCGGGATATCGTTTGCGCGAAATATCTTCGTATCGGGCCAGTCGTAGCCCAAAACCGCTCGGTATGCTCGTAACGCGTTTAATGACTTTACTTCTTTAAGTCGCGTATCGCCTTCTCTGACCAGCAGTGCACGCTTACCAAAAAGACCCGCCATAATGGGAATGCGAATGGGCAGGAACTGACGTTCACGCTCTGTCGAGGTAACGCTCCACGTCACGTCTAGCATGTGGTGTTCAAGGCTGCGTAGTTGACGCTCTTGCGCCGTTTCTTGGTCGCTGACAATCAGTTCAAAAGAGCCGTATTGAGGTTCAGTAACGCGCAGTGATTCTGTGAGAAGACGTTTAGCGTAGGCGTATACGGCGTCTCGCCCAGGGTGAATATTTGGCAGGCGGAGAACGGTGTGAGGTAAGTCAGTACTTACCTCGTTTGTGTTTTGCTGCTGAGCATTAGCACTCAATAGTGTAAATACACTCAACAGCAGAGAGGCAACACTTAGGGCTTTTTTCGTAACGTCCATATTTTGTATTTCATGCACTAAACGCATGCCTTACTGCAAGTTGCCGCAGGTTTTAACGCTGAATATCCATTGGCAAACTTGTATTGCTAGTCTTTTCCCGTCAGCAAAAAGTCGTGCTCGGGGTCTACAATAAATTGACCCCTCATCGCTTCTCTTCCGAGCAGCATCAAATAGGTCATTTCAGAGCGGTCCGTTAGGGTTAACTGAATATCCCACTGGTACCCGTCCATTATTATAGGCGTAATTATAACATAGCGCTTCTCAAGTGTAGCCGTTGAGCTTTTTACGCGTTTTTGTCCTTCTACACGTGCTTCTCTGCGAACCACGCGTTCAACGTTGTGAATGTCGGGATGGATATCAAATTTAATCCATAATTCACCGTCTTGATCAAACTCTTCAATGTTGTCAACATGAAGTGAAGACGTTGCCGCCCCTGTATCAACGCGTACGTTCAAATCAGAGATGGCGAGTTTTGGTAAATCGCACAGCTCTACCGCACCAACAATTTTTTTATTGTTCATCAGTTTTTCTACCAATTTTATAAAACAGGACCCTGTTCTGGTGGCAATAAATTGTCTTGTAATAATTCTACGTGTTCTGCAACAGTATCAGGCTCTGAAAAGTATGCAATGTGGTATACCGCTTCACCTTCTTGGGTAAGTGGAATATTTTGTTTACCAATTACAACACCTTCTGCAGGGCTTTCAAGGCTATCTAAATAATTGCCAAACGGATCAGCAATAATGGCCAGTTTGTCACCTTTTTCAACATGGTCACCTAGCTGTGCTAAATGCGTCACAAATCCACTTTCTGGCGCGCGAACCCATCCACTTTGGCGCGCTATAAAACGCTCGATACTGTGGCCCTTACTGCGGCTTTTATTCAGCATGCCCAAATGACGCATGGTATTAATAATGCCTCTTACGCCGGCACGAATAGAAAACTCGTCATAACGTAACGCTTGGCCTGCTTCGTAAAGCAGAATTTTAACGCCACTTTCACTGGCCGCTTCGCGCAAAGAGCCATCGCGTAACTCTGCGTTAAGTAGTACAGGTACGCCAAACGCTTTTGCCATTTCCAGTACTTCTGGGTCGTCTAAGTCAGCGCGAATCTGTGGCAAGTTACTACGGTGTATAGCGCCGGTGTGAAGGTCAATGCCGACATCGCACTTACTTACCACTTCTTTGAAAAACAAGTTGGCTAACCTACCGGCAAGCGAACCTTTTTTACTCCCTGGAAAACTGCGGTTCAAATCGCGTCTATCGGGTAAATAACGAGACTGGTTTAGTACGCCGTACACATTAACCATAGGCACCGCGATAAGGGTTCCTCTTATCCGCTCAATCGCTTTTGAGCGGATAAGTCTGCCTACTATTTCGATGCCATTTAATTCGTCACCGTGAATGGCTGCGCTGACGAACATAATGGGACCTGGTCGCTTTCCTCGTTTAACGTAAACCGGAATGCTCATATTGGTGGCCGTGTACAGCGGCGGCATTTCTAACTCAATCTTTTTTGTTTCGCCAGGAGCAATGTTTTCACCCCCAATTCTTAAAACATCATTTACCACTAACGTTTTCCTATATTTACGTTATTGCATAGCAAAGGGTAAAGGGCGCTAGCCCTTTCCACGGGTTTTTGTTTTGTGCGGCTCTGCACTTTTTTCAATGAACTCAATGATCATACTGGCGACATCTTTATTGGTCGCCTTCTCAATGCCTTCAAGGCCCGGCGAAGAGTTTACTTCCATAACGACTGGACCGTTGTTCGAACGAAGAATATCTACGCCACAACAATTTAGTCCCATCGTTTTAGCCGCATCTACCGCTGTTTTGCGTTCCGCTGGACTTAGGCGAACTAAACTTGCATGACCGCCACGGTGAAGGTTAGAGCGGAATTCCCCAGGTGCTGCTTGGCGCTTCATCGCTGCTACAACTTTTCCACCTACCACGAAGCAACGAATATCTGCACCGCCCGCTTCTTTAATGAACTCTTGCACTAAAATACTGGCGTTAAGGCCCATAAAGGCTTCAATGATCGACTCTGCCGCTTTTTGCGTGTCGGCCAATACCACGCCAATACCTTGCGTGCCTTCAAGTAACTTAATAACCACTGGGGCGCCGCCAACCGTTTTAATAACATCGTCGATTTTGTCAGGGTGGTGTGCAAAGCCTGTTCTAGGCATACCTATGCCTTTACGTGATAAAAGCTGCAATGAACGCAATTTATCTCGAGAGCGGCTGATAGCAACCGACTCGTTAAGGCTGTATGTGCCCACCATTTCAAATTGGCGAACGACCGATGTGCCGTAAAAGCTAACCGATGCGCCAATTCGCGGGATCACTGCATCGTAATAGGGTAGTCGCTTACCGTTATAGCGAACGGACGGTCGCGCACTGGTGATATCCATGTAGCAGTGCATGGTATCGATAACGTCAACCTGATGCCCGCGAGCCTGCCCAGCTTCGACTAAGCGTGAAGTAGAGTAAAGACGAGGATTTCTAGAAAGAATTGCAATGCGCATTATAAAAAAGCCTGTAGTTTGTGTTTTATTTTGTCGTTTTATCGACCAATCTATTACCACGTTAGAACGTGATTGTTAAATAGACAAGTCATTTTTGCGCGCATACTAATGTAAGTGTTCGGGGGTGTCTTACGAATAATTCTTGTTGTGTCGATTGCTTTTAATGCATGAACTTGAGTGTTTTTCACGTTAGCATTAGAGCGCGTTGGCCTTTCTAACGTAAAATCAGAATTTAAGGTCAGTCTGCTTAACGAAAAAATGTAAGGATTTGGGTTAATGAATGAGTGGTGGCATGGGTTTTTGGCGTGGTTAACTCAGTACCAGTCAAATGTCGTGTGGAGTGGTTTGGTTTTACTAATTTATTTGGCGATGTCTCGTAAGTTGCTACCAAAATTAGAAACCAACATCGTAAAGTCAAAGCTAAAATCAAATAGTGCTATTAAAGGACTTTTTGCTGCACGGGTTATTGTCGCTACAGTATCGTTAGCCTTGTTGTTGCTAGCATGGGGGATCGATTTTTCTGGGCTCTTAGTGCTTTCCACTTCTATCATCACGGTAACCGGTGTTGCGCTTTTTGCTAGTTGGTCACTCATCAGTAACATCACTGCGTATTTTATTTTGCTCACAAACGTAGCGTATCGCAGAGGTAATTATGTGCGCATTCTCGACGGCGATAACTTCATTGAAGGTGTGATTGCCGATGTAGGGCCGTTTAGCACGCGCTTGCTTACCGCTGAGCGTGAAACCCTCATGTATCCTAATAACCTGATTTTAACCCGTCCTGTTTTGCTCAACCCTAAAGAGAAGTGGGGAGCAATGGGAAAAGTGGTGGCGAAGTCGAGCGTAGAAACGCAGGTGGTTAAAATTGAAGAAAGTAAACCACACGACGAATTACTCTAGACGTCTTTCTTTGCTTCCATATAGCGAAAAACCTGCAGCGAGCTAATAGCTACACGTTTTTCGCCTCCCTGATGTAGCGCGTCATACTTTGAAGTAGTGCACGCAGTTTCGCTGGTTTTAGCGGTTTGGCTAAGAAGTTTACGCCTTGGGCTTTACACTGTGTAACTAAGCTTTCATCTGGTGTCGCCGTTATAAGCGCTGCTGGCACCACAATGTTAAGTCGATGTCTTATCTCTTCAATCAAAGCCAGCCCATTTTTTTCGCTGTCGTGACTGAGCTGATAATCCATAAGTAAGATTTGAGGCTGAATAGTCTCACAGACTTTCAACGCGTCATCCCAATTGTTCGCAAGCACCACATTGATTCCCCATTTCTGTAATAGGGTCTGCATGGCATCTAAGTTCTCTCTTTGATCGTCCACGCAAAGCACGTCCATGCCTGTAAATGTTGTACTGCGGGGCTTTGCTGTAACGTTGGATACCTGTTTTGGCTCAGCTTTATCCAAGCTAAACGCAAAGCAGCTGCCTTTGCCTATTTTCGAGGTAACACTAATATCGCTGTTCAACTGCAGACTTAAACGTCGAACAACCCCCAAGCCAAGACCAATACCGTGTTCCTTACTTTCGTTTGCGCGGAAAAAGTCACCAAAAATGCTGTCTTTTTTATCGGTAGATATGCCAATGCCCGTGTCGATAACTTTGAAATAAACGGTGTCTTTGACAGGCTTGATAATGAACAAGACGCGGCCATTTTCCGTGTATTTCACCGCATTTGAAAGCAAGTTTTGCGTTATTCGATATAAGTACGTTTTGTCAGCTTTTACCCAGCACGGGCGTATAATCGCTTTAAAACCAAGTCCTTTTTCCCGCGCGCGCATTGCCATTTCGTCCACAAGTGGTGACAGCAGGGTCCTTACATCAATAGGCTCAATATCGGGTTTCATTTCACCTTGATCTAAGCGTGCAATATCCAGCAAAGTGCCAATGAGTGTTTCGCTAGACGTCACGCTATGGCTAAGCTTTTGAATAATGGCTAGCGCTGACTCAGTCAGTTCTTGTTCTTCAAGGGCGCTCACGTAGAGCTTGGCCGCATTTAGCGGCTGCAAAACATCATGGCTTGCGAGCGCCAAGAAGCGGGTTTTACTGGCATTGGCATCTTCTGCAGCCTTTCGTGCCCTTATCAGTTCTTTCTCGGCATCAGAGCGCCGTTCTATTTCAAGTCGAAGCTCGGCGTTTATGGAGTGTACTTCTTCAGTACGCTTCTTAATACGAGCCTCAAGATCAATGTTTGATTCTTCAAGCGCTTGCTGTATTTCCACGTGTCCGGTGATGTCGTTGAAGCTTGTTACGAAGCCTCCGCCAGGTAAAGGATTACCTACCATCTCAATAACCCGT
The DNA here is from genome assembly GCF_003201515.1 of Alteromonas sp. I10. Taxonomy (NCBI): domain Bacteria; kingdom Pseudomonadati; phylum Pseudomonadota; class Gammaproteobacteria; order Alteromonadales; family Alteromonadaceae; genus Alteromonas; species Alteromonas sp. I10. Next base: position 31,021 of record NZ_QJJN01000011.1, read on the forward strand.
CCATCCATTCGTTGTCGCGTGAAACGATGGGGCATACCAGAGCGCAAATGAGCCAGCCTTTTTTCTACTTCACCGTCTACGTTATCTGTGCCGAACTCACCTTGTGAAGCGTTATACCGAATAAGCTTTTCTATGGGCGTACCTACTGCCAACAAGTTATCTGGGTAAGGGTAGAGGTTGGCATAGCGTTTATTCCACGCTACTAAATTTAAGTGTTTGTCGACTACGCTAATGCCTTGGTCCATGTTTTCAAGTGACGTGAGTAGTGCAGTCATATTAAATTGCATGGCTTGCGTTGTGTCATCGAAGAAGTTGATAACCTCGGTAAAGTCCATCTTCTTACCACGCAATGCGCTGTCTAGTAGTACTTTGGCACTCGACGCGCCAATAACGCCACCCAAGGCGCGTTCGCAAAATGATAAAAACGACTCATTTGGCGTATCGTCGTGCTTTAATTGGCAATTATTGAGTTGCTGATATTGTTCCAACAATTGTTCACAACGACCGGATCCCATAAAGGTCGACAATAGCGTTATAAGATCGGAGACGGTCACGTTAGTTGCCTGCGCTTTAACGGTATTGTTAGTGGAAATGGCAGGAGACACAAAGGCTTCAGCTTGCATTCTGTCGATAAGACGCTGCGGTGCAAAGTGTGAAAAGAGTATGTAAACAAAGCTGTTTGCCGCTAAGCTAATCATAGCGCCTTGGCTAATGAGTTCGTTTTGTTCCATTTGTGAAACTTGCTCGCTCACGATGGGAAGTACAAGCCACAACACCCAAATCACTAGTCCCACCATTAGCCCTGCGTAAACCCCGTGCGCATGCGCGCGCTTCCAGTAAAGTCCGCCAACAATGGCTGGCATAAGCTGGATAACTAACGAGAACGCAATAAGCCCAATTGAATGAAGCGAGCGGCTGCTGGTCATTTGCTGGTGGTACAAAAACGCCATAAGCAAGATAAACGCGATGACGATACGGCGAATAAGCCTGATTTTGCTCGACACGTCCTGTTTGTCATCGGTATTGCCTGTAAATGCAAGAATACGCGGCAGAATCACATCGTTGGTGAGCATAGTACTCAGTGTGAGTGTTGCCACAATGATCATAGCTGTTGCGGCAGAGAGCCCGCCTACAAAAACAATCACTTGAAGAAGAACTGACTCTGAAAATACAGCCAGCGACAGTACGTAAGAGTCGGGCTCGATATTAGCGCCAGCAAAAATGGCTTTGCCTGCAATGGCGATAATAGGAATTACCGCTGAAATAATGGTCAGGTAGAGAGGGAATAACCACCTTGCCGTGCGCAGATGACCTAGGCTTAGGTTATCAATAATGGCAACGTGAAACTGCCTAGGCAAACAAACAATGGCCGCTGCCGCCATGATAGTTTGAGCGATGAAAGTAAACGAACCAAACTGCGCCAAGGCTATTTCATTGGTGAAACTTTCGAAGAATGGACCAGACTGGGTGCGCTTCCACGCACTATAACCAACAATGGCAACCAGCACTAACGCCAGCAATTTAATGGTCGACTCGAAGGCGATAGCCAGCATCAAACCCCGTCGGTATTCGGTGACGTCCGTTTGCCGGGTACCGAAATATATTGCGAATGCCGCGATGAAGCCAGTGGCGGCAATAATAATGCCGTTGCTGTTAGGCTGCTGAGTAAGAAGTTGGAAAGTAGCGCCCACTGCTTTTAATTGAAGCGCGATATAAGGAATAGTGGCAAGGAGCGCGATAAGCGTAACTACCAAAGCTACGGTTTGGCGCTTTCCATAGCGCGACGCGATGAAGTCGGAAATGGTAGTGATGTGTTGCTTCTTGCTGACGAGGGTTAACTTGTAAATAAACTTATAACCCAAGACGTAAACGAGAATAGGCCCAAGCATGATTGGCAGGTAAATCCAGGTGTCTCTACTTGCTTGGCCTACCATGCCGAAAAAAGTCCATGCGGTACAATAAATAGCGAGGGCCAGCGAATATATAGCGGGATGTGACGTTAGTGCTCTAGCGGTGGGCGAGTTCTTTTCACCCCAACTCGCCAGTGAAAACAGCAAGAAGAGGTACAGTACTGCAAGTGTTACCCAACCAAAAACCATAACGTTCCTTTTAACTTAGTTTTAACAATGCTGTCGCTATTATAATCATTTCGACCATGGTCTACCTACGACCATGGTCTCATTTTGAATTTTTCAAGGCAGGTCTAGAGTAATACGCGAGCTCCTAAATGCTTGACTTTGCTGCTTGTGATTGTCTTTCCTCAACCACGTAACACGCAGCAATAACGTTAACAAAGCCGGGCGTTAGGAATATGTAAAATCATAACAATCAATTAACCTGACATGAGGGTGAAACAATGGCATTTAGAAACGAAGAGGACAAAAAAGCGTATTGGAGGGAGAATCTCGCTCTTCTCGCCAAGCTTTTAGTCGTTTGGTTTATCGTATCATTCGGTGCCGGCATTATTTTTGTCGATATCTTAAATGAAATCCAATTCTTTGGCTTTAAATTAGGCTTCTGGTTTGCGCAGCAGGGCGCAATTTACGTATTTGTTGCATTGATCTTTGTCTACATGGCGAAGATGAACGCCATGGACAAACGCTACGGCGTAGATGAGGAGTAAATCATGGACGTTCAAACTTTAACGTTTATCATCGTTGGCGCATCGTTTGCGCTTTATATCGCTATCGCTATTTGGGCTCGCGCAGGCTCAACTAACGATTTTTACGTTGCAGGTGGCGGTGTACCTCCCGTTATGAATGGGATGGCAACGGCAGCAGATTGGATGTCGGCAGCCTCGTTCATTTCAATGGCGGGTCTTATCTCATTTATGGGGTATGACGGTGCAGTATATCTAATGGGGTGGACAGGTGGTTATGTTCTACTTGCGCTTTGTTTAGCTCCCTATTTACGTAAATTTGGCAAATTCACGGTACCTGACTTTATTGGGGATCGTTATTACTCACAAACCGCGCGTACGGTTGCTGTATTTTGTGCAATCTTCGTTTGCTTTACATACGTTGCAGGTCAAATGCGTGGCGTAGGTGTGGTATTCAGCCGCTTCTTAGAGGTTGATATTGTGTCTGGCGTGGTTATCGGTATGGTTATCGTGTTCTTCTACACGGTACTTGGCGGTATGAAAGGCATTACTTACACGCAAGTTGCACAGTATTGTGTAATGATTTTCGCCTACATTGTACCAGCGGTATTTATCTCAATGATGGTAACAGGACATATCCTGCCGCAAACCGGCTTTGGTGCAACCTTAGCAGACGGTTCGGGGGTGCATATGCTGCAGAAACTCGATAATTTGTCTGTCGAGTTAGGCTTTAACGAATACACCTCAGGAACAAAAAGTACCATTGATGTATTCTTTATCACCTTTGCGTTAATGGTAGGTACAGCGGGTCTTCCACACGTAATCGTTCGCTTCTTCACCGTGCCTAAAGTTCACGATGCGCGTAAATCTGCAGGCTATGCACTAGCGTTTATCGCAATTCTATATACCACAGCACCGTCACTAGCAGCGTTTGCCCGTGTGAATATGATCGAAACCATTAATGGGCCTGAAATGACGGGAACAAGCTATGAAGAAGCGCCGTCGTGGATTAAAAACTGGGAACAAACTGGCCTTATCTCATATGAAGATAAGAACGGTGATGGCAAGATGTTCTATTCGGGTGACGAGCGCAACGAAATGAAAGTCGACCGCGATATCATGGTATTGGCTAACCCTGAAATTGCGAACTTACCTGCGTGGGTTATTGCACTCGTTGCAGCGGGTGGTGTGGCAGCCGCACTGTCAACGTCTGCAGGCTTGCTGCTGGTTATTTCAACCTCTGTTTCCCATGATTTACTGAAACGAAACTTTATGCCAAACATAACCGATAAAGCCGAGCTCATGTATGCGCGACTTGCTGCTGGGGTGGCCATTGTCATAGCAGGTTACTTCGGTATCAATCCGCCAGGCTTTGTTGCACAGGTGGTGGCATTTGCCTTCGGCTTAGCGGCGTCGAGTTTCTTCCCGGCAATTATTATGGGTATCTTCAGCAAGCGCATGAACGATAAAGGTGCTATTGCTGGTATGATTTCAGGTATTGCCTTCACTGCGGCTTACATTATTTACTTCAAATTTGTAAACCCAGCGGCCAATACGCCTGACAACTGGTGGTTTGGTATTTCTCCTGAAGGTATTGGTACCTTAGGTATGATGGTGAACTTCATTGTGGCTTTCCTTGTGTTCAAAGCAACAGATGAAGCGCCAGAAGAAATCCAAGAACTGGTTGAAAGCATTCGTTATCCTAAGGGTGCGGGTGAAGCATCAGCGCACTAAACTAATGTTGCCTTAAGATAGGCTTTAGCAAAATAAAACCAATCTACTGGCGAAAGTGAGTAGGTTGGTTTTTTCTTTTTGTGAACTGGACATTCCCTATGACTGCGATGGCTAAACAAGTTGAAGACTTTCTCAACACTTCAGCACCTTTTGACATACTGGATAAAGAGCAAAAGCTTGAGCTAGTAAAACATACTGAATTGGTTTACCTGACAGCGGATAATGTGGGCGACCTGCAAAAGGGAAAAGCGTCACTTTTTCTTATTCAAAATGGACAGTTTTCCGTCCAAGATTCAGATGCCCCTTTACGCCATTTAAGTGAGGGCGACTATTTCGGCTACACCAATATAATGGAAAAACGTAATTTTTCATTAAGCATCAGTGTAGACAGTCCAGGTCTGGTTTACTGTTTTGAAGCGTCTGCTGTTACCCCGTTATTTGAACTGCCAGCAATTCGAAATTTTTTTGATGGGCTGCGCAATAATGCCCTTCAAAACCATGCTATTTCCGATAGCAACTCCATGTGGCTTTATAAAGGGCTTGAGGATGTTATTAATAAGTCTCCCGTGTCGGTGGACGTAGAAACCTCAATTACAGCTGCGGCGCAGCTTATGACAACTCAAAAGGTATCGTCATTACTGGTTACACGAGAAGATAAGCTTATTGGCATTATCACCGACCGAGACTTACGTTCAAGAGTGGTTGCCGCCTCTCTCGATATTCATCTTCCAGTCAGCCATATAATGACGCCTAATCCTGCGCAGATAATGGGAAATAGAACGCTATTTGATGCCTTGGCGCTTATGACCGAAAGGAACATCCATCACCTACCGGTTATCGACCAGCAAACCCTTGTGCCATTGGGTATGGTGACAGCCAGCGATATTATTCGTCATCAGCGTGGTAACGTTCTTTTTATAATTGGAGAGCTAAGCAAAGCGGAAAACCTTTACGAATTAACACGGCTATCCTGGCAATTGCCGCATTATTTCTCTGCTCATGCGAAAAAAGCGGGGGACTATGACATTGCTGGCAAAATTTTGTCTCAAGCTACCGATATTATGACAAGAAAGCTTATTGGCTTTTTCCAACAGGCTAACGGTAAAGCACCCATGATGTTTGCGTGGCTTGTTTATGGCTCACAGGCAAGAGAAGATCAGACGATGGGTTCGGATCAAGATAATGGACTGCTTCTTGCTGAGCGGCCAAGCGAAGCGCAAGCAGAATATTTCGCAAAAATGGCTGATTATGTGTGTAACGGTTTGGCCAAATGCGGCATTAAACTGTGCGATGGTAATATTATGGCGAGCAATCCTAAGCTTAGACTCTCGCTTGAAGAAGCCATTGAAGAAGCTAAGAGATGGGTAAAAGCACCAACTAAAGATGCGATTATGCACTTTAATATTTTTCTTGATGTTCGCTGCGCAGCCGGGGATATAAGTTTATTTAAGCAGTTGCAGCGTCAAAGAGCCCCCTTGATGAAGCAAAATATGTTCTTAGCAGCGCTTACGAGAAATAGTAACGAAATATCGGTTCCGCTTTCCATGTTTCAAAAGTTCATTTATGAAAAAGGCCGTAGAGAGAAGGACGTGATCGACCTTAAAACCCGAGCCGTGGCCTTAATTAACAATATCGCCCGCATATACGCGCTAGCTGATGGTGTGACGTTGCCTAACACACTTGCCCGGTTAGACGCGCTATCGGAAAATTCACAGCTCTCAAAAAGAGATGCGACTAACCTACGTGATATTTGGCTGTTTTTAAATCGTTTGCGTTGGCGTCATCAGTTGGAAAATAAAGTAACGGACAATCGTGTGTCGGTTTCAAGTTTATCATCGATAGAAAAGCATCAGCTAAAAGCCGCATTCAAGGCTATAGAACGAACCAATCAAGCAATGGTTATGAAGTTCTCTGGCGGCGTAAGTTAACGCCATGATAACGCGAATAATCGAAGCCTGTGCATCGGTACTGTTTGGGAATCGTCAATTCAGAAAGTCGTTACGTGATAAAACGTTGGGCGACACCCCTTTGGCGTCTATTGATTTAGAACTCACATCGTTAGACCCTGTGACAACTCAAATTACATCGATTGGTTATGTAACTGGTTCAGCTGGAAAAATTACGCTTTCCTCCAGTGGCTATCACGTTATTAATACGTCAGCAGACTTAGGACAAAGCCCTGTAATACACGGATTGACCTTAGATATTTTGCAACAAGGCGAAGGCTTAGCAGACGCCATCAACTCATTGCTACCTCTACTGAAGACACATGTTCTAATTTTTCACAATGCGCGATTAGATTTGATGGCGCTTGATAGTGCCTTCAAACGGTGTGGATTACCGCAGATGGAAGTGCTCTATATTGATACGCTTCAGCTCGCACTTTATCAGTTAAACAAACAACATCAGGTGTTACCGAGTAATAGTGCAACGCTAACGGTTTGTAGGCAACGATTAGACTTACCCGCGTTTCCTGAACACAACGCACTAGATGACGCGCTAGCGACAATGCAGTTGTTTTACGCCCAGCTAAATGAATTGGGAATTACTTTGGAGAATTCACTCGAGTCTTTGGCTCATACGAGTGCTGTTGGCCGTTTTAGGCTGGGAGTACTGCATTAGCGTCTAAAGCAAGGCGATGCTAATTATAGTACCTAGGCCTTAAGTTTCGTTGGATGACTCGGTGCATTTATTTTGCCAGCGCTTACCGCTGTCGGCGCTACGAGTTGATTCCGTCCAGAGGTTTTAGCCACATACAGATTTTTGTCTGCTTCTAACATGACGTAGTCGATAGTTTTATTGTCATCAGCATGCTTGACGGCTAAGCCAGCACTTAGCGTAACGCGTTCATACTCAGATGCTGCATGAGGAATATTCAGGTCATAAACCGTTCGCAATAAGCGCTCAGTGACAGCCTTCGCGCCGTCTACATCGGTATTAGGCAGAATAACCAAAAACTCTTCACCGCCAATTCTCACTAATTTGTCCATGGGTCGAAGTAGGGCGTCGTTGATCGTTTTACTGACCTTCCACAAACAGCTATCGCCATCTATATGACCATACATATCATTGAACAGTTTAAAGTGATCAACATCAAAAATAACCAAGGAGAGAGGAGTAACGTTACGCAACCCATCTCTCACTAAACGGGGTAAATAGTCGTCTAAATAGTGGCGATTGTAGGCACCTGTTAACTTATCTACATAGATAAGCTTTTCGAGCAAATCGTTTCTAAGCTTGTGATTGATGTGTGATTTTACACGGTTGCGTAGGGTACAAGCGTTTACCGGCTTCACCACAAAGTCAACGCAGCCTGATTCCCAACATCTCGACTCTTCTTCATCACTTGACGAAGAGGTCACGAAAATAATAGGAATGTGAGCACACAACGGCTTTTTTCTTAACAATGCGGTGGTCTGATGCCCGTCTAATTCGGGCATTGAAACATCCATGAGGATTAGGTCAGGCGTATGGTACTTGCAATATTCAATTGCTTCTTTACCTGAGCCCACAGAGGCGCAGGCGACTGTGTCTTCAAGTAAAGTTTCCAGAACAAGTCTGCTGCTGGCTTGGTCGTCGACAATCAGTACTTTGCAATCTGCTAAAGTTCGGTCGCCAACTTGTTCAATATACACAAGTACTCCTAAACACAAAGGTGAGTGTTCAGGTTCAAGAGTACGCCTAATTTTAGAAAATGTGGATTAACCAAAAGTTTAATATTTAACCATTTGGTTCAATTTCACTCTTATCTTCTTACTTTATATCGTTTCTACGAAAACAAATTAAACACTGCAAGACCAAATACGCCAAAGGTACACAGCGTGCCTATCATATAAAAATAGCTTCTTGGGCTTGGATTTTTTTCTGTAGCGATTGCGTAATACAGTCCCATATGAATGATGCGACTTAGCGCGTAAATCCAAACAAGTGCTGCAAGTATGCTGGTTGATGCGCCAAGAAAAATGCAAAGAAGAGCTGGGAGCGTAAACTGATGAATATTTTCGAGCGAATTATGAAATGTTCTGTGGCTTCTGAATACGAAACTATCATGACTCAATTCCTCGCTGACTTTCCCTGGAATATAACGAGACTGTTTTCTGTGAGCGATAGCGGCAACGATGTTTTGCACGAAAACGGTAAAGCTTATAAGCAAAAGGCCCGCAATACTATATGTGTAGACTGTGAACACGTGAACTCCTTTCTTTATTCCTTGAATGGATTCAGACGACTGGTTGGATGACATCGAAGGCCTGTTTAAACATGCCCGTGACCAATTGACTGTTTAACGTTTCTACGCCGAGACCTGTTGAAGAGATCGAAGCACATGTATAAATCGATGAACGAAAGCACTAATTTTTAGTGCTTTCGTTTTCAGCGCTTTTCGTTGCAAGAGGGATTACAGCGCCGCTTTAACATCGTTTGGAAGCAACACAGTATCGATCACGTGAATAACACCGTTACTCGTCATGATGTCGGCTTTGATCACATTTGCGTCGTTTATCATAACCTTATTCATATCAGTTGAGACCATTACCTTGCTTCCTTCGACGGTAGTGGCATCAGATAGCCCAGCTACATCTTTTGCTGTGACTTTACCCGTTACTACGTGATAAGTGAGAATTTTAACAAGGGTTTGCTTATTCTCAGGTTTCAATAGCATTTCAATGGTGCCTGCCGGGAGTGCAGCAAAAGCTTCATCGGTGGGAGCGAAAACAGTGAATGGCCCGTCTCCCTTTAGTGTAGTGACCAAGTCTGCAGACTTAACTGCGGTGACAAGTGTTGAGAACATGTCGTTGCTTGCTGCGGTGTCGACAATATCTTTATGTCCATCCTTGGCATGATGGCCAGCAACCGCTGAGGCACTCAATACAACTAAGAAGAACGCACTAATTAACTTTTTCATACTCTTTCCTTTTATCTATTAAATTACGTTAAGTGAAATTCAACATCCTTCGTTTCGCCAACTACTGACCTACGCCACTGAAAGCTACTGAATTGAGAATTGTTACGGCACTTCAGGGAAATTTGATGATTAACTTTGTGTAATGCCAAGTCGCAATTTATGAGCACCTAAGTAAGCGAGTAAAATTATGCGTTGAACGAGCTTTAAAGTGAGTTGTAAATAAAATGTAAATTCAAGGCGCACTGCTATACTTAATCTATCGAGTAAATAAGAAAGGTGCCTATTATGAATGCTCGACTCGCTGTTCCTTTGTTGTTATGCATAGTGCTTGCCGCTTGCCAATCTACTGATAATCAGCATGGAAAAGCTGCGCCCACTTTGTTAAATGACAGTCTCTTTCCTTCCTATACGTTATTTCCCGTAGAGTCTTCAGATGAAATTTTTTACTTAGACGAAGACGCACAGTTTTTTGCTGAGCAAGCGGTCTATGAAAAAAGCGCGCTGCAAAAAAATGTAAAAGGGTTAGTGAAGGCCATATTTGACCATTCTGATCAGGGAATGCTTTACAGAAACGGTGCTAACACCACAGCAAATACTACGTTCAATAATAGAGCCGCGAATTGTTTGTCTCTTTCCATTATGACGTATGCGTTAGCGAAACATGTAGGGCTACAAGCCACGTTCTACGAAGTAGAAATCCCTGAATACTGGACTCGTCGAGAAGGGTACAGTTTACTAAATGGTCATATTAACTTACGAGTTCAACTTCCAGAAGATCCCAATGTCGTCTCTATTGGAGGAAGTTTTGCGGACGTGGATTTCGACCCCCAAACCCTCAGAAGTTACTTTCCTAGAATCGCTGTGTCAGAGGAAAAAGTTATAGCGATGTTCTACAACAATAAGGGGGCTGATGCGCTTGTTGCCAACAGTTATACCAAGGCCTATAGCTATTTTAGGGCTGCTGCTACCATCGCACCGGAACTGGCCCAAAGTTGGGTCAATCTTGGAGTACTCTATCGAATGGCCGATGCGTACGAACAAGCAGAGGCGGCCTACAAGCATGCTTTATCTTTGAATAGTGAAAACCTCACAGCATGGGAAAATTTATCGATACTTTATCGTTATCAAGATAGGTTTGAAGAGGCGAAAACAATCAACCAAATGGTGGATACTAAACGCCAAAGCAATCCCTTTTACCACTATATATTGGGTGAACAAGCTTTCGATAATGAAGAGTACGAGGCAGCGATATCATATTATTTAAAGGGACTAAAACTTGATAACACCCGTCATGAAATTCTGTTTGGATTAGCGAAAACGTATTTTGAAAGTGGAGACATAACCAACGCTGAGCAATACTTGTCTCGCGCTATCAAGCACGCAAATAACAGGCAAGACAAGTCTCGTTATCAGTCCAAATTATCAGCTTTAGCGAATAATCAATGAAGTGGGTGTTGAGAAGGTAGGCGGTATAATTCAGGCAAAAAAAAGCCGCAGACTAGCTGCGGCAAAAGAATAACACTACAAAAGGAACTTAATTTATATAACGCCCAGCTCACGAAGGCGCTCTTGCAGGTATGACCCTGCGGTATGACGTTCTGAAAGAACAACATCTGGTCTAGGGTGTAAGAACAGTGGCAATGAAATACGAGATTTCGTCATGTCAGCACCATCTGGGTTTACAACCCTATGCGTAGTTGATGGGAAGTATCCGCCAGACGCTTCTTGAAGCATGTCGCCAATATTCACAATCAAGTTCCCGAAATCACAAGGAACTTCAATCCAACTACCGTCTTTAGCTTGTACTTGCAATCCAGGCTCGTTGGCTGCAGGCAAGATAGTAATCAAATTAATATCTTCGTGAGCAGCTGCGCGAATTGCGTCTACTTCTTCATCACCTTTTAGTGGTGGGTAGTGCAGTATACGTAGCAAGGTTTGATCAGAATCTTTGATCATGTCACCCAGCGGTTGACTGTACTTATCGCTCACCTCTGAAGGAGAATGTTTTTCTATCCAACCCAATAGCTCTTTCGCTAGTGTGTTTGCTTCCCCATAGTACTGGGAAATCTGCGGGTGTAGCGCTTCTGGACACTGACCCCACGGATAGAAGTGGTAATACTCTTTAATGTCTTTTTTCGTAAAGCCTTTGGCTACCTCAGAGACACTCTGAGGGAAAAATCCGTCTTGTTTACCCTTGTTGTACAGGTAATCGTTCTTCTCTTCACTGTCGAAGAAGCCCTGCCAATTGTCGTAAATACCTTGAACTAATGACTGTTGGATAGGGTGATTTTTTAAAACACCGAACCCTGTCTCGCGAAGTGACTTCACGAATTCTTCTTGTGCGTTTTCCGCTTGGTAATCAACAGCAACTAATTGCATAACTTTATCCCGTATATTTTGACTGCGGCATTATAAAGGTAGACGGGCTACAGAAAAAAGTCGCAGAAATTGACATAAATCAACCCCGCGAGGAATTTGCGCGTAATTTACAGAAACCTGACCAGTTAGTCTAGTAAAATCTTGACCAACTGGTCCAAATTAATGAAATTTAACCAAGAGAGAGGTAAAAGCCCGCTAGCGCGGCACTCATTAAGTTAGATAACGTTGCAGCAATAACAGCTTTTAACCCCAGTCTCGCAATTTCTTTTCTGCGTGTTGGTGCCATGGCACCAATTCCACCCATCAAAATAGCGATAGAAGAGAAGTTTGCAAAACCACAAAGTGCAAAGGTGATAATGGCCTGAGATGCTTCAGATAGCTGTGATTGGTTCTCTAGGAAGTTTAGGTAGGCAACAAATTCGTTAACTACCATTTTCTGACCAATAAAGCTGCCTGCAAGTTGCGCTTCCTCCCATGGTACGCCGATTGCCCATGCAAGAGGTTGAAGCACATAACCCAGGATCCCTTCAAACGTCACGTTTTCATAGCCAAATAATCCTGCTGTCCAGCCAATAAGGCCGTTAAACATGGCAATAAGTGCTATGAAAGCGAGTAGCATTGCACCTACGTTTAACGCAAGTTGCATGCCTGATGCAGCGCCACTGGCGGCTGCATCAAATACATTGGCGTAGCCGGTATCTTCCGCATCTACGTCATGTAAATCTTCATTTGGCTTACTGGTTTCTGGCAACATGATTTTTGCCATAAGTAAGCCACCTGGCGCAGCCATAAAGCTGGCTGCTAGCAAATACTTAAGATCTACCCCCATGCCTGCATAGCCCGCCATTACTGAACCAGCAATTGACGCCAAACCACCCACCATAATGGCAAATAGCTCAGAGCTCGTCATATGTGGAATAAATGGGCGAACCACAAGAGGCGCTTCTGTTTGGCCCACAAAAATGTTGGCAGCAGAAGACATGGATTCAGGTCGGCTAGTTCCCAGCGCTTTCTGTAAAAAGCCACCGATAACCTTGATGATCAAACCCATTACTTTGAGGTGATAAAGAACGGCAATAAGCGCCGAGAAAAACACGATAACTGGAAGCACGTTAAAGGCAAAAATAAACGCGATCGACTTGTCACCAATAGGACCGAACAAGAAATTAATGCCTTCTTGGCTATAAGCAATGATGTTGGCGACAAAACGCGTCGCGCTCAACAATACTTCTTTACCAGGTTCAGAATACAGGACAAACGCGCCAACGGATGCTTGAATAGCAAATGCGCCACCAACGGTGCGCCAATTTATATTGCGTTTCGCCGATGATAACGCGAAGGCAATACCCAGAAGGACTGCAATGCCCAGTAAACTCACCATAGTAATGTTCCCTTAAAGAAGCGCTTGCTGAATGTGTGATTTGATCACATCTAATGCAATTTGGTTTTTGCCACCTTGCGTCACTACTACGTCGGCAGTGAAGCGGCTAGGTTCAATAAATTGATGATACATAGGCTTAACAGTTTCTTCGTACTGTTTTGCCACAGATTCAATACTACGACCGCGTTCTTTTAGGTCGCGCATCATTCTGCGCATCAAACAAATATCAAGAGGAGTATCAATGAAGATCTTCACGTCGTACAAAGGAAGTAGATCAGTACGAGCTAGTAGCATGATACCTTCAAGAATAATGACTGGCGCAGGATTTAGACGCTCAGTTTCAGGCAAACGCGTATGCGTTTTATAGCAGTAATGTGGATAGTCAATAGGCTGACCATCGCGCAATGCTTGCAAGTGTGCTTTCAAAAGCTCATGTTCAAAGGCATTCGGGTGATCATAGTTGTTCTTCTCACGTTGCTCCATGGGAAGATGATCTTGCGCACGGTAGTAGTGATCCTCGCGCAGCACTTGAACAGGGCGGCCTTGAGCACTGAAGCCGTTAAACAAATTTTTTGTAAAAAGAGACTTCCCAGAGCCAGAAGCTCCAGAAATGGCAATAATAAGTGGCGATTGCATAGTACTATAAAGCTGATTTTGTTGGTGCAAAGATACGCGTTTAGGCCTCGCGAATCAATGTTATATTCACAAGTTCTCGGTTTTTGGATCGGTCTTTGCTAGAACTTTATCGTATTTTCAAGGTATTGCAGGGCGTTTAGTCAGCTTACAAAAAATACCAAAAAGTTCTCCAAGTGGTCAGTTTTTAACTGAACAAGTCAAAATATCGCTAGTTACCAATTATCTCTATATCGTCGTCCTTAATACTCGGTAATGCATACGAATGCTGCTTCGAGCGAGAGCCCTCACCTTGCGCTCTGGGCGGGTAGTAGGTTTCTTTTTCATCAACATAACCAGAGAATACATCATCAAGTGCAGCGCGTATTTCGCTGAGGGTTTTATCTAAATTTGCATTGAAATCTGGGCGTTTTCGCTTGGTGTGGCCCAATTCGATCAATCGACCAAAACACTTGTTAGCCAATGCCATTAACTCGTGTGGCACATCTTTGTGAGGAGGCAGAGACTCATTTGGGTTATCTATGCAGTATTTAACTAGTGCGGTATAGAAACATAGAGGTTTGTTTTGTAGTGTCACTACTTTGTCATCAATACCGTTCGAAATCGTTTTTTCCTGAAGGTTGATAACAAGCTTTGGTTTAGGAGGAAGCACTAATTCTTCAAGTGAAGACTGTGTTCGTCTCTTCTTACTCGTAAAAGCGAAAAGGGGAGCAATAAGAAACGTGAGTAAAATGCCAAGCCAACTAAGACCAACCTCATTAATAGGTGCTCTACTATTGATAGAAATATTTATGGTTTGCTCTGCATTCTCGAAGGTGGTGCGGTGTAGTGCTGGATATTCAGATAAGTCTGACTTGACCTGAACTCCTTGGATTTCGCTAACGACAACAGGAAGTGCCTTTTCTTCGACTACTCGATTAAGGCGTTCAAGGTAACGACCTATAGCATATCTGTTCTCTGGCGTGTTCAGCGTTTCATTTCCCACATCAAGGAAAGCGCTATCTAAACTGATTCTTCTCTCAACTACGTCAATAGCCCGGTGAATAGAAGATTGATGCGCGAAATACTGGCCTACAACAGATGCAATTTGCAATGAAATTAGCAATAAAGAGAAGGTAATTGCGAGCTTAATAGGAGACCTAGGGCGAAGCTTTATTTTACTCATTTGTTACACCCTTCTTCCAGCGTAATATTTTTGTAATATGGTCTCGGGTGGGTTGTCGCTATTTCGTAAACAACCGACTGCACAGCGCAGAATAAGTCGGTATTTTGAGTCTGCATCTTCAAATACCATTGCATGCCGCTTACGCTCTCTAGCAGTGGAGATATATAGTTTTTAGAGAAAGTTTCACCGTCTTCTTCAGCCCAATACGTGGATATAATATCGACCTCGCCTGCAAGGAGTGCGCGCCTTAGTTCTTTATGAGAACTGTAATAAATAATATCGATATTGCTACTGTTCAGGCCTAAATGATGGAGAACGGTTTTCGGCACTATATGGCCAGAGCGACTACTTGGATAATCAAGAAGACCTATGCGTTTTCCTAGAAGATATTCTTTGCTTAACGTTGGCTTCTCTCTGAGAGAAATGAAGAATGCGGGATAGTCGGGGTGCGCGGCTAACTTCGTTAGACCGTATATTTTGTCAGCGCCGAAAGCGTCTACTATATTACTTTTCACTAAAGCGAGATCAACAACGCCGTGATTGATGTATCTAAAGGTGTCGTAATCGCTTTGTCCAACTACTACCTTTATGCCGCTATATTGACGTTTTATTGTACTGTCCGAGCATAAGCGCTCATTAACCATTTCTGCGATACGACCATCGGTTATATAGGCAGAAAATATGTCTTCATTTCCAGATAATCCCGTTTCGCAGGTTAATATTTGACCGGTTTGTGGCAGAATGTCATCATAAAAAATAGAATTTTTAAAATAGCTAGCTACGCTACACAATAATGCAACGACAGCAAAGACAATCCACTTTACAGAGGTAACAATTCTAAAATCTGTCAAAAAAACGACCAAATGAATTAACGATTTATATGCGGATTTCATCAGTTAAGGTTACTTATTGCAATAGGTAAATTTATTTTAAAATAGTAAGTCATTGTTATTTTTGTTATTTTTATGGGTAAACCTGATTTTTATTAAACGCTGTTTATTAGTATTCGATATGGCAAGAATAGGAACAGCTAATCGCCGTGAATTGACGAGAATAATAACAAGTAAATTAATCTGACCATTTGGTCAAGATATTTTTTGCAAAGTCAAAGGCCTAGGGGGATTGCTGCTAAATAAAAATGTAAAGTTGTAATAAAATTGACATGAATCTCTATAACAATTTCGTCGGTTCATATTAATTGAAGGTCGACTACGGGAAATACCCTACTAGCGAACCTAAAAACAAATTTAAACAAAAAGGGAAACACACATGAGAACATCAGCAAAGTTCAGTCGCATTGCGGCTGCGGTTGCGCTGTCAATCGGTTTGTCGTCAACTGCAATGGCGCAGGTAACGTCATCTGAATTGAACGGTAAAATTATGGGCCCGCAAGGTAACCCTGCAGCAGGTACTGTAGTAACAGTTACTCACGTTCCTACTGGTGCTGTTAAAACAGTAACAGTAAACAGTGGTGGTACGTTTAGTCTTCGTGGTCTTCGCGTAGGTGGTCCATACACAGTAGTTATTGATTCTGACGAATTCGCTGATCAAACTATCAACGATGTTTACCTAGAGCTTGGTGAATCAGCATCTATCGAGCGTATGCTTGAGCCAGCTGCTCAATACGAAAACATTGTTGTAACTGGTTCTCAGGTTAGCAGCCTATCTTTCGGTCAAACTGGCCCAGTAGCAAGCTTCGACCTGTCTACTCTTCAAGAAGCACCTGCTATTAACCGTGATATCACTGACATCGTGCGTATTGACCCACGTATTTACGTAGACGAAGGCGGCAGCAACGGTATCCAGTGTGTGGGTAAAAGCCCGCGTTTCAACAGCTTGACTGTTGACGGTGTTCGCATGAACGACCTATTCGGTCTTAACTCAAACGGCTATCCAACAGAAAGAATGCCTTTTTCTTTCGACGCTATCGCAGGTGTTTCAGTTGAAATCGCACCTTTCGACGTAATCTACGGTGGTTTCTCTGCGTGTAACATCAGTGCCGTAAGTAAAACCGGTACTAACGAAGTTCACGGTTCTGCATTCTACGATTTCGGTAGCGACAGCTTACGTGGTGACTCACTTGAAGGTGATGATATCACTCTTGGTGGATACACTGAGAAACGCTACGGCTTTACCGTTGGTGCACCGCTTATCAAAGATAAGTTATTTATTTTCGCAGCATACGAAAAACTTGAAGGTGCAAATACCTTCGACCGTGGCGCAATTGGTTCTGGTGCTATAAACGAAATTAATATTACACAAGAACAAGTTGAGCAAATTCAGTCTATCTCTCAAAGTGTTTACAACTTCGACGCTGGTACAGTTCCATCAAGCATGGCGAACGAAGATGAAAAGCTTCTAGTTAAATTAGACTGGAATATCAACGATCATCATCGTTTAGCATTCACTTATAACTACAACGATGGCAACAACTTCGCAGAATCTGACGGTGATTCTGATGAGTTTGAGTTCTCAAGCCACTTGTATGAGCGTGGCGCAGAGCTTCAGTCTTTCATCGGTGTGCTTTACTCTGACTGGACAGACAAATTCTCAACTGAAATCCGCATTGCACGCACGGAACTAGATAACCTTCAGCGTTCTATGTACGGTGACGGAAACCCAGGCGGCAATGACTTCGGCGAGATTAAAATTGAACTGACTAACCCTGATTCTGACGATATCACTGTTTACCTTGGTTCAGACGACAGCCGTCAAGCCAACGACCTAGACTGGGATGCAACTAGCATCATGTTCCGCGGTAACTATTACTTTGATAATGGACATACGCTTACCTTCGGATATGAAAGCGATAAGTTAGACATTTATAACTTATTCGTTCAGCACTCTGAAACGTCTATCACATTCCAGAGCATCGAAGACTTCCAGAACGGAACTAACGCAGAGATAGAATATGGTTATGCATATTCAGGTGATTTGAACGACCGTGCAGCAGAATGGGGCTATACTGCTCACTCTACATACGCACAAGACGAGTTCTACCTAACTGATGACCTGAAAGTAGTTGCTGGTCTTCGTTATGACTGGATCACAACGTCAGATCGTCCAGTAGAAAATACCGAATTTACTGATTCTTATGGTTACAGTAATACTGCAAACCTAGACGGTGTTGATCTACTTCAACCACGTGTTGGTCTTAACTACACCCTAAGTGATAGCACGGAGCTACGCGGTGGCTTTGGTCTATTCTCAGGCGGTAACCCTAACGTTTGGATGACCAACAACTACCAGAACACTAACGTAACTGGCGGTGAAGTTGAGGGGGAATACGCAAACCTTCTAGATGGTAGCGTAACCTGGGTAAATACTGAAGACGGCGTTACAGCTGGTCCTGGTTACTCAGTACCTTCAGACTTAGATGCGGCGATGGATGCTGGCCAAGGTGACAACTTCGAAAGTAATAACCTTGACCCAGATTTCGAAATGCCTAGCGAGTGGAAAATCTCTGCAGGTATGACGCATATCACAGACGAAGACTACGTATTTAACCTAGATCTATTGGTGAGCATCACGCAAAATCAAGCGATGATTAAATACAAGGGAATCGAAGCTGTTGGCGTTACTGAAGAAGGCTATATCGATTACGACCGTACTGGTTATGGTTCTCTTGAGTTGACTAATTCTGATGAATCTTCAACTTCATACTCATTAACTGCGACCATGAACAAAGCATGGGATAACGGAATCTCAGTAGTTGCGGGTTATAACTATAGCCACGCTGAAGATGTTCAGCCAATGACTAGCTCGGTAGCGTTCTCTAACTACCAGTACAGAGCGTTTACTAACCCGAATGAAGAGGTATCTTCACTTTCAGATTGGAATATCGCACACCGCTTTACATTAGACTTCCGTTACACAACTGAACTGATTGATGGTTACAACACAACTTTCTCAGCATTTGCAGTTGCGCAATCTGGCAGACCTTACAGCCTTGTTTACTCTAGAAACGAAGGTAACGCGATCTTTGGATTTACTCCTTACTTAGATAGCGGAAGTGTTCTTCCAATGGGCGCTGAGCGAAATGACGAAGAAAGTCCATGGTGGGCAAAAGTTGATATCGCGGTTCGCCAAGATATCCCAGCGTTCCATGAAGATCATACTGCTCAAGTATCATTCGTAATCGATAACTTCACAAATATGCTGAATGACGATTGGGGCATTCTTGAAGAAGCTTCGTTTAATACTGTTACGCTAGGTTCTTCGAACGCAACTCCACGTCAAGGTGATGCATCACTTTGGGAAATGCGTGTAGGTGTTAACTACCGCTTCTAAGCTGTAGAAAAACACTAGCTACAAGTTGTAGTGTTAGGTGCCACTCTCCTTAACAGGAAGTGGCACTTTTTTATGCCCGCCATTAATCTCACAACCATGCAATCAAACGATCCTCCGCTTTTTTTAATGATCTAACTACGTACATTAGCCGAAGTAATTGACGACAAATTTTTAAATGCTCGCAAGGAGGGCTTATGTCAAAACGTATGCTAATGGTAATGACATCTCACGAAATTATGGGTGATACCGGCAAAAAGACAGGCATGTGGTTGGAAGAGTTTGCTGCGCCGTACTACGCATTTAAAGACCAAGGATATACGATAACTTTGGCCTCACCCATGGGAGGGCAAGTGCCTATCGATCCCAATAGTCTGGCTGACGATGCAATGACCGATGACGCTATGCGATATACGAAAGATGAGCTGGCGCGTAGCGCTATAGCGTCGACTATTCCACTTGAAGATGTGAGAGCTGAAGAGTTTGACGCGGTGTTCTATCCAGGGGGACACGGTCCGTTGTGGGACCTTTCTGACAATGTGCACTCGATAAAACTAATCGAAGACACTATCGCAGCTAATAAACCCGTTGGGGCAGTATGTCACGCGCCAATTGTGCTTAAAGACGTTAAAACGCCTGATGGCAAATACCTGGTAGAGGGAAAATCTGTTACCGGATTTTCAAACAGTGAAGAAGCTGCAATGGAACTTACAGACGTAGTGCCTTATCTGGTTGAAGATGAACTGGTTAAAAAAGGCGGCAAGTATGAGAGCGCCGACAATTTTGCTGTAAAAGTGTGTACCGACGGGTTACTGGTGACGGGACAGAATCCGCCGTCATCACGACCAGCAGCCGATGCGCTGATTAAGCTATTGAGCTAGCGTCAGCGAACGGCAGAATATATAGTGCCCTCAATGAGAGGGCACCGTTTTAAAAGTGTGGCTACCTAAACGTTCTCAAACAGGTCTTCAACACGCTGTCTTAGTTCTTCGATTCTAGACACATCCGCTGGCGCGATGAAAATAGTGTCGTCACCTGCAATGGTGCCCAAAACTCCGTCTTTCTTACTTAATGAGTCAAGCAAGCGCGCAATAAGCTGTGCAGCACCAGGGCTGGTTCTAATGATTACCATTACGTTGTTGTGAACGATATCCAGTACCAGCTGTTTAAGAGGGCTTTTAGCCGTAGGCATACCTAGCTCTGGAGGCAAGCAATACACCATGTCGCCTCTAGCATTGCGGGTTCTTACTGCACCGAACTTGCTTAGCATTCTAGAGATTTTAGATTGGCTGATGTTGTCGAAGCCTTGTGCTTTTAATGCATCAACAATTTCGCCCTGTGAACCGTAACTTTCTGCTTTAAGAATTTCTTTAAAAGCTTTGATGAGTAGCTCTTGTTTTGCGTTTGCCATTAGCGCTCTTTTCTTTTTTGAGGGTTATCGTTAGGAATTATATTTAGTATGCGTATATTGTGCCGTACAGGTAGACTTTGCGCAATTTCTTTGCATAATCATTCATGATAATGAATATCGAGATAAAATCGCCATAAATAACGTTAATAAGACGATCCGGTGATTGAGTTTTCCCCCGCGTTGCATTAGTGTGACGTTCCGTTTAAATACGTGAAGTAATCCCATAGGAGAAATGGTATGAAAGTAGCCGTGTTAGGTGCTGCCGGTGGTATTGGTCAGGCGCTGTCTTTGTTGTTGAAAACACAATTGCCAGCAGGTTCAGATTTAGCGCTTTACGACGTAGCGCCAGTTGTTCCTGGTGTTGCCGTTGACTTAAGCCACATCCCCACTGCGGTAAAAGTAACCGGTCACGGTAAAGATGACCTAGCTGACGCACTAACTGGAGCAGACGTTGTTCTAATTCCAGCTGGTATGCCTCGTAAGCCAGGTATGGATCGTTCTGATCTATTCAACATCAACGCCGGCATTGTTAAAAACCTAATCGAAGGTGTAGCTGATAACTGCCCGAACGCGTGTGTTGGTATCATCACTAACCCAGTTAACACTACTGTTGCTATTGCAGCTGAAACGCTTAAAGCAAAAGGCGTTTACGACAAGAACAAGCTTTTCGGTGTAACGACACTAGACGTTATCCGTGCTGAAACGTTTGTTGCTGAACTTAAAGGTGTGGACGTATCTTCTGTGCACGTACCGGTAATCGGTGGTCACTCTGGTACAACTATCCTTCCTCTACTTTCACAAGTTGAAGGTGTAGAGTTCACAGACGAAGAAGTTGCTAGCCTAACTACTCGTATCCAAAACGCGGGTACTGAAGTTGTTGAAGCTAAAGCGGGCGGCGGTTCTGCAACCCTATCAATGGGTCAAGCAGCGGCACGCTTCTGTCTATCTCTAGTTGCAGCAATGCAAGGCGAGAACGTGGTTGAGTACACTTATGTACAAACTGACGACAGCGACGACGCAGCATTCTTTGCACATCCAGTTCGCCTAGGCGCAAACGGTGTTGAAGAAATCTTGCCATACGGCGAGCTAAGCGCATTTGAAGAAAAAGCGAAAAACGACATGCTTGAAGGCCTACGTGGCGACATCAAGCTAGGCGTAGACTTCGTAAACGGCTAATAACGCCTGAAGCGGATGTACTAGCATCCGCTAGAAAAGGCTGGATACGTTCCTACGTACCCAGCCTTTTTTGCATTTAAGACATTACAAAAAAAGCCTGCTCAATGAGCAGGCTTTTCATTATAACGTTACGCGTTCATTGGGCTCTAGCCTGTATTACGCATACCAATTGCAATACCCGCGATGGTAACCATCATGGCACGCTCTAGGCTGGTGTTTTGTGCATCGTCACCGGCTTTACGAATACGATCCAGAAGCTCAATTTGCAGGTAGTGAAGGGGCTGAAGATATCCTGCACGGATCTCCATAGACTCTTTACCCTGCGGGTCGTTCTTCATGATGTCGCCGTCACCGGTTATAGCCAACAGCGACGAGATGCTTTCTTTAAGCTCGCTACGCAATGCTTCTCCAAAGTGTTTAAGCTCTTTGGGTACCAAGCGCTCATCATAAGCTTCACTGATTCGCGGATCGGCTTTATGGAACACCATGTCCAGCATTGAAAGACGTGAACGATAGAACGGCCATTCGCTGAACATCTCGTTAACCACTTTTTCATTTTCCGGTGTCTTCACGCTATCGATAGCGCGCATAACGCCTAACCAGCTTGGCAGTACCAAACGGGTTTGTGCCCAGGCAAATATCCATGGAATCGCACGTAGGCTCTCAATACCACCTTGTGGCTTACGCTTCGCTGGGCGACTACCTAGTGGGAGTTTGCCTAACTCTTGCTCTGGCGTTGCAACACGGAAGTAAGGTACGAACTCTTTATCGTGACGCACGGTTGCACGGTAGTTATCGCGACCTTGGGCTGCCATTGCAGTTATAAGCTCTCGCCATTCTTCTTTTGGTGCCGGAGGCGGGAATAACATGGCTTCAATTATGGCGCTGGCGTAAATACCTAGGCTGCGTTTAGCCAGCTTAGGCATACCGAATTTATAGCGAATAGTTTCGCCTTGCTCAGTTACACGGAAGCCGCCGTCTAGCGAGCCAGGAGGCTGAGAGTAAATGGCAGCATGTGCTGGCAAGCCACCACGACCAATTGTACCGCCACGGCCGTGGAATAGCGTCAGGCTTACGTCAAACTCATCAGCAATCGCAACCAAGGCTTCTTGTGATTGGTATTGAGCCCAGCCCGCAGCAAGTGCACCTGCGTCTTTGGCTGAATCTGAATAACCAATCATAACGAATTGACGACCTTTAACGTAACCGCGATACCAGTCGATAGACAGAAGTTTGCGCATTACGTCAGGCGAGTTGTTCAAATCGTCTAGCGTCTCGAACAATGGCGCCACTGGCATTGGCCAATCTACACCACTTTCTTGAAGTAGCAGCTGAACGGCCATAACGTCCGATGGCTCACTGGCCATAGAGATAATATAGATACCAAAACCGTGTTTGCTGTGCTTCGCAATTACCTTACAGGTATCAAGCACTTCTTTCACGTCATCAGACGCATCCCATTGAGCAGGGAATAGCGGGCGTTTTGAGCCAAGCTCGCGCAATAAGAACGCTTGCTTGTCGGCTTCGCTCCACTGAGCATAATCACCAAGACCAAGGTAGCGTGTTAGTTCGCTGAAAACGTCTGCATGACGCTCAGAGTCCTGACGCACGTCAAGGCGCAGAAGGTGAATGCCAAATACACGAGCACGACGAATAGTGTCTAGCAGCAGACCGTTTGCTACAACTTGCATTCCGCAGTCTAACAGTGACTGGTAGCAAAGCATCAGTGGTTCAATTAGCTCATCATCACTTTCAACCCAGTTTGAAGTATCTGGGTTTTTACCTGCTAAGTAGTCGCTAATGCCATCGCGGGTTGCGATGAACTTGTCCACAAGTGGACGAAGAAGGGCGCGGTACGGCTCGTTGGCGTCACCGACTTTTTCGCGTAACGCGTCGTTGCAGTCGTACATTGAAAGCTCAACTTGCAAGCGATCAAGATCAATCGCGAAAAGCTTGGCCGCACGTTTTCTAGCAAGTAATAATACTTGCTCAGTCACTTTTGACGTTACAAATGGGTTGCCGTCTCTGTCGCCGCCCATCCAAGAGCTAAACTGAACGGGAGACGCATCTAGTGGCAGTGATACTTCGTAATCTTCATTTAGGCGACCATCAAGCTCGCGCATGAAGTCTGGCACTGCTTCCCATAATGAGTTTTCAATAACAGAGAAGCCCCAGCGTGCCTCATCAACAGGTGTTGGACGTACTGAACGAATTTCTTCAGTGTGCCAAGCCTGTGCAATAAGGTCAGCAATACGGGTTTCAATTTTCTTACGCTCAACATCATTAAGCGACTCTTGGTGAATAGCCTGAAGGCAGTTCGCCAATTCTTTATGTTTGTGAATAAGTGTACGGCGCGTAACCTCAGTTGGGTGCGCGGTCAGTACAAGATCGATGTTCAGTTTTGCAACCGCATCCTGCACTTTTTCAGCTGTTAATTCAGCTTTATCTAGGTGTTTAAATAGTGCATCAATAGACGCATCAACATTCATTGCCGCATTGTATTCTTGCTCAGCAATGTTGCCCAAATTCAAGAATTGTGCGAATGCACGGCCAACAGTAAGCAAATCGCTGTCAGACATTGTTTTGAAAGTTTCTTTCAGTTCTTCGCTGCATGTAGCGTCTCCCTGATAAGAAGCTCGGCCGCCTTTACGAATCTTTTCAATACGGTCTAGCCACTCTTGACCCAATTGATTTTTGATTGTTTCACCTAAGGTTTTACCTAGGTATCGAACGGTATCTTTCAGTTCAGCATCGTAGTGTGTTTGCATGCTATCCTCCTAAATATATGGCCTTAACCATACTGTGTCCTTTGCGACTTGTCTAACCACTTTCGGTTATAATTTACAACATTTTGATACTTTTGCACCCTAGTTAACATTGCTCAAAGCAAGATATTTTGTGGTGTGATACACTCTTGCACCGGAAAATGCAGAAACATTCTCGCGTTATGCGTTTTGTTTGAAATTTGTACTGCATTTGTAATTTAATTTCAGGAGTTCTTGTGACTGATACATTCAATACAGTAGAAACCCAAGCAAGTTACGGCATTGGTTTTCAAATGGGTCAACAATTACAATCAAATCCGTTTGACGGACTAGCGATTGACGCTGTTGTAGCTGGCCTAAAAGACGCCTTCGCAGGTCAAGCGCCTCAGGTTGATAACGACACACTACGTGATGCGTTCGGCGAAATTCACAAGCGTATGCAAGCGGCTAAAGAAGAAGCTAGCAAAGCGGTTATTGAAGAAGGCACAAAGTACCTTGAAGAAAATGCGAAGCGTGACGAAGTAACCGTTACTGAATCTGGTCTTCAGTACGAAGTTATCGCTGAAGGTGACGGTGAAACACCAGTTGCGGCTAGCACTGTACGTGTTCACTACCACGGTACACTTATCAACGGTACCACTTTTGACAGCTCTTACGAGCGCGGCCAGCCAGCTGAATTCCCAGTAGGCGGCGTTATTAAAGGTTGGACTGAAGCACTTCAACTTATGAAAGTAGGTGCTAAATACCGTTTATACGTGCCACATGATCTTGCTTACGGTGAGCAGGGTGCGGGTGCAGCTATTGCTCCATACAGCACGCTTATCTTTGACGTAGAGCTTCTAGACGTTCTAGGTTAATGTGTTGTTCACAGGTGTGCAGTTCTGTACACCTGTGTTCCATCTTTTCTTATTCATAGTTCATAACGTTTTAAAAACTAGCCCGCACTTCGTTGAATTTAGCGATATGGCCTAATGTTTCTTTTTCCTATCTCTTCTCTTCTCTTCTCTGTCTTTTCTCGTAAATACAAAGCAAACCTAAATTTGGCACGTTGTTTCATTGGTGTCGTCTTGCGTTTGCGATATGCTAGGTTTCATCTGCTCCGAGTTGTTATCAGTGGCTTCGGCATTACAATAGCCCCACGCTCAAATAAGGAAAATTATTATGGTTATCAAGCCTAAAGTGAGAGGCTTCATTTGTACAAACGCGCACCCTGTTGGCTGTGCAACGGCGGTTGACGAACAAATTGCTTATGTAGAAGCAAAAGGCGGCTTAGGCGAAGGCCCTAAAAATGTGTTGGTTATTGGTAGCTCTACGGGATACGGCCTAGCATCACGCATTACTTCTGCGTTCGGCTATGGCGCTAAAACGCTGGGTGTGTGTTTTGAAAAAGCACCAACGGAACGTAAAACGGGTACTGCCGGTTGGTACAACACCGCTGCATTCCACGAAAAAGCCAAAGCAAAAGGCTTGTATGCAGAAACTATTAATGGCGATGCGTTTTCCGATGAAATCAAAAATGAAACCATCGAAAAAATCAAAGCTGAAATGGGCAAGGTTGATTTGGTCATTTATAGCCTTGCATCCCCGCGTAGAACCGACCCAGAAACAGGCGTAACGTATAAATCTACGCTTAAGCCTGTAGGGCAGGCGTACACTACGAAAACCTACGATACTGATAAAGACAAAGTGCATGAAGTATCGCTAGAGCCAGCCAACGACGAAGAAATCCTTAACACCATCAAAGTGATGGGCGGTGAAGATTGGGAACGTTGGATGGACTTTTTACGTGAAGCCGATGTGCTTGCTGAAGGCTGTAAAACCACCGCATATACCTATATCGGTAAAGAACTAACATGGCCTATTTATGGTCAAGCGACGATTGGTAAAGCGAAAGAAGACCTAGATCGCGCTGCCGCAGCCATTATTGGTAAAAACAGTGATTTGCTTGTGCAAGCCAATGTGAGCTCGTTGAAAGCACTGGTAACGCAGGCAAGCTCAGCCATTCCTGTAATGCCTCTGTATATTTCACTTATTTACAAAGTGATGAAAGAGGAAGGCACCCACGAAGGGTGCATTGAGCAGATTCACGGCTTGTTCACACAGTGCCTGTTCGGCAATACACCAACGTTAGATGAAGCAAATCGCTATCGCATGGATGGCAAAGAAACTAACGATGCAACACAGGCAAAAATTAAGGCGCTATGGGATCAAGTGACACAAGAGAACTTTCATGACTTAAGTGACTACAAAGGTTACAACCATGAGTTCTTAAAACTGTTCGGTTTTGACATTTCAAGTGTTGATTACGACAGTGAAGTTGACCCAATGGTTAATTGGTAAAACCTAAACTTACCATTAATTAACCTAATGCTTATATGCGCAAAAGCCGTCTGATTTGACGGCTTTTTTGTACCTGATTACAAGTTGATACGGCGTATGGATTCGCAAAATGTAAATGAATAAGACCAAAGGTTTACATTAAATTGTAGAAAAATTTGCCTTTATCTTGAAATAGCGTGGCACAAACGTATGGGTTAATGCTAAAATCCCGAAATTAAGTAGGGGTCTTTTCTGCCTCTACCAAAACAGCAGTAGCGATTGCAGCTACACAACAACAATAATAAGTGTAAATTTCTGCTGGTGGTCTATAAAGAAAGGGCGAATTAAGCGTCCGCAAAAGGAATTATGCGTTACGGCTTCATAACAGGCTGACCGTAGCAATTGCAGCAAGTTCCATCAATCAACAACGAAAAGGTGTTCTACACCTGTTAATAGTGCGCTTTTGCATGCTGACAGGCAGGTTTTCTGCGGTCATGCAAAAGGGTATTTCTATTAGAGTAGTGCGATTACATATGATAAAAATCAAGAAAGGTCTCGACCTCCCAATTGAGGGAGCGCCAAAGCAGGAGATTGCTGATGCATCTGCTGCAACGCGCGTTGCCATTCTGGGAGAAGAATATGTGGGTATGCGCCCTACCATGCACGTCCAAGTTGGCGATGTAGTGAAGAAAGGTCAGGTGCTTTTTGAAGACAAAAAGAACCCTGGCGTTAAATTCACTGCCCCAGCAGCGGGTGAAGTGGTAGAGGTTAACCGTGGTGCAAAACGTGTTCTTCAGTCTGTAGTTATCAAAGTGAACGGCAGCGATGCTGTAACTTTTGATAAAATTGCAGCTGACCAGATCGCGAGCGCTTCACGCGAGCAGCTTCAGTCAATCCTTGTAGAGTCAGGCATGTGGACAGCGTTCCGTACACGTCCATTTAGCAAATCTCCTAAGCTAGACTCTGTTCCAAGTTCAATTTTTGTTACAGCAATGGATACTAATCCACTAGCAGCAGATCCTGCTGTGATTATTGCTGAGCGCCAAGACGATTTCGTAAATGGTCTTAAAGCGTTAACGCAATTGAGCGGCGGCAAGACTTACGTTTGTAAAGCGGCAGGTGCTTCTGTTGCTACTGGCGATGCGGCAGTTGATGTTGAAGAATTTGGCGGTCCTCACCCTGCGGGCCTACCGGGTACTCACATCCACTTCCTTGATTCTGCTGGCATGAACAAAACGGTTTGGCACATCAACTACCAAGACGTAATGGCAATTGGTGCATTGTTGACCTCTGGTGAACTAGATAACCGTCGTGTTATTTCACTTGCAGGTCCTGCGGCAACTAACCCACGCCTAGTGCGCACCGTAATGGGCGCAGACTTGACCGAGCTTACTGCTAGCGAGCAAGTAGACGGTGAAGTACGTGTTATCTCTGGTTCTGTACTTAGCGGTACGACAGCGATGGGCGTTCACGGCTTCCTTGGTCGTTTCCACACCCAAGTTTCACTACTAAAAGAAGGTCGCGAGAAGAAATTGTTCGGTTGGATCCTACCTGGTTCAAACCAACACTCAGTGACTCGTGCTTACTTAGGTCACCTAAGTGGCGGCAAGAAATTTGATATGACAACAACTACCAATGGTTCTGAACGTTCTATGGTTCCAATTGGTAATTACGAACGCGTTATGCCCCTAGATATCATTCCTACGCTTCTGCTTAGGGACCTGATTTCTGGTGATACTGACGGTGCTCAGACGTTGGGTTGCTTAGAGTTGGACGAAGAAGATTTGGCATTGTGTACTTATGTATGCCCTGGCAAATACAACTACGCTCCTATCTTACGCGACTGTTTGACCACGATAGAGAAAGAGGGTTAAGTCATGGGTTTAAAAGCGTATTTAGAAAAGATCGAACCAAACTTCGAACCAGGTGGTAAGCATGAAAAGTGGTATGCGCTTTACGAAGCTGCGGCGACCATTTTCTACACCCCAGGTAAAGTAAATAAAGCTAACACACACGTGCGTGACAGCATTGACCTTAAGCGCATCATGATCATGGTATGGATGGCAACATTCCCAGCTATGTTCTTTGGTATGTATAACATTGGTTTCCAAGCGCAAGAAGCTATTGCTGCTGGCGCAGGAACACTACCTGATACGTGGCAAGCAGGCCTATTCGCTGCCCTTGGCGGTGACTTGGCAAATGCGGGTACACTAGGTCTATTCTTCTATGGCGCATGTTTCTGGTTGCCAATCTACGCGGTAACGTTCGCGGTAGGTGGTTTCTGGGAAGTATTATTCGCGTCTGTGCGCAAGCACGAAGTTAACGAAGGTTTCTTCGTAACATCGGTACTGTTCGCACTAACACTTCCAGCTACTATTCCTCTATGGCAAGTTGCACTAGGTATTACCTTCGGTGTTGTAATTGCTAAAGAAGTATTCGGTGGTACAGGTCGTAACTTCCTTAACCCAGCACTATCTGGTCGTGCATTTCTTTACTTTGCGTATCCTGCACAAATTTCAGGTGACCAAGTATGGGTAGCGGCAGATGGCTATTCTGGTGCAACGTCTCTAAGCCAAGCGGCTTCTGGCAACCTTGATTACGCGAACATGGATCAGTGGATGAACAGCTTCATCGGTACTATCTCAGGTTCAGCGGGTGAGGTGTCTACCCTTGCTATTATTCTTGGTGGCTTGTTCATCATGTACATGCGTATAGCAAGCTGGCGCATTGTTGCTGGTGTAGCAATTGGTGTGGCGTTCTTCGCAACCTTGCTAAACCTAATCGGCAGCGATACCAACCCTATGTTTGCAATGCCTGCACATTGGCACTTTGTTGTTGGTGGTCTTGCTTTTGGTATGTTCTTTATGGCGACAGACCCAGTTTCTGCGTCGTTTACAAACCAAGGTAAGTGGGCTTACGGTATCTTCATTGGTTTCATGACGGTACTAATCCGCGTCCTAAACCCAGCCTTCCCTGAAGGTGTAATGCTAGCAATTCTATTTGCTAACTTGTGGGCGCCACTGTTCGACTATTTCGTCGCACAAAGCAATATCAAGCGGAGGGTAGCACGTGTCGGCTAAGAAAGAATCTTTAGGCAAAACGGTAGGTATTGTTGTTGCCGTATGTTTAGTTTGTTCAATTGTTGTTTCTGGCGCGGCTGTTGGCCTTCGCTCTCTACAACAAACAAACGCAGCTCTAGATAAAAAGAGCAACATTCTTAATGCTGCAGGCCTTTATGAAATGGGCATGAGCAATAGCGCAATTGAAAGCACGTACAGCGAGCGAGTAGAACAGCGTTTTGTTAATCTTGACGAAGGTACTTTCGTAGAAGCGCCTAAGCCAGATTACGATATGTATAAAGCAGCCAAAGAAACTGAGTACAGCACTAAGGTAACTAACAGCAATGTTGGTTTCCAACGCCGCCCTAACGTGGCAAGTGTTTACTTAGTTCGCGACGACGCAGGTGATGTTTCTCGTATCATCCTTCCTGTACACGGCAGCGGCCTTTGGGATCTTATGTACGGTTTCTTAGCGGTAGACGCAGACGGCCAAACGGTTCGCGAGCTTATTTACTATCAGCAAAAAGAAACGCCAGGACTAGGTGGTGAAGTGCAAAACCCTGCTTGGCAGGACAAATGGGACGGCAAAGAGCTTTACGAGAATGGCGAAGTTGCTATTCGCGTAGTGAAAAATGCTAACCCTAGCAATCCTCACACTATCGATGCGCTTTCAGGTGCAACCCTAACCAGCAACGGTGTTGAAAACACAATTCGTTACTGGGTAGGCGAGCAAGGCTTCGGCCAGTTCCTGAAGAACCAAGCATGGCGTTCATAAGGGAAGTCTCATGGCAGATACTAAAGAAATGAAAAAGGCCCTCTTTGGGCCAATCCTGGACAACAACCCGATCGCCCTACAGGTATTGGGTATCTGTTCAGCACTGGCAATTACCACTAAGCTGGAAACAGCATTGGTAATGTCGCTTGCGCTTACAAGCGTTGTAGCGTTCTCAAACTTGTTTATTTCACTAATTCGTAACCAGATCCCATCTAGCGTTCGAATTATTATCCAGATGACTATCATTGCGTCGTTGGTAATCGTTGTTGACCAAATTCTGAAAGCGTATTCGTATGAAATATCGAAGCAGCTGTCGGTATTCGTTGGTCTGATTATTACTAACTGTATCGTAATGGGTCGTGCTGAAGCTTACGCCATGAAGAGCCCACCTCTGATGAGCTTCCTTGATGGTATTGGTAACGGCTTGGGTTACTCTTTCATTCTAATTGTTATTGGTACAATTAAAGAGCTATTTGGTTTCGGTACTATTTTAGGTTTCGAAATCCTTCCACTGGTTCAAAACGGTGGCTGGTATCAGGGTAACGGTTTGTTAATCCTACCATTCAGCTCATTCTTCTTAATCGGCGGTATGATTTGGTTTATCCGTACTATCCGTCCAGAGCAAGTAGAGCCTAAGGAGTAAGTCATGGAACATTATCTGTCGTTATTTGTTCGCTCAATTTTCGTTGAGAACATGGCGTTATCACTTTTCTTAGGTATGTGTACATTCCTAGCGGTATCTAAGAAAGTTAAAACTGCTATGGGTCTTGGTGTTGCAGTTATCGTGGTACTAGGTATCTCTGTACCCGTTAACCAAGTTATTTATGTAAACATTCTTGCTCCAGGCGCACTAGCATGGGCAGGTTTCCCAGAAGCTGACCTAAGCTTCCTTAACTTCCTAACGTTTATCGGTGTTATCGCGGCGTTGGTACAGATTCTAGAGATGAGCTTAGACAAGTTCTTCCCTGCGCTTTACAACGCACTAGGTATCTTCCTTCCGCTAATTACCGTTAACTGTGCAATCTTCGGTGGTGTGGCGTTTGCGGTACAGCGTGAATACAACTTCACTGAGAGCATCGTTTACGGCGTTGGTAGTGGTATGGGCTGGGCACTAGCAATTGTATTGCTAGCGGCAGTACGTGAAAAGCTGAAGTATGCTGATATGCCTGATGGTGTTCGTGGTCTTGGTTCTGTATTCATGATCGCTGGCCTAATGGCACTTGGCTTCCAGTCATTCACTGGTATTCAGCTGTAATAGAGCTCGGGAGCATATAAATGAATAACGTAGAAATATTTCTTGGCGTCGGCATGTTTATTGCCATCGTATTGGCGCTAGTATTTATCATTATGTTTGCCAAGTCTAAATTGGTACCAAGTGGTGATGTAACTATCACTATCAATGGTGACCCAGACAAGGCAATCAAAACTGCACCGGGTGGCAAACTACTTGGTGCACTAGCTGACGCAGGTTACTTCGTATCGTCTGCGTGTGGTGGCGGTGGCTCATGTGGCCAGTGTCGTGTAGATGTACACTCAGGTGGTGGTGAAATCCTTCCAACTGAACTAGACCACATCACTAAAGGTGAAGCGCGCGAAGGCTGCCGTCTTTCATGTCAGGTTGCTATTAAGCAAGACATGGAAATTGAGCTGGAAGAGTCGGTATTTGGTGTTAAGAAGTGGGATTGTGAAGTTATCTCTAACGATAATAAAGCAACCTTCATCAAAGAACTTAAGCTTAAAATTCCTAACGGTGAAAGTGTACCTTTCCGTGCAGGTGGTTATATTCAGATTGAAGCGCCAGCGCACCACGTTAAGTACAAAGAGTTCGATATTCCTGAAGAATACCGCGGTGACTGGGAGCGTTTTGGCTTCTTCGACATCGAGTCTAAAGTAGACGAAGAGACTATTCGTGCTTACTCAATGGCGAACTACCCAGAAGAAGAAGGCATTATTATGTTGAACGTGCGTATCGCTACGCCGCCACCTAATAACTTAAGCCTACCTGCGGGTAAAATGTCATCGTACATTTGGAGCCTGAAAGAAGGTGACAAAGCGACTATCTCTGGTCCATTCGGTGAATTCTTCGCGAAAGAAACTGAAAACGAAATGGTATTCGTAGGTGGTGGTGCAGGTATGGCCCCAATGCGTTCTCACATCTTCGATCAGCTTCGTCGCCTTAAGTCTAAGCGTAAGATGAGCTTCTGGTACGGTGCACGTTCACTTCGTGAAATGTTCTATACAGAAGACTTCGACGAGCTAGCAGCAGAAAACGATAACTTCGAGTGGCATGTAGCACTTTCTGATCCTCAGCCAGAGGACAACTGGGAAGGTTACACTGGGTTCATCCACCAAGTACTTCTTGAGAACTACTTGAAAGATCACCCTGCACCAGAAGACTGTGAGTTCTACATGTGTGGACCACCTATGATGAACGCGGCCGTAATCAACATGCTTAAAGATTTGGGTGTTGAGGACGAAAACATCATGCTAGATGACTTCGGTGGCTAAGGGTTTGATTTAAGAGCTACTCGCTTAAAAACTCAAGCATATTAAAAGGGGCGTAAGCCCCTTTTTCGTTGAAGCAAAACGCATAATGCACATAATAGCGATTGAGTAATGTGCATATTAGCTAAGGACAACATCGTGATTCGATTTGCTATTCGAATTTTCCTCGCCTTTGTTGCGGTAGGTATTCTACTTCTCGCAAGCTGTAGCGACGAAAAAACGCCTGTAGTGCACCTGCAAGGGCAGACAATGGGCACAACCTACAATGTTAAGTACCTTGTAGCGGAGACGCCGGTAGAAGGCTTACAAGCTGAAATAGATGCCCGTCTTGTTGAGGTTAACAAGATGATGTCTACTTACGACCCAACGTCAGAACTATCAAGGTTCAATCAATATCGCTACACAGACAATTTCGCCGTATCACCAGATACGCTAACCGTGGTTAACGAGGCACTACGCTTGGCTAACCTTAGTGGCGGAGTTCTTGATGTTACCGTTGGCCCATTGGTTAATTTGTGGGGGTTTGGCCCAACTAAACGCCCTGAAAAAGTACCAAGTCAGACAGACATCGACGATATTCGCGAATATGTGGGTTATAAGAAGCTGTCAACCACGCCTACAGGATTAGAGAAAAGTCACCCAATGCTTTATGTCGACTTGTCGACTATTGCTAAAGGCTTTGGCGTCGATGAAGTGGCAGAGATCCTTGAAAAGCACGGTATTGAAAACTACCTTGTAGAAATAGGTGGTGAAATGCGCGTGAAAGGCGAACGCGGCGACGGTAGTGAATGGCTTATTGCCATTGAAAAGCCAGTTACCACTGAACGCGCTGTTCAGAAAGTTGTCTCAATAGGGGAAAACGCGGTTGCTACATCGGGTGACTACCGAAACTACTACGAAGAAGACGGCGTTCGTTATTCGCACCTAATCGACCCCACAACGGGTAAACCTATCTCACACAACTTGGTGTCGGTTACTGTTGTTCACCCTTCATCTATGACGTCCGATGGTTTGGCTACGGCGTTCAATGTGATGGGATGGGAGCAAGCAATAGCGGTTGCAGAGCAAGAGCAACTTGCAGTATTCCTCATTCGTCGCACAGAAGACGGATTTGAAGAGTATGCGTCGCCAGAATTTGATAAACTGGTCACAGTTCATAATTAGGGGGTAGCAATGTCTACATTCATTCTTGCTTTTGGTTTCTTTCTAACAATGGTACTGGCTATGGCCGTAGGTTACCTTTTTCAGAAAAAATCAATCTCTGGAAGCTGTGGTGGCTTAGGTGCACTAGGTATTGAAAAAGCCTGTGACTGTCCAGAACCGTGTGACCGTAAAAAGTCGCGCATGGAAAAAGAAGAAGCCCGCCAGAAAAAACTAAACGAGTGGAAGCAGAACCAAATTTTGTAATGCTTAACCCATCGTTGGCTTAAGGTTTAAAAGCGCTGTTTGATACTAATCGACAGCGCTTTTTTGTATCCGTCAGGCAAGTATGTTTCATTGAGCTTGGTCAGTTAATTCGATGTTACGTTAGGTTTGCTTAATAGGCTAATGATCACAGGGATAGTTATCTACACAAGCGCGCCTATGACAGGCTTTTAAACTCGGAAACGTAATTTCGGTCACCCCAATTTCGTTGCTCTACATTTGCAATTAGGTTAAATTTAAGCCTCATAAAATACCTATACAAATAATAAAACATCAAGGAAGAGCTATGACACGCAGTGTACGTCTCGGGACCTTTAGTATAATCGCATTATCCCTCGCCGCATGTGGAGGCGGAGGTTCAGACTCTGAAGTGCCGGATAACGGAGGTTCCTCGCCGGTTTCATCCTCATCAATCATCTCGAACGCAAAAGACTACAACCAGTCTCGACTTAACACTGCTGCCAAAGCAATCTCTAACGCCCAATACAAAGGCGAAACAGTCAATGCGGAAGTGGACATAGAGCTGGTCCAAGAAGCATTCAATTTATTATTTAATGATTCCGTCATGACAGTGCCAGAACTGGCAGAACAGGATTTTTCTGATGACGTGAACAACGGCACGATTAAGAAAACGTATGCCTGTGATCTAGGCGGTAGTGTTGCTTATGACGGCAAAGTATCCGATACCTTAACAGGTACCATCGCTATGAATTACCAAAACTGTTGGTTGCATAGCAATGGCGTTGCTATTTCCGGGTCGACGGCTATTGCCATTGAAAGTGTGTCAGATAGCGCTGCGAAATACAGTATGTATTTCGACAGTCTTACATGGAATATCGAAGGTATACCTTATACTTTGTCAGGCGTTGTCTCAATCGATGAAGGCTACAACGAAACTAACGGTAACTATCACTTCCACGTAGATACCAACCAACATGTCGCGTTCACTATTGGCTCAGAGCAATATAAATTGGTGGGGAATTACAACATATCTGATTCACCCGGTGAAAGCGTTAACCATGCTGAATTAGACTTCTATGTAGGCTCTAAAGGTAAATTAGCGATTGAAGCAGAGGGCCCAGAGTATTTATCGCCGTACATGTATATGGGTGAAGTAGTGGTAGCGGGTGATAAAACTGCAACCTTACTTTTTGAAGAAGGCATTATTCGTTATTTAGAAGATACTGATAACGACGGTAACTACGATGTAGGTACATTTATAGTTGATGCCTATGATTTAATTGGTGGTAACCTTGCAGACAGATCACTTGTCGCTATTGCTGACATGTCTATCCCACCCACTGTCTATGCACCTGAATTTTACACCTGGGACACAGTCGATACAACGACACCTATTACCGTTAGTCCCGGCTATTATAATGATAGCGATACAGATTACGAAGATTTATCTGTCAGTTTCCGCTGGTACATCAACGGTGTCCTAGTAGAGGACATATCAGGGGATACCTTACCGGCCTACCGCGCTGTATTTAACGATGTAGTAGAAGTATCTATGGTCGTCTCAGATAGCGCTAACGCTGTAGAGTCAGGTCGCACTTCAATCACTTTGTCGGATGCACCAGCACAAGTAGCGTTCGAGAATTTACCAGAGTCAGTGTCCCCTGGAGAATACATCGAATTCAGAGCAATTGTGTCTGACCCTGATCTTGGTGACAACCAAGGGGTACCCACCTTAGTATCAGCACCTTCAGGTGCTACCATTAATGAAGATGGATTGATTTCTTGGCAAGCGCCGAGTAATCAGTTGTTTAAAACCCAGCTTTACGCGTTTGGTTTTTCTACTGGCGAAGAAGGTGCTGAAGTAGTCAAAACTCATGTCTCAGTAACTAATAATGAGGTTCAAGAGTTAGCTCGCTCGGGTATTGAAGTGCCTAAAATGAACAATTCGATGGTAGTGGGTGATTTCGACCACGACGGTGACAATGAAGTTCTCTCCACCGATTCTGCAAATCGCGTGTTTTTGCTGTCTTATCAAAACGGCAGCTACAACCAAACTTGGATGTACCCCTACAAAATCGAGCAAGGTGGAGCAGTAAAACAAGTTCTCAGTACTGATTTTGATAACGATGATTATCCCGATATTCTAGTGATATCTGAGCACGGCGTATCCGTTGTTACCGACATTGACGAAACGGCAACAACGATTTTCACCACCGA
This sequence comes from Alteromonas sp. I10, assembly GCF_003201515.1. NCBI lineage: Bacteria > Pseudomonadati > Pseudomonadota > Gammaproteobacteria > Alteromonadales > Alteromonadaceae > Alteromonas > Alteromonas sp. I10. The sequence goes on from NZ_QJJN01000011.1 coordinate 67,715, forward strand.
TAATTACATACATAGTGCTGTTCTCGGTGACATAGATAATGATGGTGACGATGAACTGGCCTACCTATATTCATCACGTGATTACGGCGAAGCCAGTGATATTGTGGTGGTAGATCTTAGTTCGCCCGAAACACCTTTATTTACGTTTACCGCTGAAGATACCTATGAAATTGCTCTGGGTAATGTGGATTCCGACACTCAGTTAGAACTGGTTACCAATTCAGGTTTGGTCTATGACCTTGATACTGGTGAAAACCAGTGGTTTTTGAACTCAGGATTTGGTAGTCATCACATTGCCGTTGCCGATATAAATGGCGACGGTATTGATGAAATCGTAGGCGCTGACAGTTGGTCTTACATCTATGTGTACTCAGCACAAAACAAATCTCAAATTACGAGTGTTGAGAATTTTAATACTTGCGACATTAGCGCAGGAAAACTGACTGACGATAGTAATCCTGTATTGCTTGTAGGGGACTGCCAATGGGGCAATGTCCACGCCATGAAGCTGTCTAACAATACGCTCACTTCAGTATTTAGCATTGATATGGTTGATCATGGTTCGACTTCGCTAACTCTTGGCGATGCCGACAATGATGGCCTTAACGAACTGTTATGGGGCACTGGTACTACACATTCTGGTGAAGATTTGCTTGTAACGGCAGATGTCACAGCCACTTCTGCAACAATAAAAACGACAGCAACCACACATCAACTAGACAGCTTTAATGCGGCAGGCTGGGCAGATTTGTATCCTGGTGACGAACGTGCTGTTTTCTTCGTACCGAGTACGGGGAGCGGCTATGATGGCTCCAAAGTCTTACTAATGGAGAACACAGGGAATTACATTACGAGTGAAGAGATTTCATCTAACTGGGATAACTCTAGTATTGCTGTAACTACCGATTACAACAATGATGGTGCTGGTGATTTATTCCTACCTAGTGCAGAAACCTATGACGGCGCATTCGCTGCAATGCGATTGAATGATTTCTCTATTCAATACGAGATTACAGGCGATTATTCGAACGATGTCTCAGTTATCAAGGCATTCGACTTCAATAACGATGGTTTCGATGATGCAGTGTACGTTGATGGTCGCACATTAAAAGCGGTCGACGTGAACAATCAAGTTATGTTGGCTACTTACACCATGCCTCAATATTTTCGTGATTTTGATATTGTCGCGATGAATGGCAATGTGTATGTGGCGCTTTCTCAAGGCAACGACATAACGCAATTACTTAAGCCGACAGCATCAGGTTTCTCTATCCAGGCAAGCGCCGACATTTCTTGCGCGCGCCTTACCTTTATAAACGCTGATAGTGACGCTGAATCAGAGTTAGCTTGTTACAACGATCAGAACCAATCTCTGGTTATATTTGATGTTACTGACTCCAGTTTGTCTAAAACATCAGACGTTTCGGTAAACATGAGTATTGTCGACATGGCAGCCAATCCAGTAACCGCTACTGAACAGACACTTCTTGTGACGTCGGCGAGTGAGGATGATTGGGGTTACTACGGTTCTACTGAACTCAGCGAAATGACGGTTGAAGGCATCGGTATCTGGAAAAGCCCAGCGTTGATTGGTCCGGCCCGCAGTCACTCTTTACATGCGAGAAAATCTGCTGAGGGAAGCCTGGAAGTGATGATGGCGACATCACGGGTAATGTATTGGTTGGGCCGAGCGAAGTAGGTAACTCCGCATGAGTCAATTTTGATACTCTTCTAGGCGTTTATATGATTGAGCGGCGACACTTCCACATTGGAGTGTCGCCGTTTTTTATTGACTACTCTCGTTCTGTCAACCTCCCTTATAAAATGCATTCGTTTTAACGCCTGCCTTTAATAAGACACTAAGAACCAGTTAATCTTATCAATATTCCATAACGAGGTAGTGTAATTAAACGCTTTTAATAATATACTGTCTTTTTATACAGTTTTGCGTAAGCACGTAAAGAACAAAGGCAGGTAATGCGAAAAATTATCCACGTCGACATGGATTGTTTTTACGCCGCAGTTGAAATGCGCGACAACCCAGCCTTGCGCGATATTCCCATTGCGATAGGCGGCAGTGCCGACCGTCGAGGGGTTATTTCTACCTGTAACTATCCCGCCCGAAAATTTGGTGTGCGCTCAGCTATGGCTACAGCGTATGCTTTAAAGCTATGCCCAAACTTGACCCTCGTAAAAGGGCGCATGGATGTGTACGCTGCCGAGTCGCAAAAAATACGTAAGATATTTGCTGATTATACCGACCTCATTGAGCCTTTATCATTAGATGAAGCCTACCTAGACGTGACTAACAGTGAATTTTGCGGTGGCAGCGCCACGTTAATTGCTGAAGAAATACGTGAACGCATTAAAAATGAACTTGGGCTTACAGCTTCAGCAGGTGTTGCGCCTTGTAAGTTTGTGGCAAAAGTGGCGAGCGATGAAAATAAGCCCGATGGAATTTGTGTTATTACTCCTGATAAGCTCGATGAGTTTGTACGCGAAATGCCACTAAAGAAAATACCGGGCGTAGGCAAAGTCACCATGCAAAAGCTTCAGCGTATGGGGCTTAATACCTGCGACGATGTTCGCCAATACCCTTTTGAGCGCATTCAAAAAGAGCTGGGTAAATTTGGCAGTGTGCTGTGGGAGCGTGCTCACGGTATTGATGAACGTGAACTATCGGTATCTCGTGAACGCAAGTCTATTGGTGTGGAGCGTACGTTAAGCGAAGACATCCACACCTTCGAGCAGTGCATTGACTTCTTGCCACATTTATTTGAAAAGCTTCAAGAGCGAATGGAAAATCACAAGAAGCGAACGGGTAAGCCTGCACGTATTCGCACGCAGGGCGTTAAGCTTAAGTTTAACGACTTCCAACTAACTACGGTAGAGCACCGCTGTGCCACGCTTGATGAAGCGTATTTTCGCACGTTAATGCAGGAAGCCTTCGAACGAGCAACAGGGCGGGGTATTCGTCTTGTTGGCGTGCATATAGGTCTTGCTGCCGATCAATCAACACAGCAATTGGTGTTACCTTTTGAACCGATTTAGCCAATAAGCTCACTTGTTAAGTACTAACATGCAGTAGCCTCAATCTAACCACTTGTTATACTTAACGCACTGATACTATGCGATAGACTGACGGTTTTGTATTACCCGATTAAAGGCCAATCCCACAGAGTTTAGTTTCTAAGACCATTTAATCTTTGGCAAATGAAAGCGGTTGGCTAACCCTTACTATTTTTTTCCCACTTTAATGAAGGACGTTATGGACTCGAAAGAACTTAAAACCCCAGGTCGCTACAAGCATTACAAAGGTAATTTATACGATGTATACGAAGTGGCGACGCATTCAGAAGATGAAAGTAAGCTAGTGGTATACCGCCCATGCTACGGCGAAAAAGCGCTTTGGGTTCGTCCCCTAGATATGTTTGTTGAGTCGGTTGAAAAAGACGGAGAAACACTCCCCCGTTTTGCTTATGTTGGCAATATTCCCGATGATGAAAAAATGATCTAATTGTGAAATTAGGTCATAGTGTAAGAGGTCTTTAATAAACAGGCTTCTTACAAGGAAATAATAATGAAAACTGCACCTCGTTTTAGCGCACACATTTTGGCTGCGTTTATTGCTGCGAGCCCTTTGGTTTATTCAACGATTAATCCCGCAAATGCACAAGATAGATTTGCCGATGTCGAAGTTAAAGCGACAGCGATAAAAGGATCAGTGCACATGCTTACAGGTGCAGGTGGAAATATCGGTGTATCTGCTGGGGAAGACGGTGTTTTGATCATCGACGATCAATTTGCGCCGCTTGCAGAAAAGATAGCGGCCCAGCTTGGTGAGCTCGGGAGTGACAAGCCAAAGTATGTGATAAACACGCACTATCACGGCGATCACACAGGCTCTAATGCGTTTTTCCACAGCCATAAAGGCGCGACCATTCTGGCGCACGAAAATGTGCGTGTTCGCCTAGCTAACGATGAAAAGATAAAACCGGAAGCGCTGCCAACTATCACCTATGAAGACGGAATAAAAATTTACTTCAATGGTGAAACCCTTCACGTGATGCACTTAGCGGTAGGCCACACCGACGGCGATAGCGTAGTGTGGTTCGAGCAACCCAACGTTATGCACACCGGCGACTTGTTCTTTAATGGTCGCTTTCCCTACATCGACCAAGGTGCTGGCGGTAATGTGGAAGGCTATATGGACTCAGTAAAACAGCTGCTTGCTAAAATAGACGATGAAACCGTTATTATTCCTGGCCACGGCGACATCAGTAACAAGCAAGAATACAGCGCATTTTTAGCTATGATCTCTGAAACGTTCAGCTACGTTAAGGCACTTAAGCAAGACGGCAAAACCCTCGATGAAGTTAAAGCGATGGGCTTAGACGATAAGTGGGCCGACTGGAGCTGGAATTTCATCAATGAAGAGAAGTGGATAACTACACTCTATACTGACGCCTAAATAGTATTGGTTACACTTTAATATCGAGCGAGTGTGCAGGGGAGTTTTCTTTACGACCCTGCAATTTCGTTAAAATGGCACTATCACTGGGTTTTTGAGGACTAATTTCAAAGGCAATAGGTTAGGAAACGCAGGTTTGCGAGCACCAAGTCTAGGGGCGAAAGCTGCCAAACGTCTACTAAGCGGTTTCTCGTATTTTAAGCTCAAAGGGTAGAACTTGGCTCGCTTGTTCAACGTCTTCGCCCTCTATTAGCGATATCAATGATTCAGCTGCCATTTCTGCCATCTTACGGCGCGGGACTGATACGGTGGTTAGGGCAGGGTATATTGAGCGCGCAAAACTCAGGTCGTTGAAACCGCAGATATCGATATCCTTGCCAGGTTTGATACCTCGTCTATTACATTCCATCACCGCGCCAGCAGCAAGCTCGTCACTCACAAAAAATAGCGCATCAGTATCCGGCCATTTATGCAGTGTTTCTGAAAGAAGCTCAGCACCAGCTTGAAATGTGGCGTCGGCTCTAGAGGAAACATATCGCTCGGCGGACAACTCTGCATTGTCCAGTGCGGTTGCCCAGCCCTGCTTTCTCAATATTGCACGCCAATCTAAATACAATGAGCAAAAAGCAATGTTGCGGCGCCCTTTGTCGATAAGATGCTGGGTCATAGACTGGGCTGCTAATTCGTTATTTACCCCGTAGTTAATATCAAAAGGCTCGCTAGAAATATCCATTATTTCGGCCACAGGCGTCCCTGTGGCTAGCAGCATTTTTCTCGTTTCTTCAGTATGACGCGTGGAAGTAAGAATAAAGCCACTCACGTTCTGCTGGATATAAGACTCTACAGTACGCTCCTCGCCAAGCTCGGTATAGGTCGAGTCGCCAATCATCAACGCATAATTGGCTTTGTCGGCAACGGCCTTCACGCCTAACATCACATCGTTAAATACGTTGTTTCCAAAAGACGGAAGCAATAAAGCGATGGTTCTATTATTGTCTGAGCATAATGATTGGGCGGCGCGGTTCGGAATATAGTTTAGCTCTCGCGCTGCATTTTTGATCTTAAGGGCGAGTGATTTAGAAATGCCACTAGAATTATTAAGCGCACGAGATACGGTAGTTTTGTGAACGCCCAAATGATTGGCTACGTCTGATATTTTTGTGCGTGACTTTTTTACCTTACTCATTTTTCGATCTTTTTATGTGCTGCTAGGTCCGCTATTCCGCGCGGAAGTGAGTGTTAATGTCGTGATGTTTAATTCGATATCAAAGGGCGTATAAAGTCTTCCGCCTGCTGAGAAACACACTCAAAAGTTTGTGTAACATCAATAATGAATGCGTTGTCTTTAGAAGGCAGCTCTAAGGCTGCAAACTGGCTTTCGAGCATAGCATCACCGTTAAAAAAATGCTCCCGTTGTTTTAATCGCGCACTAAGCACAGACTGTGACGCATGAAGGTAAATAAAGTGGCAGTGAGACGCGATATCTTTGATTAGCACGTCTCGATAGGCTGAGCGCAGCGCTGAACAGCTTATAACCACGTTCCGGCCGGCGTGAATGTGTTGCTTGGCAATCATGTTTAACGTAATTAACCACTCCCATCTGTCTGCATCCTGCAGTGGTATACCTGAAGACATTTTCTCTACGTTTGCCTCGCTATGGTAACGATCTCCTTCTTCGAAAGGCATGTCAAAACGTTGGGCTAAATGCTGGCTCAATGTCGATTTTCCCGTTCCTGAAACTCCCGAAACGAAAAATACATGGCAATGGGTCATAAGCTTATCTCTCACATTAAAGTTCAGGAGTACATCAAAAGCGAGTTATTTGGTCTCTATTTTACTCATAAATATTAGTTTGGAAACCGGTTGCGTTCAAGGGGTGATTATAATAGTGTTACCAGATAGCTATCTTGTATTAATAAATATTTAACATTGGCTGGGTTTTTCAACTTAGCTTGTAAAGGTAGCGGGTGATTTCCGTATTATGGCTTCGTCAACATGAAGACAATGTCACTAACAGGTACCAGAGAGCACGTATGACCGATACTTTTTCCCTTCTTTTTGTCGCCATTTGTAGCATTGTGCTTCTCACATATTTAGTTGTAGTTAGAAAAGTTCATGCTTTTATCGCTATTCTTGTGGCAGCAGCGTTTGTTGGCCTGGGTACGGGAATGCAAGCGGCCGACGTACTGGCTTCCATGCAGTCAGGCATGGGCAACACGTTGGGATTTGTAGCGACCATTGTTGGCCTTGGTGCTATGTTCGGGCAATTCTTAGAAGAATCCGGCGGCATTGATAGGCTTTCGCAAACTATCAACAATAAATTTGGTAATAAGAATAGTCAGTGGGCGGTTGTGTTAACGGGGTTTCTTGTTGCTATACCTGTCTTCTTTGAAGTGGGGCTTATCATATTAATGCCTCTTATTTACTCGTTAGCAAAGAAATCAGGAAAGTCGCTTATTTATTACGGAATCCCGCTCACAGCAGGGCTCGCTGTCACTCACGCTTTTATTCCTCCAACACCAGGACCTGTAGCGGTAGCTTCAATTTTAGGGGCGGATATCGGCTTAGTCATTTTGTTCGGCTTTATCGTTGGTATTCCTTGCGCCTGTTTAGCCGGCCCAATTTACGCAACATTTTTAGCGAAACGCCTGCACGTACCTGTCCCAAACCATATCATTGAAGCTTCACATAAAAAGCCAAAGGAACTCCCCAGCTTTGGTTCAGTTGCGGCGCTACTGACATTTCCGCTAGTGGCTATTCTGGTGGGTACGTTGGCAAAGTTCACGCTTTCAGAAGGTGTCTTGAAGGAGGCGTTGCTATTTATTGGGCATCCCTTTATCGCCCTGACCATTGCAACCATTGCTTGTTTTAAAGTGCTAGGGAAGAAGCAAGGCTTATCAAGCGAACAAATTAGAAACATTGCATCAAGAGGGTTAGAGCCGGTTGCCTTAGTCATACTGGTGACAGGCGCGGGTGGCATGTTTAAACAAGTGCTCATCGATTCTGGGGCGGGGCAGGCTTTTGCTGATGTTGTCGCATTATCGCCGCTCCCACCATTGGCAGCCGGGTTTCTTATCGCAATTTCAGTCAGAATTATTCAGGGCTCGGCTACGGTGGCCATGTTAACGGCTGCTGGTTTAATGGGCCCTGTAGTGCAGGAACTGGCGTTTTCACCATCAGTACTCGCCCTGATGACAATTGCAATAGCGGCAGGCGCTACGGCCATGTCTCACGTGAACGATACGGGGTTTTGGATCGTAAACCGTTATTTTGATATTTCTGTGAAAGACACGTTTGTGTCTTGGACGTGTATGGCAACCCTAATAGGTTTTATTGGGCTTTTTCTCGTACTAATGCTTGGTTTATTTGTCTAATGTCCCAAGCGGCTCAGACCCACTTGAATCGTTTTTGTGGAAACCGGTTTCAAGCTTTTGCAGCTCAAATGGCTTTAAGATTCACCATTTGAGGCATTATTACTAAACGTCTGTATATAAAGCTGCTCTACTTTATCTCGCGCCCATTGGGTTTTTCTAAGAAACTTAAGTGACGATTTAATCGAAGGATCGTTATTAAAGCAGTTCACTTTGATGCGGTAATACAATCCATCCCATCCGTAACGCTCGTGAAGTTGTGTGACGATTTTCTCTAGCGTTAAGCCATGTAAGGGGTTATTAGGTTGTTGATTCATAAAGTGCCGCTGCTTGTTCTAAATTAAGACCCTATTCTAGCACGAACCCACTTGCTGCGTATCAATGCGCTAGGCTTTACTTTCAATTGTTTCACCCGTAGGTATTTGTTTTGTGTTCGGTATCAAAGATTGGCTAGCATCGTTCACTTTCGTCGATGGACTTTGCACTGCTTTAGGCTTTCGCGGCGTTTTATAAAGCGGCCAAATAAGCTGTTCTTTCCAGTTGGCGTAAAACATACCCTCAATACCGTATTGTGCAGGATATTGCCTGGTGATCTTAGCGGTTCCAAATAGTACATCCCAGAAGAACAACAGGTTTCCATAGTTACCTTTGTAGTTGGTCACGCCATCATCGGCTTTTAACCCATGATGCGCACTATGTGTAGAAGGCGTTGATATCGTGCGTTCAATTACCCAGGCCACAGGATGTAACCACCGAATACTGTACAGTGTTTTGTCCCATTTCCACTCCGCGTGGGCGCCGGTGATAACGGTAAGTTTAACCACCAAGTAAAAGGCATAGGTCCAACCCAAACCCAGGTAAATTAGTGCACCGGAAAACCATAGCGAAGGCATAAACAGGTAATAGAAAAAGTTATTTCTGTAAATAATGCGAACGCTCATGTACTTAGCGTTATGGTGGGCTCTATGTAAGTTGTAAAGAAATCGGGTGGAATGTGAGAGCCTATGCCACCAATATTGCATCATGTCATCGAAAATCAAAAGTAGCGCTATGTGCAAGAGAATAGGGGAATCTACAAGTATTCCCTGATATTGGGGAAATGCTAGTGCCATCATTGTTGCAGAACAAAATAGAACCAGTGGCTGGGTTACAATAAATAAGAGTAACGTACCTATCAGCTCTACTTTTCCATCATCGCTTACTTCTGTCGCTTTTTTAAATAGCTTACCATTCTTCGCTTCCAGCAAAGCAAACATGATAAAAACCGCTAAAATTGCCCATTGATAACCCATTGTAATGACTCCTACCAAGAGATTGTTGAGAGTGAATTTACATTGCGTTAACATGTAAGAATATATACTTGTATAGATTTGAATGTCATGTCTTACATTCACGGCAAGCAGCAAACCATTATGCCTGACGACTACGTCGAGCTTTGTTTGCCTTTTGGAACGCTAAGAACCTATGCGGCTACCTCGACAATTCACGATAGGGGAAGTAAAAACAAAGGGCTGTCTGTTGTGGTATCAGGAGAAGTAAAGATTGGTAATTATGGCCTGGACGGCAGTTATCAAATTACTACTGTATTGCAACGAGGAGATACGTTTGGCGAGTTCACATTGTATGCATCACTTGCAAGAACGCATCACGCTGAAGCGCTAACGGAATGTAAGGTATTACAAATACCTGAACCTGCTTTTCGTTCTCTGACAAGCCAACATCCAGCGATTGCTGAATTCATCACCCGGTCACTGGCAATAAAGCTTCACTCGGCGCTGGAAAGGTTGGATGATATTCGACGCTTACCCACTCACGTCCAGTTAGCTAAGCTAATTTATCAATCGTATCTTACCTCTAAGCACGTCTTTATACCGTTAAGGCAAAGCGATTATGCTGAAAGATTGGGCGTTACCGTACTTACCGCACATAAATCATTAACGAAGCTGTATGATTTAAAGTTGATTGAAAAGCGCTACGGGGGCGTGGCAATTACCCAGGTCGAGCGACTGGAAGGTTTTTTGAAAGAAAGTTCGTCACTATTACCATTGTAAGAGTGGTTAATGTCCTCCACATGCGAGAGCGCCAAAAGACCCTCCCTCAAATTTATTCCACGCCCATGGCAACTCATGCATCAAGTATTACGCTGGCTTTAGCCCGCCTAAAATAATGTGCTGAATGTTGCTTAGCGTGCTCTCGAAGAAAGCGGGATCGCTTAAATCTTTACCGGTTACGGCTTTGATCTGCACGCTGAAATCGGCGTAATGCTGAGTAATGGCCCAAATGCTGAATATCAAGTGTATAGGATCAACAGGCTTTAGCTTACCCGCTTCAATCCATTCGATAATGACGGCGCTTTTCGCGTCCAGCAGTGTTTTGAGCGGCGTTTCTAACTCCTTTATTAAAAGAGGGGCACCTTGTACCACTTCCATACAAAAAAGCTTAGATTCAGCTGGATTGTCCCTCGACATTTCAAGTTTTACTTTAATGTAGTCGCTCAGGGTTTCTATAGGGTCTTGTTCTGCTGAAAAGCTCTGAAGGGGCGTTAACCACACATCTAAAAGGTGGGTAATAACCGATAAGTACAAACCCTCTTTACTTTTAAAGTAATACAGTAAATTACTTTTTGAGACATTCGCTAGTTCCGATACTTGCTCTACAGTGGTGCCACTCACGCCGTTCTTTGAGAACAAGGAAAGGGCAGCATCCATAATGCGAGTACGCTTTTCTAATAACGCTTTTTCTCTTCGCTTTTGCGTGGTCGGGCTAAATGCTCTCGCTGATTTCGTAATTGTTTGACCTTCAGATTTACTCACTACTTGTCTCTTCTTTACCGGAATTTCCGTGATCAGGCGCTTAGTTTACGTGGAGTTCTCGTCGCTATAAACCCATTTGCACAAATATGCACCAATTAAGTTCAATTGCACTGGACTTGGTGTTCCAAATTGAACCAATAAGTCCAATTTGGGTTACTGAATTTTGTAAGTTGCTGAAATTTATATATTAAATAAATTGGCCTGCTTTATGCTGCTCACTATGTATACCGCCACTTCAATGTTTTGAATTCGGCAACCTTAAAAAAAGCGGGGTAAACCGCTTAAAACGCATACAAGCAGAGGTACAACATGGATATAGGTGTATTTATTCCGATTGGGAACAACGGCTGGCTAATTTCGAAAAATTCGCCTCAGTTCAAACCTTCCTTCGATCTCAACAAAGAGATTGTAATGAAGGCTGAAAAGTACGATATGGATTTTGCGCTCTCTATGATCAAGCTACGAGGGTTTGGCGGTGAAACCGAATTTTGGGACTACAACTTAGAGTCGTTTACGTTAATGGCAGGCCTTGCTGCTGTTACCTCAAAAATTCAACTATATGCCACGGCTGCCACACTAGTCTTGCCGCCTGCAATCATGGCGCGCATGGCCAGTACCATCGATTCTATCTCTAACGGACGTTTTGGCGTAAACCTAGTCACTGGCTGGCAACGCCCTGAATACTCGCAAATGGGTATGTGGCCGGGCGATGAATTTTTCGGTAACCGCTATGAGTATTTGGATGAATACATTCAGGTAGTCAAAGAATTATGGGAAACCGGAAAAAGCGATTTTAAAGGCGAGCATTTCCACATGGATGATTGCCGAATGTTGCCCAAGCCACAGCGAAAAATTCCACTTATCTGTGCCGGTCAAAGCGCAGCAGGCATGGATTTCTCGGCGCGTCATGCCGACTATAATTTCTGCTTTGGTAAAGGCGTAAATACACCTACCGCTTTTGCACCAACCGCAGCGCGCTTAACTGAAGCGGCTGAAAAACACGGTCGCAGCGTAGGTTCAGCGGTACTTATCATGGTTATTGCCGATGAGACGGATGAAGCCGCCATGGCGAAATGGGAAAGCTATAAAGACGGCAAAGATCAGTCAGCGTTGGACTGGATGGCAACGCAAGGAGCTGCTGATAAGAAATCGGGTAAAGACACGAATATCCGCGATATGACCAACCCAACCTCAGCAGTAAACCTGAACATGGGGACGCTGGTGGGTTCCTATGAGTCGGTGGCCTCTATGCTTGATGAAATAGCCACAGTGCCGGGCTGTGAAGGTGTATTGCTGACCTTCGATGACTTCCTTAAAGGCATGGATGATTTCGGCACTAAAATTCAGCCGCTAATGAAATCCCGTCAGCATTTGCTTAGCACATCGGGAGCCGCCTAATGTCAGCAGGTGAAATATTTGAGGTCTCAGGGTGCTTTCAAGCGCGCCAGACGGGGCAGCCCGTACTGCCAGCTAAGCCTGAACCGTTGACGTTAAACCCTGCGGAAACTGCCGTTATTGTGGTGGATTTGCAAAACGCTTATGCCAGTAAAAACGGCTACTTAGACAAAGCGGGTTTTGATGTGTCCACTACGGCGCCAGTCATTCAAAATACCATTAAAGTGCTTGAAACAGCGCGGGCTGCAGGCATGCCTGTGGTGTTCTTACAAAATGGATGGGATGCCGACTACAAGGAGGCCGGCGGCCCCGGTTCGCCGAACTGGTATAAGTCTAATGCCCTTAAAACCATGCGCAAACAACCAGAGCTTAAGGGAAGTTTGCTGGCCAAGGGTACTTGGGATTACGCGCTTGTAGATGCGCTAAAGCCTCAAGATGGCGACATCATTATTCCTAAAACCCGTTACAGCGGTTTTTACAATACTAATTTAGACAGCATGCTGCGCGCACGCGGTATTCGCAACTTAGTGTTTACAGGCATTGCAACCAATGTCTGTGTGGAATCTACGTTGCGCGATGGCTTCCACCTAGAATATTTTGGTGTGGTGCTGGCCGATGCGGCATATCAAGCTGGCCCGCCAGACATTCACGAGGCCTCACTTTTCAACATTCAGACGTTTTTCGGGTGGGTGTCTACCACCGCGCAGTTCTGTGAAGTATTTGAAGGGACGAGTTAGGTGCTTTCTTCTTAGCATCTACTAGCCACGCAGACAGAAACAACACGATAAATCAGTTAGCACGACTTGAAGTAAATCATTTATAGGCGCTAGGCAGCAATGCATAGAAAGCGCAACGAAAAGGATAAGAACATGCCAAAGAAAGCCATTATTCCAGCAGGTACATCAACGCCAATAGCTCCTTTTGTTCCAGGCTCTATGGCTGACAATATTTTATATGTGTCAGGTACCTTACCGTTTGACGAAAACAACGACGTAGTCCACGTCGGCGACGCCGAAGCACAAACGCGCCACGTTCTAGAAACCATTAAAAGTGTTATCGAAGAAGCGGGCGGCACTATGGATGACGTCACCTTCAACTCAATTTTCATTACCGATTGGGATGACTACGCCGCGGTAAACAAGGTATACGCCGAGTACTTTCCAGGTGAAAAGCCAGCGCGCTACTGCATTAAAGTTGGGCTGGTAAAGCCTGAAGCCTTAATTGAAATTGCGTCTGTAGCACACATTGGGTAGGCGATTATGTTTGGACTTCCCGCGAACTGCGCCCACTGGTTTTATATAGGTGAGCTTTATGCATTCTGAAGTGCAGGCAAGCTACGACCACATGAACGGCGAAATGCGTAACAAGTTACATTACGAAATACACGGTCTGACGTCGCCCGACGCACCTACGATTGTGTTTAGCTCAGGGCTGGGCGGGGCAGCTAAATTTTGGCAGCCGCAACTGGGAGACTTTGCCCAAGACTACAGAGTGATCACTTACGATCACTATGGCACCAACAAAAGTGTGGGTGACTTGCCAGCGAATTACAGCATTTCAAATATGGCGGATGAACTCGCTGCACTTCTTAGAAAACTTGAAGTGCAAGCGTGCCATTTCGTCGGTCACGCGCTGGGTGGTTTGGTGGGGCTTGAGCTTGCTTTGTCTAAACCTAAGCTTTTACAAAGTTTAGTGCTGGTAAACGCATGGAGCAATGCAAATCCGCACACTTTGCGCTGCTTTAACATACGCAAAGCGTTATTGGCGGCAGGCAGAAAGGACATGTATCTGCAACTTCAGGCGCTGCTGCTGTTTCCGCCTGATTGGATAGCCGCAAATGCTGCCCACTTGGAAGAGGAAGAGGCGCACTTACTCAACCATTTCCCTAGCGAGGAAAACCTGCTCGCCCGCATTGGTGCCCTTAGTACGTTCAATATTGATGAGAGTTTGCACGCCATCACCACACCAACGTTAGCGCTTGCCAACAAAGACGACACCTTGGTGCCGTGGCAGCGTTCACAGATGTTGGCTGAAGCTATGCCCAAGGCCGAATTGTCGGTCATGGAATACGGCGGGCATGCATCAAGTATTACAAACCCAATTGCGTTTAATGAACTGCTGCGCAGCTATTTAAGGCAAGTGACCTAACGTGAACATGACACTGCAGCGGGCTTTGGGGTGTTTTTCAGCTAAAAAGGCGAAAACTTTCTAAGCAAGCTGCAAGTACAGCGTCAACGCTAAAGCAGCTAAAAAATGGGCTAAGCGCAAAAACCGAGAACATAGTGCAGTGTTTAAAAGATTTGATAAAACTGGAATGAATTTAAAATGACTGATACACAAAATACAGAGTTTAAAACAACTAGCCCGCTTGACGAGGCTGGACTAGCCCAACTCTTTACCGATGCGCATACCCACACCAAATGGCACAACAAACCTATTTCAGAAGCCGTGTTGAAACAGCTGTACGATTTAGTAAAAGTAGGTTCAACATCGGCAAATTGCAGCCCAGCGCGATTTGTTTTCATTACCTCAGATGAAGGGAGAGAAAAGCTCAAACCTTGCCTTTCAAGCGGTAATGTTGAGCAAACCATGACCGCACCCTGTACGGTTATAGTGGCCTACGACGAAGAGTTCTACGAAGAGCTTCCTACGTTATTCCCTTATGCAGATGCGAAAAGCTGGTTTACTTCAAGTCCAGAAGCGGCCTATGAGACCGCCATGCGCAATAGCTCTATGCAAGGGGCTTACTTAATAAGCGCCGTTCGCGCCCTAGGCCTTGACGCTGGCGCCATGTCTGGTTTCAACCCCACATTACTTAACGAAACTTTCTTTTCAGATAGCACGTGGAAGGTGAATTTCTTACTGAACATTGGCTACGGCGATAAAGAGAAAGTACATAAACGCTTACCTCGCTTAAGTTTCGAGCAAGCCTGCCACATCGTGTAACGCCAACTTAAAGGATATTTGTATGACTATTACAGCAATAAAAAACGCAGTAACAGAAGTGCTACCCCCGGTAACTCCCGAAGCTTATCGAGAAGGTATGTCGAGTTTAGCGGCAGCGGTAAACGTCGTTACAACCACTGGCCCAGAAGGACATGCAGGCTTTACGGCGACCGCCGTATGTAGCGTAAGCGATAACCCTGCAACGCTGCTGGTTTGTTTAAATCGCGGTGCGTCTGTACATCAAGTTTTTAAAAACAGCACGCATTTGGTTATCAACACCCTTACTTCACAGCATCAGTTAATTTCCAACACATTCGGTGGTAAAGCGCCCATGAACGAACGCTTTGAAATTGGTGATTGGGTTGAATCTACTACCGGCAGCCCAAGGCTTGCCGATGCTGCAGTAAGCTTCGATTGTATTATTACAGACGTGAAAAGTGTGGCCACTCACGACGTTATTTTTTGCCAGGTGGTGGATATCAAGCAAGACCCTGAAGCCGACGCCCTTTTATATTATCAGCGCGGCTATCACAGCGCATGTAAAGACGCATAACTAGAGGATTAGACAAATAATGAAAGTAGTAGGCCACTTTATTAATGGTGAAACCTGTACGCCTAAAGGGCGTATGCAAGATGTTTATAACCCAGCGACGGGCGAGGCAGAAAAACTGGTTTTACTGGCGTCAAAAGCGACGGTAAACGACGCTATCGTCAGCGCGCAAAATGCGTTTGTTGAGTGGCGTAATACGCCAGTAAGTAAGCGCGCTCGCGTTATGTTCAAATTTAAAAGCTTACTTGAAGAGCATGCCGATGAAATTATTGCGTTAATTGGTGCGGAGCACGGCAAGATAAGCCACGACGCGGCAGGCGAATTACAGCGCGGTATCGAAAATGTTGAGTTTGCCTGTGGTGCACCCCAGTTGTTAAAGGGCGAGCACAGTAAAAATGTTGGGCCAAGCATAGACTCTTGGAGCGAGTTTCAGCCTCTTGGCGTGGTGGCGGGAATTACACCGTTTAACTTTCCGGCCATGGTGCCCCTTTGGATGTTTCCGCTTGCCATTGTATGCGGCAACACCTTTGTTTTAAAACCCTCTGAGCGCGATCCAAGCTGCGCTATTTTCCTAGCCAAGCTACTCAAAGAAGCAGGGCTACCCGACGGCGTTTTTAACGTTATAAATGGCGACAAAGAAGCGGTTGATCAAATACTAGATGACGAGCGCATTAAAGCAGTGAGTTTTGTGGGTTCAACGCCCATCGCCGAATACATCTATTCGAAAGCCAATGCTAATGGCAAGCGCTGCCAAGCATTAGGTGGCGCTAAAAACCACGCTATTGTGATGCCCGATGCCGACATCGACAACGCAGTGAATCAGCTTTTAGGTGCTGCTTTTGGCTCGTCAGGCGAGCGCTGCATGGCGTTATCAGTTGTGGTTGCCGTAGGCGACAAAGTGGCAGATGAAATTGTAGATAAAATGCAATCAGCCATGAAAAGCTTAAAAGTAGGAGCTTTTGACGATGCGACTAACGATTTCGGCCCACTGATTACACTTCAGCACAAAGAGAAAGTAGAAGGCTACATAACCAGCGCGGCTGAGCAAGGGGCTGATGTGGTCGTTGATGGCAGAGACCCTAGCGTAAAAGGCTACGAAACGGGGTTCTTCTTAGGTGCAACGCTTATCGACAAGGTTACGCCGGAAATGGCCAGCTACAAAGCTGAGATTTTTGGCCCTGTACTACAAGTTATGCGCGTTAAAAGCATGGAACAAGCTATGCAGCTCATTGACAGCCATGAATACGGCAATGGTACGTGTATTTTCACCCGAGATGGCGAGGCTGCTCGCTACTTCTCAGACAATATCCAAGTAGGCATGGTAGGCATAAACGTACCGCTGCCAGTGCCTGTGTCTTATCACAGCTTTGGTGGTTGGAAGCGCTCACTCTTTGGTGACCTTCACGCATACGGCCCGGATGGCGTACGCTTTTACACCAAACGCAAAACCATTACTCAACGTTGGCCTTCAAGCGGCATTCGAGAAGGAGTGAGCTTTTCATTTCCAAGTTAATGTCATGGCGTACTGACCTTGACTAACCATAAATGACCATAAGAACTTTGCCCACGCACGGTAACTATTAAGCCTGTATGGCAAATAGTTGCTCGCAGCAGGTAAAAGAACAGAGATTTAGGCTCAGCCATGAGCCATCAATAATAACAATTTAAAACCGCAAGCCTTTGGCAGTTCCTCTCCAGTCCTGCCTTAGGTTTGCACCCCAGTGGCAATCGATATGCAGTTCACGTCGACCGTTACTCTTATAAAAATATCGGGACAACACCGCCGCAAGGCTTGTTAAAAAGAACTATAAACGAGAGTAAAACATGCATACGTTAAACACACACAAGCGTCTGCTGGCGTTAACCGTAGCTATAGCGTTAAGTACGCCAGCGGCCTTTGCTGCAGAGAATGTTTGGGAAAGTATTGAAGTTACCGCGCAAAAGCGCAACGAGAATATAAGCGATGTAGGGATCGCTATTACTGCGTTTTCTGGTGAACAATTAGAGGCACTTGGCCTTGAAAGCAGTACTGAGCTTATCGCGTTTACCCCTGGCGTATCGTTGGCCGGTGATATCGGTGGTCAGCGTGCTATTTTCAATATTCGAGGCGTGGTGCAAAACGACTACGCTGACTTGGCGGAAGCGCCAGTGGCGGTCTACGTCGACGGCGGATATTTAGCCAGTACCCAAGCACAAACCTTTGGTTTATTCGATGTAGCTCGCATCGAAATTCTCAAAGGCCCACAGGGAACACTATTCGGAAGAAATGCCACGGGCGGGCTGGTTAATACGGTTACCGCTAAGCCCACTGCAGATACAGAAGGCTACGCGGAATTTACTGCCGCACGTTTCGAGCAATACCGCTTTGAAGGAGCGATATCAGGCGAACTAGCAGACGGCATTTATGGTCGCTTTTCTGGGTTTACCAACCAGCAAGGTGAGATACTAGAGAATATTTATGAAGACGGTGCCGCGCCCGATACCCGTTTAGGCTCTGTGGGAGGCGGTGAAGATGGGTACAACGATGATACTAAAGCGTTTCGTGCTCAGTTGCTGTTTGACATTGGCGAAGAAGGCTCGCTGCTACTAAGCGGTAACTGGTCAGATACAACCAAAAGTGAAGGCCCGTATCAGGTGGTGAACACCACCGAGATAAAAGATGCCGACGGCAATGTGATTGACGTTATTTATGCTGCTGACGACCCGCTTGGCTGCGACACTATTCAGGCAGGCGTGTGCGTAGACGGCAACTTCAATGGCGATCCTTTCCGTCCCGTTCAAGGCGGCGATTTCAATGGTAACTTCGACCCTGATGGATCGGGCAATAAAGTAAATAAAGACTTTGCCTTTGACGATCAAAACAAAATCAAATCGAAAGGCCTCGCGGCAACATTAGACTATGCATTTGAAAGCTTCGATTTCTTCGCCATGTCTGATTACAAAGAGTTTAAACGTACCGTTGGCCTCGACTCCGACCAAACCGCGTCACCCGAACTTATTTTTCAATCTAACAGCACCATAGAGCAGTTTAGCCAAGAATTTCGATTCTCAGGTGAATCCGCAGACTTAAAGTGGGTTGGGGGGCTTTATTACCTTTCTATCGATACGGACTATAGCCAAGGCTTGGCGGGTTCACCCACCACCTTTTTCTTAGGTGGTGAAGAAAATAACACCCTGGTGTCTCTTGAAACCGAGTCTTATTCTGTATTTGGGCAAATAGACTATAGCCTGAGTGACAACCTTGTTCTGGTTGGGGGGTTACGTTACACCCGTGAAGACAAAGACTTTGTGGGTAATGTGTATCAGAACGAGAATACTAACGACCGTGTTATCGAAATTGATACCACTACGACGTCTTTAGAAACTTTGGTTGATTCTAACGATCAAAACCTGTGGTCGGCCAAGCTACAGCTGGAATACAGTGTGGGTAATAGCTTGTACTATGCAGGCATCAATCGGGGCGTAAAAGCGGGGAGTTTCAATGCCCCGCTTCAAGGAGGTTTCAGCTTATACGAACCTGAAGAACTTACTGCGTATGAAGCGGGTTTAAAGCACAGTTTTATGCAGGGAAGCGGCGTTTTTAATGCCAATGTTTTTTATTATGACTACAGCGATTACCAGTCGTTTTCGTGGGTGAATAATGCGGGGGTGGTGTCAAACGAAGAAGCCTCATTTAGCGGCGTTGAATTAGAAGTGTTCTTAACCCCGACAGACAGCTTAGATGTTATGGTTAACTTTTCATATACCGATGCAGTGGTTGAAGACTTAGAAGTGGCCTCGGGGTACTTTGCTGATACAACACCGCCATTTACCCCAGAGTATCAAGCGTCTGCCATGCTTCGCTATAACTGGGACGCCTTCGACGGCAATATGGCAGCCCAACTGTCAGCCAATTATCAGTCGGAAACCTTTCACAATGCGCGGAATTTTACCGCTCATGAAATTGATAGCTATGCCACGGCTGATACTCGTTTAACCTGGGTAGACGCTGAGGACAAATGGCTAATAGCGGCTTATGTAGATAACCTGTTTGACTCAGACCATGAACTTATTGGCTTTGACGTAACTGGTTTTTATGGAACCAGCCAGATTTCCTATGCGAAGCCTAGGACGTATGGCGTAACGGTAAGACGTAATTTCTAATTAGCGTAGTTGCGCTTTGTTTAACAAAATAAAGCGTATCACCTACTTCTAAAAAGAAACGTGCGTCGCTAACCTAAATACCGACGTAGCAAAACGGTATTTAGGTTTTGCGTTAACAAAGCGCGCGAAGCGGCAGTATTTTTGCTTTTCTTTTTTGCCAAGGCCTTTTGACCTTTGTTGTACACCAAAGATCAGCAGGCCCAATAAAGGTTAGCAGCGAGCCTCTAATCTAATCGTTACGCCGTTGAGAGTGCTGATGCATTTTTTAACCTACCGCTTTGCCGAGCATGACGCTGTGTAAAAAGAAGCAACAAGTAATAGCAAACCCAATAAGGAAATAGATCGTGGATAACACCAACAATCAGACCATGACAAAACCTTCCCATTACGATGTCGATTTATGGAATGAAGATTTAGCGCCAACCAACGCGGAAACCAGAACCTGGGTGTGGAAAGACTATGCGGCATTATGGGTTGCGATGGTGGTTTGTGTACCTACTTACCTCTTATCTGCGGGCCTGGTATCAGAAGGCATGAATTGGTATCAAGCGGTTATCACCGTACTGTTGGGCAACATCATCGTGCTTGTACCTATGATGCTAATTGGTCATGCAGGTGCAAAATACGGCTTACCTTTTCCCGTATTATTACGTAGCGCATTTGGCACCAAAGGCGCGAAAATTCCTGCTTTGGCCCGTGGGCTTGTTGCATGTGGTTGGTTTGGAATTAACACATGGGTAGGCGGCAGTGCCATTTACGTTATTTTAAATAGCGTGAGCGGCGACGCTTTTGTGGGGCAGGCACTACCATTTTTAGGTATCGATATCACACAAACTCTGTGCTTCTTCGCTTTCTGGGCGATGCACTTGGTTTTTATAAAACACGGCACCGAATCTATTCGTTGGCTTGAAACTTTTGCTGCACCATTTTTGATCTTAATGGGCTTAGCGCTTCTTGGTTGGGCATACGTTAATGCTGGTGGGTTTGGCGAAATGTTGTCAACGCCGTCTCAGTTTGTTGAAGGTGGAGCCAAAGAAGGGCAGTTTTGGACAGCCTTCTTCGCGGGCTTAACCTCTATGGTGGGCTTCTGGGCAACCATGGCGTTGAACATTCCCGATTTCACGCGTTTTGCAAAATCACAAAAAGACCAAATGTTAGGCCAAGCTATCGGCTTGCCATTACCCATGGCGCTATTTGCCTTTATCGGTGTAGCGGTAACGTCAGCAACGGTCACCATTTATGGTGAGGCCATATGGGACCCTGTTGCACTAGCCGGTCGAATGGGCGGCATGGGTGTTGTGTTGGCACTTGCTGCATTAGCACTCGCAACGTTAACCACAAATCTAGCCGCTAACATGGTAGCCCCAGCTTATGGCTTTTCGAATATGGCGCCTTCGAAAATAAGCTTCAAAATGGGCGGCTATATAACCGCTGGTATCGGCGTCGCTATTTTCCCCTGGAAGCTGCTTGAAACCGCGGGTGGCTATTTATTTACGTGGCTTACGGGATATTCTGCGCTGCTTGGCCCTATCGCGGGTATTCTAATTGCCGACTATTTTATCTTAAGAAAATCGACCTTAAACATAGATGCGCTATTTCAACACGCTGGCGAATATGGCGCGAACAACGGTTGGAACATGGCGGGTGTGACTGCGCTTGTTATAGGCATTTTACCCAATATCCCAGGTTTTCTTCATGCCGCAGGCTTCGTAGAAAATGTGCCAGCTATTTTCGATACGCTTTACGCCTACGCATGGTTTGTAGGGTTAATCATCGCCAGCATGGTTTACCTGCTGCTCTCCAACAGAGCACCCGTCACCATGCGGGCAAAAAGCGCCACCCAATAATGGGGTCAGAGTACATTTCTGAGTAGCAAAAAATGGGGTCAGAGTACTTTTTTGAGTAGTAAACTAATGGGGTCAGAGTACTTTTCTACGAAATGTACTCTGACCCCCAAATATACTTCGACAGGGTTATTTTCGCTTCATATTTTCAAAAAGTGAAGGCTCCCAAGGCCGCATCGCCATTAAAAGACCAATGTGCTGGCGTTCTTCAATTGGTAGGGCATTATCTTCGCTGCTGAGTTTTGCTGCCTCTTGTCGCAGTTGTTCAAGACGGCGCTGAATAATCGAAACCGAGGTCTGAGAATAGCGGCCGCGTAAATAGAAACGGAACATCCATGGCTCGTTTTTCTTTGGATCCATAAACTTCACCATTACTTCCTGTTCCATAAATTTCTCTAGCGGGCCGCCAGGGATCCAGCGAAAGTTTTGCGCAATAAGTAGCTTGTAGCGGTTGTTCGGTAACAGCTCTATAAGCTTAAGTTTATCTAAGGTTGTCATTAGCTTAATGCCCTCTACCTCAGAAATATCGTAGTGCTTGATTATTTCCGAGAATCGCCAACCATCGCGTACGCAAACTGCTGCGAGCAGTAGTTTGGGATTGGCAAGTAGCTCCATTTCTTGCTTCTCAGACAGCTGTGATATTTTTTCCTGCTGCTTTTGCGACAGGCTAAAAAGGTCGCTTAATGACAAATTTAGACATTCACAAATCTGTTCCAGTTTATCGAGGCTAAAAGCCTGTAAAGAGAAATTTCGTTTTACGCTGGCCTCGCTTACGTTCAGTTTCTGTGCGATCTGTTTGTAGGTAAATCGCTGCTCTCGTAAACATTGTTTAAGCGTGTCGTAAACAAGGTTAATTTGGCTCATGGTATTAAATATTTATACTTGTGGTGTAATTTAATACTACATCAGCGATTGCGGTTTACGAAATTTATTCTTGGTTCTAGTGTAGAACATGTTCAGGCACATCTCGCCTTTACATACTAGGAGCAAGTGATATGAAAAATTCGCGTTCAACATTGATGTTAACTGCACTATTAAGTAGTGCGCTTCTTACCCATTCTGTAATGGCAGATGATTCCATCGACCACAGTGGCAAAGCCAGTAAACATAGCGCGCTTGCTGCATCTGAAGGCCTAGCAACGACGGCGTCAGTAGCGAGTGCAGTAGTTGCTGTTCCGGTGATACTAACCGGCAGTGCTGTAGTGGCAGGTAGCGCAGTTGCTGAAAGTGTGATTGACGAGAGTAGCCGCAGTATTCACGGAGCTAGCCATCAGTCCTCCGTTAATAATAACCAGCCGTTAGTGGTTACCGAAACGATCATTACCGCAGACCCTGCGCCAAACAAAGTCGTTGCGACCACTAACACAACAACGACTACTACCACTACCACAACTAAACGCTAACGGTAAATTAATTGCTCGAACTTTGAAGCGCGATTGGACGCTATAAAAGTGGCTATAGTTTGGTAAAAAACTGCTACAGCGAAGTGTTGTGCATCTAGCGCTTTAGGTGGCTCTTATTCAGTGCAAGTCGAGAGAATTTAAGCAGGGAAGAGTATGAAAACATTTTTGTATTCAATAGCTGTGGCTTTGGTACTACTTACTGCCAACGCTAATCACGCTTTGGCAGGTAGTCAGCAGCATGGAAAGCCTTCATTTTCATCTGAAGCCATTGCCATTTTTTCTAAAGAAGTAGAAAAGTATGCGGCAAGCCAAGGAGCTCGTGCCTTCATTATTGCAAGGCGAGGCAGACCGATTGAAGACATGCCGGAGGGCATTCGCTTCACGCACACTGCTATTGCTATCTACTCAAGCATTCAGCTAGATAATGGAGAGACTGCTAAAGGCTATGCAATCCATAATTTGTATCAAGATGCTGATGAACAAGACGTGAGTCATTTAGTTACAGATTATCCTGTAGATTTTTTCTGGAGTGCTTATGCGCTCGAGGCTGGCCTGATTATCCCATCGGTTGCCGTGCAGCAAGCGCTTCTAAGTATGTACAGCGAAGATAAAGCAAAATTGTTGCATAACCCACGCTATTCAGTCGTTGCTAACCCATTTAACAGTGAACGACAAAACTGTACCGAGTACACCCTAGATGTGCTCAATGCTGCGGTGTACTCCACCACAGATATAGCCCAGCTAAAAGCTAATGCAAAGGCATATTTTACGCCGCAAAAAGTAAACATGAGCCGCGCCAAACTTGGCTTGGCGAGTATGTTCAGCGACGGCGTGACGTTGTCCGATCACGGTCGTAAGGTGGAAACAACTACATTTGGAAGCCTTGCTCGTTACATGCAGAAATACGATTTATCGGAAAAGGCAGTTATTTTTGCGAGCAACGGTGAGACAACTATTATCGAGGAATTTAACAATGCAGACTCAGAATAAACCAACGAAAGCATTTCGAATAGCTTCACTGGCAGCCCTAATTGTGGGTGTAGGCGCTTATTTTATCGGCCTTTATAATGCCCCAATGGCGCTTAATGAAAAAGGTTATTACTTCACTATTATGTTATTCGGCTTGTTTTCTGTAGTGAGCTTACAAAAAACGGTACGCGATAAAATGGAAGGTGTGCCAACTACCAAAGCGTATTTCCTTGCATCAGCTGTAGCTATTGCATCAGCCATCGTATTGTTGGTAATTGGCTTATTAAATGCTGAGCTTTTATTAAGTGAAAAAGGCTTCTTCGGCATGGCCTTCACTCTAAGCCTCTTTGCCGCTATTACGGTGCAGAAGAACGTACGCGATAGCCAAACTACCGACGAGTCACGCAACACAAAAAGCGATACTCAAAGCCGCGCTACCGAGCACGAAGACTCTCCCAAAGTGAAAGCTGCTTAAAAAATGTGGTCAGAGTACATTAAATTAATGGGGGCGGAGTACATTTCTGAGTAATGTACTCCGACCCCATTAGTTTTACGATTTACGCTTTTGGTTTCAGCGCATTTTCAGTATGGTAGGTGTAACGCTGGTTCGGCATTCAGCCAGCTTGTTTAACGCATCAGGGATGAATTATGCGCAAACCCGTTAAATACCGGATAGCTTTTCTAATAGTTGCTGCTGCCTGCTTTTATGTGGGCACATTATTTTTACCTGAAACCCTTCCTGAAATAACCTTCTCCTTTGAAAGTATTTGGGCTAGCGCACATTGGCGAAATACCTTGCTTGTTACGTTGGCATATTTTGTCTTTTTGCCTGTACTTTACTATTTCTGGATTATTCAAATTGGCAATCAGGCTCTGTGGAAATTATTGTTAGTTTTTTCTTTAAGTAGTTTGGTCGCACGCTATAACTATCCAGAGAAGTTAGCCTATTACTTTGAATTCATTACCTACCTTAAATACCCGGTTATTGCCGTATTGATGGTGATAGAAATTCTCCTTCTGGTAACGATAGTTAAAGCGTTGTGGGGGGCTCGAAAGCTCTCTGGCGACCCGCGAGTTCATATGCTGGAACAATATGAAGGCGATAACATTTATGAAAAAGGATCAAAGGAAGCAAAGAAGTTAGAGTTGGCACTTATGTTTGCTCATGAGCCCGCCAGTTGGTACTACGCCATACCTCGTTTTAGTAGAAACCATGTTCCCGCCATAGCCAATCTGCGTTTATGGTCTGCACAGTGGTGGCATGTGTTATTGGTTTGTGTAGCGCTTGTAGTTGCGACGTATGCAAGCTATCTCGCCATTGCACTTTGGAGTGAAACGGTTGCCATTGTCGTGGCAACTTTGGTTTTTTACCTCATAGTGATGTTCATTGCTAACTACAGAGTCAGCAAGCATTACTCTGTTTACCTTATAAAAGATAAGCTTATGGTGAATAATTCGTGGTGGGGAATGACTGTTATTCCACTTTCAAATATTCAACAAGTTGAAACAGGCAGTTGGACAGCAGCTTCAACACAAGAACAGTTCCATTTCGGTAGAGGCAACGCAAACGTTAAGCTTACTTTTGTGTCACAACAAAAGTATTACTCGGGTTTAGCGACTTTTATTGAGCCGATAGACACACTCTATCTCAGCGTCGACGCCCCTTCAGCACTACATGAGATTTGTCAGCCCCAACAACACGCCGAATAAATGGGGTCAGAGTACATTACTGAAAAAGTACTCTGACCCCATAATTTCGTATTGCTAGTCGGTTTCGGCTTGCCATTCAGCTAATTGCTTAGCGATTTGTGCTGAGACTCGTTCGTCAACTATTGCGGCGCGTCGACTCATCTCGTGGTGCCACTGGCTGTCTCGTTTAATATGTGAAGGCACTGGCGCATGTCGGTCCAAAGGGCCTGGGTAATAGTATGCGTCAGCAACGTCTGAAAGCTTTTGATTCGTGCCGTCTGCAAATCGTGCTGAAACGCTGGATAAAGGGGAGTTCAATTCACTCTTTTCGTTAAGCAAAACAAGCGTAGGAGGAGAAATGTCAGGTATTGTCGATGTGGAAAAGTGGGTCCATACTGTCGCAATATTTAGGTCCTTAAGCTTAGAAGTAAAGGGCACAAACTCATTGATTGCTTCACCCCGCTTTAACGACACCGGCTGCTTTAATGTATGCATTGCGCCAAACAGAAGAATCGCTTTATAGTTTTGTTCAGCTACCTGCTTCACAGTTTTCTCATAGTTCACAATGCGTGTTTTGGTGAGAGACTGCCATTGCTCTTTGCTCAATCCTTCCCATTTAAACTCTGGTTCGGCTAGAGCTATGCGAACTTTATGGTTTGACGATGCATTGAGTAATCTTAGTGTCTGCACAAAATGGCGGTAATGCTCATATTGCCACGCCATAAAATAAATACTGTCCTGCCACAAAGGCTCTAATTCTTGCAGTGAAACCTTTGTATTGGGATTAAGCAAATAATCATCCAACTCAGCTTGGTAATGGCTATTACCAAACTCAGTCACAATAACGTCGACACTCTCAAAGATATCACGATCAGCCAGAGCGTTGATTAAGAGCTCTGTCGGTGCTGCGGAGCCGTGTATATCACCAATTGCCACGATTTGATGTTCGCTTAATAAATGCTTAAAGGTTTGATTTACCTCGTAGTTCCCAGTATTAGCGATATGAGTTGAAGGCGAAACCTCGTTAGCAAAAGAAGTGTAGGGTAATAACACCGAACACATAGCAATGACGAAAAGCGAATAAATCGAGAAAGAGTGGTAGCGCATCATATATATGAAAGAATAGTTTGTTTGTAATTGATTATCATTATTATTTATTGTAAATGAAAGGGGAGGTAAACATAAAACGGACGTTTTTACGCAATTCAATTAAAATAAAGTGGTATGAAGGTCATTGGGTTTAAAAAGGTGAATGAGTTGTAAAGTCTGCCGCTTCTCCTTTATTACGGACCAATGTCGAATTGATTCGGCTCGAGTGCTTGCGTATTCTCGACATACTTAATGAAATAACTGCTATAGGTAACAAACGTTGTGTGTGAACTTTTAGGCATGAGTGCGAACACTCCTACTGACCTATGTTTTAGTTTTACCGGGCTGACTCGCCGCGGTGGTGAAACAGGGCCGCATAAAGACGGCTGGGGAGTTGCTTTTTATGAAGGGAAGGGCGTGCGTATGTTTCACGATCCCGAGCCTTGCGCCACATCACCCATCGCAGACTTTGTTTCGAAGTTGCCTATAAAAAGCAAGAATGCGATTTGCCATATTCGTCAGGCTAATGTGGGTAACATTAACTTAGCTAACACGCATCCCTTTACTCGCGAACTGTGGGGGCGATACTGGGTGTTTGCGCACAACGGACAACTACCTAATTTCTCGCGCCGGACGGGTGTTTACGAAGCAGTTGGGGATACCGATAGCGAAGAGCTTTTCTGCGATATTATGAATAACGTTAGGCAAAACCTCCCTCGAGACGCTATGCCTGAGCAGTTAGCTGAAACGTTAGTTTCACTTGCAAAGGAGTACGCTCAGCAAGGTGTATTCAATTGCTTACTGAGCAATGGCGACTGGTTATTTACCTTCTGTAGTACAAAGTTAGCTAGCATTACCCGCAGAGCACCTTTTGGCCCCGCTTGTTTGAGTGATGTAGAGGTGGAAATTGATTTTGCAGCTGAAACCACGCCAAAAGATGTAGTGAGCATTATTGCTACTGAACCGCTAACAAACGATGAACAGTGGGATATCTACGAACGGGGTGAGTGGAAGCTATGGCAGGAAGGCGAAGTCATAGCCTCGGGTAAAGTGGATGTCCCTGAACACAAAAAAGAAGCCGAAATGGTTGCACCAGATCCATCGCTTCACGACTAATCACGAATGGTGGGGTCAGAGTAACTTAAATGGCCCCGCTCTCAAAAAGCTCGGCGCTGAGTTAGTAACCCAGCGTAATAATGTACTCTGACCCCATAACTCGAACTATGGGGTCAGGGTAACTTTAATTGCCCCACTCTCAAAAAGCTCGGTGCTGAGTTAGTAACCCAGCGTAATAATGTACTCTGACCCCAATTTTTAACCCAATACTTGGGTGATGGCTTGTTTCACTACTTGGTAGCGGGCGGGTAGAGCGCTGTGGGGTGTTTGAACACTGTATAGGGGCTCGGTTACTTCATTTTTAGCTTTGTAGACGGTAAGTTTGTCGGCAAAAGACACAAAGTCTAGTGTGCTGGTGGGCAGCACGGTGTAACCCAACCCTTCGCTTACCGGCAGTAGAATTTGCGAAAGTTGGTTGATGTAGCCGGTATGAGGTAGCTTATTCGGATTTATGTTGGCTAACTCAGCTTCTCCGCAATCGTTAAAATAGCGCTGCAAGTAGTGCATGGCATCAGGGTGATTAATAAGCCCTAGATGCTTGATGACGGCTTTTAATGTTCTACCACCATCAGTTTTACTCTTTGCTTTTCCAGATACGCTTGCTACTTTTGCTACCGAACCCGAACCCGAACCCGAACCCGAACCCGAACCCGAACCCGAACCCGAACCCGAACCCGAACCCGAACTCGAAATAAAACCCTGCGCGTTTTCAGATAACCCAGGTACCTGCGCAGCAAGCGCGTCAGGTAGGCTTCGCGGTAGAATAAGCCCCAATGCTTCTTCGCCTAAATACTCACTATGTATATCTTCACTCTCTGGCTGGTTTGTCACAATGCCAAGCTCCAGCGTATTGTTCGCAATGCCTGACAAAATAGTACGACGAGGTGCGACTTCCACGTGAATATTAAGCGCGCTATGCTGTTTTTGCAGTGCCAGTAAGGCTGGGTAAATACGCTGAGCAATCGCACCCGAGCAGGCCACTACGCACTTACCTTCAAAAGGGGCGTCAAACTTTAAGCTGGCAATAAAATCTTGCTCTTTTTCCTGCTGCTCCTTGGCATAGCGGTACACACGCTGGCCCTGCTCAGTTAACTGAATGCCCTTGCCTAAACGGACGACTAATTCACACTGACATGCCTCTTCCAGTTTCTTAAGGTGCTGACTTACACCCGGCTGCGTCATAAAACGTTGCTCTGCAGTACGCGTAAAGTTCCCCGTTTCTACTAACGTGATGAAGGTGTCTAGCCAAATAGGGTTTATCATTTTCTATAATTTAAATTTATTAAATTTAGAAAATATCATAATTTCATGTTTCATCTTTGTCTAGCTACTATGTATGCACATTCACTTAAGCGGTGTTCGAGTTGGCCTTCTTGAAGAGGCGGCCGCTTAAGCCATTTCGATAACTTGCACTACATAGGAGTATGTGATGACTGAAGCAGTAAAAACACCATATCCACGTACGTTTTCTCATATTGGAATTTCGGTACCTGACTTAGAAGCTGCCGTGAAATTTTATACTGAAGTACTTGGCTGGTACCTCATCATGAAGCCAACCGAGATTGTTGAAGATGACTCGGCCATTGGCGAAATGTGTACCGATGTATTTGGTCCAGGTTGGGGGAAATTCCGCATTGCGCACCTTTCAACAGGTGATCGTGTCGGCGTTGAAATTTTTGAGTTCAGCAACCAAGAGAACCCAGAAAACAACTTTGAATATTGGAAAACCGGTATCTTTCATTTCTGTGTTCAAGACCCAGATGTAGAAGGCTTGGCTGAAAAAATTGTCGCTGCTGGTGGTAAAAAGCGAATGAAGGCGCCGCGTTATTACTATCCGGGTGAAAAGCCTTACCGCATGATTTACATGGAAGACCCGTTTGGCAACATCCTTGAAATTTATAGCCACAGCTATGAGTTGCATTATGCTAGCGGTGCATACGAATAAGCGTTAGTTAATAACGCTTTATAGACATTGCGCTAAGCGAATGCATAGCAAGCTTTAAATAAGCGAAAGGCGAGGGCGAAACAAGCAAAAGCTTGTTCAACGCACCTCGCCTTTTTGTTCTTTCACTGCTTATAAAACGTGAGGTTTTATCCGAATTGACTCGAAACATAAGGGTTCGAGGTCTTTTCGGTGGCAACCGTAGTGGTTGGTCCATGACCCGGGTAAATCGTCATATCATCCGGCAGCACCATAATCTTCTGCTTGATCGAGTCGATTAATTGCTGATGGTTACCTTGCGGAAAATCAGTTCTACCAATAGAGCCTGCGAAAATGACATCCCCAACAATAACCCGATTACTTAAGCGTTCTACCAACACCACATGACCAGGCGTATGACCCGGGCAATGCAGCACTTCTAGCGTTAAATTGCCTACTGAAATTGTATCGTTGTCGTTTAACCACTCATTGGGAGCAAAAGGTTGGGCCGGTGGAAAGCCAAACATCTGGCTTTGCTGCATAAGCGCATCTAACCAGAATTTATCGCCAATATGCGGCCCTACAATAGGTACACCGTAATGCTCTGCGATGGCAACAGTGCCACCTACATGATCTAAGTGCCCATGAGTGAGTATGATTTTTTCTATACTCACGCCTTTATTCGATGCAGCTTCAATCAACTTTTCAACGTCGCCGCCTGGGTCGACAAACGCGCCTTTGTTAGTGGATGAGTCCCAAATTAATGAACAGTTTTGGGCAAAGGGCGTGACGGGTATAACTTGAATTTCCACGGTTTAACCTTTTGATTCTTTGTTGCTTGGAGCGAAATAAAAAAAATAAAGCAGTGCGCCAACCACTAATTCACCCAGTAAAAATAGCCACGCGTTGGTTGACGACTGTGCAATAGACCATGCGCAAACCCCTAGTGCGACAAAGGGTATCAGACGTCGAAACAGGTTTACAGGGCTGACGAATGCGCCTGCAGAGCCTTTAAGGTAAGCGTCTTTCTCAGAAGTATCTTGCTGTATGCTGCTTTGTGAAGAAGCGCTCTGCAAGGAAGCCCGCTGAGCTTTCATCAGCACCACTACACACACGGCGTAAACCACTAGCCGGGCAAGCACGCTTGAAATAGCCAGCCACACAAAGCTACCGCTAAGTGCCATAGCTCCTGCAAATATTCCCAGTATTGATATGGAAACCGCTGGGGTAGCAAAGGACGCATGAATCTCGCCTAACTTCTGTCCGAGCTTACCTGGAATAAGTGACTGTCTTGCCATTGAAAAAGTCAGCCGAGACGTAGATATCATATTCGCTAACAAGTTACCGGCAACCGACACCACGGCGGTTAGCGTCATTATCAGCGCCCCAGTTTCGCCAAATATCATATTGGCGAGTGCAATAAGTGGTGCGCTATCCGGCTTTGCAGGCCCTACAGTGTGCCAATAAAGCCACTGCACGCAAAAGTAAAATATGGCGATACCTGAAACTGTAAGCATTAAAGCCCGAGGTATGGTCTTTTTCGGCGAACTGGTCTCGCCGCTCGTGACTACTACCGTTTCAAAACCAATAAAAGCGTAAAGCGTAAGTAGGGCACCGGCAGAAATGGTGTCAAATGCAGGCACAACGGTTTCCGAAGAACGTACTAGCGCAGTAGAAAAATCGAGCTGCCAGTAACCAACCGCAATAAGCGCCACAAAAGGCAGCAGTTTTAGCACCGAGATAGTATCAAGTGAACGCATGGCGGCCTTAAGGCCGACAATATTCACTACGATTAGTGCTGTGGTAAGCGCGATAATAGCGAGTGACTTGCCTATTCCCGCATTTAGTTCGGGCCACACATAGCCGGCGTATAGCAATAACACGTGCATGTTGGCTGCAATCGCGGTTGCGCGAGCTAAATAGTAAATAAAGCCAGTTTGAAACGCCGCTGCGTCGCCGAAGCCTTTCTGGGCGTACACCACAGGTCCGCCGGTTTCTTGGTACAGCGCCGCTAGCTGCCCAAAACACCACACAATGGCCAGCATTAGCGCGCCAAAAATCAAAAAGATGTAAGGGCTGAAAGCGCCGAGCTCAGCGGCCATTTTAGCGGGCAGAGCAAAAATGCCCGCCCCAATAAGGCCATTTAACACCAAAAGGCCAGCGCCAATGCCGCCAATCCCTTTGGTTAACAGGCTTTTGTTTTCGCTACTCATTTAGAAAAAACTTCTTCTCCAGCCACATAAGTTGCGTGTACTTCGGTTTTCCAAATGTCTTTGGCATCAATGGTAAAAATATCTTGGTCGACCAAGATAAAGTCTGCCCATTTTCCTGGCGTCAGTGTGCCCAAGGTATCTTCCATGTGCCCTGCGTAGGCAGCATCTAAAGTAAACCCTTTAAAGGCTTGTTCAATGGTTAACGCTTCGTGGGCATACCAACCTTTTACGGGTTGATTGTTTCTGTCTTGTCGCGTAACCGCAGCGTGAAGCCCGTAAAATGGGTTAGCAAGCTCTACAGGGAAATCAGAGCCTAAGGGTAGTGCAATGCCCGAATCGAGTAGCGTTTTCCACGCGTAAGCGCCTTTCATACGATCTTTGCCAAGGCGATCTTCCGCCATGTTCTTATCGCTGGTGGCGTGAGTAGGCTGCATGGAAGGTAAGACCTTCAACGAAGCAAAGCGGGCTAGGTCGTCAGGCGCAATCACCTGTGCATGCTCAATGCGGTTGCGCAGTTCGCTGCCGCCAATACTCTTAAACGTGGTTTCAAACTCGTTCAGTGCAACATGGTTAGCCCTATCACCAATGGCATGGTAGTTAAGCTGGAAGCCCGCACCAATTACCGTAGTAAACAGTTGGGTCATATCTTCTGGTTGAGTTAACAGCAAACCATGTTGATGCGGTGCATCTGAATAAGGTTCAAGCAATGCTGCGCCTCGGCTACCAAGTGCACCATCGCCATAGGCTTTTACCGAACGAATATATAAAAAGTCGTCTTTATCGCGGATAGCGCCATTGCCTAACATGGTGCTGAGGTCAGGGTCTGTCGCACTCACCATGGCATAAATGCGCACAGGCAAGTCACCTTCTACTGCTTCTTTTAAATAGAAATCGTAAACGTCTCTGCCTACGCCAGCATCGTGCATTGACGTAACGCCATTTGCTAGTAAGTGCTCACCTGCTGCATGTAATTGCTGCTCGTAAATAGCGTTGCTTGCTTTAGGCAAGTGCGCTTCAATTAACTGCGATGCATTATCAATGAAAACACCGGTAGGATTACCGTCAGCGTCTTTAATGATTTCGCCCCCTGCAGGCGATGGGGTGTCTTTAGTTATACCCGCAATTTCCATCGCTTTACTGTTCACCCAGGTAGCGTGGCTGTCTACACGAGCTAGTGCCACAGGTCGGTCAGAAATGACTTTATCTAGGTCAGCCGCTGTTGGAAACGCTCTGTCAGACCACAATTCCTGGTTCCAACCGCGCCCGGTAATCCAAGCTTGTTGTCCATTCGCAAATGCGTATTCGGCAACTGTCTTGGCCGCGTCTTGTGCACTGCTACTTTCTCGCAAATCGACTTCCAACAAGTTTGCGCCTAAGCCAAGCAAATGCCCGTGAGCGTCGATAAGCCCGGGTAGCATGACTTTGCCTTTGCCATCAATAGTGCTATCGACAGGCGTGTTGCCTTTGTCGATATCTAATGCAACTACTTTGCCTTCATCAATGACAAGGTTTTTAAACGTAATGAGTTTGCCAGTTTCATTTAACGTATAGCCTTTTACGTTCTCAACAAGCGTTGCAGCATCCACCGTAAGCGTGGTGGTTATAGCGCCTAACGTTGCCGCTGTTGCAAACATTGCGCTTAGGAATTTTGAAAGCGAGTGCTTTTTAAATGTCAGTGCCGACAATGTAGAGTTCATAGTGAGTTTCTGCCTTTTTTATTTCTGTTTTATTCTTTGTTTTTTTAGTTTGTATACCGAGCTGCTCGAGTTTCAATAGCTGTGTGCTAACAAAACGCTATGCCTCAACACGCTCAGTTTCTTCAAGTTCATCTTCGTCATCAAGGTCAAGAATGGGAGGCTGCAGCAAAAAATCTCTCTCCCAAATTTTAGCCATACTCGACTGGCTAATGTTGCCACCACTCAATATAACAAGAGCGGTTTGCCCAGGTGGAGTGTTGGCAGCCCAAGCCGCTACTGCAGCCATGGTCATCGCGCACGTGGGCTCAATATGAAGCTTTAGTAAATGATGTAGCCATTGGGTCCAATAAGCAATTTGCAGCTCATCTACTTCGTAGAAATCATCTATTTCTTGCAGTATAGGAAACGTTACATCGCCAACAGAAGGCGTGGCTGCACCGTCTGCTAAGGTATTTGGAGCATAGTCTAAAGCAATGATCTCACCAGCTTGCAACGACATAGAGGCATCATTCGCTTCGGCGGGCTCAGCGCCAATGACCAATGCATTTGGCTGTAGTGCGCGAGTTGCCAGTAATGAGCCCGACAATAACCCTCCGCCACCACACGGCGCAAAAACAGCATCCACCTCACCAATTTCGTTAAGCGCTTCTAACGTTGCCGTGCCTTGTCCTGCCACAATATCTTTGTGGTTAAACGGCGGTATCCAGACCGTGTCTGGTGCTTTTGACGCTTGCTCGACAGCCGCATCTGCTTCTGGACGGGTAGGAAATAGTTTTAATTCAGCACCATAGCTTTGCGTAGCGGCAGCTTTAATCGGCGAAATGGTCTCGCTCGCAAAAATAGTGGCCTTAATACCAAAGTGAGACGCTGCATAGGCTACTGCCTGAGCATGATTTCCAGAACTATTGGCGACCACATGCTTCGGTAAACGACCTTCCTCTTTCAAGCGGGCTAAAAAATTCATAGCCCCGCGAATTTTGAATGCCCCGATGGTCTGTAAGCACTCCGCTTTAAACAGAATGCGGTTGCCCATCCATTTGTTGAGCAACGAAGATTCAACAATCGGCGTTTTCTTTACGTCGTCTTTTATACGTTCATAGGCTTGTTTAATGTCTTCGAAATTTGGGGAAATACTCATTAAGTAACGCTCTTTTCATTTTGGTTTTTTATGGGGTAGCGCCGACAAGGGCCTTTACGCACTAAAAGGAAATCGGAAGCCTTACAGTGCCAGATACTATGAGATAACGCTAGAGCCTATACCACATAAGACAATTCATATTTATTTAATAATTCTACTTTAGTATACCGGCGCTGGTTACCGGAGACAGGCACATGTTAAGCAAACACAACCATCGTATTTACGCCTTACCTACGGTTTTGTTTCTTTTTCTCACCTTTTTATTTGTTTCAGCTGGTGTTTTTATTCAAAACGATGAACGCGCAGCACGTATTTCTAAAGCGCAGTCGGTTGCCGAGCAGGTAAAAATTAGTCTTGAAGTTTTCTCAAGCGAACGTATTCAAGCGCTGCACAATTTAATGCAAAATTGGCCTACCTTTGAGCCAAACCAAGTAGACTGGTTTAATGCGCAAGCCTTGTCATTAATGGGTATGCAGCGAGGCTTTTCATCGTTGGTATTTGTCGATGCGAGCGGTGAGATAGCGTGGGTGACAACACCATCTTCCGGTATTAAAACCCGTATAGACAACAGTTTGATTGGCGAGCCTATGGAAGCGTTAGGCTTAAACGTGTCGCATTTGTCCGAAGAATTGGAAAGCACACTCTTATATTCAGATGCCGCTAAACACCATTTTATTATTGTAGGTAGGGCTATAAGCCCTCAAGAGCCTGAACATGGGTTTTTAGTGGCGGGTTTCAACATACAAACCATATTAACCGTGATGTTAGGCGAGTTAGTTGGCCCGCAGTTTAACTTTAAGCTTAAAGCCGACAAAGCAACGCTGTTTCAAAGTGGTGAGTTAATCAATGATGGCACTATTGTGTCGCTTTTGCCGTTCACGTTTTTAGAACGGGATTTTTCCCTTTCCATGCAATCCCAGTTAAGTCCTTATAATGCTGGCTTTTTGATCATGATGATTGGTCTGTTGATGTCGGCTCTGGTGAGCTACGTACTGCATAAGCAGCTTAAAGGCGCGGTTAATTTATCTTTAAGTCAGCAGCGTTACCTTACTGCTAGCGAAGCATCCCTAGACGCGCTTCTTATTTATCAGCCCACAGACGATGATTTTTTTCTAGTGGAAGCAAATTCATACAGTCGCTATTTGTTTCGCGGTGCATGTGACGTCTTGCAGCCTATGAGCTTAGCTGAGCAAACGCGCTTTTTAGGCTTAAGCAGTGAATTTAAAAACGCCAAAAACGTTGCTGAACTTGGCGTGCCTTATGAAGCCCACCTCGCCATTCATAGTGATAAGATTGCGCCTCAATGGATAAAAGTTCAGGTGGTAAAAGCTGGTGACAATATTGCGGTGACCGTAAGGGACGTGACGGAACGTTTTCGCGCCCAGCATGATTTAAAGCGTAGCGAAGAAAAGTATCGTCGGTTAGTTGATGGCATGCACCGTCACTTTGTTTACACCAAGACCGTCGATCACAACTTTATGTATGTGAGTGCTGGGATTGAAAAGATCCTGGGTTTTAGCGCAGAAGACTTCTGTGCGAACGAGTCGAGGTACGTTCGCCAAGTACCTGACGAGACGTTTGAGATACGTCAAACCATTGCCCGTGGTGAAAAGCCCGAGCCTTATATTGTGCATTATCAAGGCAAAGTCGGTACACCGTTAGCGATTGAGTTTTCAGACACCCCCATTGTTGACGAACAAGGCGTACTGGTGGCTATCGAAGGCATAGCGCGCGATGTGACCAAGGAGCTGGCGCTGCAGGAAGAAGTGTATTTTCAAGCTAACCATGACCAGTTAACCGGGCTGTTTAATCGCTATGCATTTGATGAAAAACTGCGAGAGATCCTTGATGAAACACATAAAGACGTTGTTCCGCAAGGTAATAACGCAACTTTGAGCCAAGTTGGTTTTAAAAAAGCGGCAAACATCTATTCGCCTCGCGCTTATCACAAGCAAAGCGTAATGTGCTTTATCGATATGGATAGGTTCAAATTAGTTAACGACAGCTGTGGTCACCCAGCAGGTGATAAGCTACTAAAAGAGATCTCCACCATATTTAGGCAATACGTGAATGGGCAAGACTTGCTTGCCCGAATAGGGGGAGATGAGTTTTGTATTATATTTCGCAACCAGAGCCTAGATGAAGTCACGAAGCGATTAGATAAACTTTTAGTGGCAATTTCAAACTACCGATTTGTTTATGACGACAAGTTGTTCTTTGTGGGGGCAAGCATTGGCGTTATCGAAATAAACGAGAGTACACAAAGCGCAGAAGCGTTAATTAAAGCGGCCGACAACGCATGTTACAAAGCTAAACACCTGGGTCGAAACCGTTACTTTGTATTTCATGATAACGACTCGCAGATGGCCATTGATGACAGTGAAAACCAGGTGTTACATGCCTTGCACCACGCACTACAAAACGACGGGTTTGAGTTGTATAGCCAAGCAATCATGCCGCTTAACGTGCCCAATCAAGAAAAGACCGCCCAACTTCAGCATTACGAGATTTTGCTTCGTCTAAATGCAAAAGACAGTGGCCTTATAAGCCCGGGGCTTTTCATCCCGTTAGCAGAGCGTCACGGTTTAATGAACAAAGTGGATATGTGGGTAATAGATAACACCCTTAAAACCCTTGAACGTAACCCCGCTCATATCGATAACGTAGGCAAAGTCGCAATTAATTTATCAGGTATTACACTGGGAGATGAAATGGCGCTGCACAACATTGCCAAGCGCATGCAAAGTACCTCTGTACCTGCTGAGAAAATTTGTTTTGAGATTACAGAAACAACAGCGGTAACAAACTTAAGCGCTGCTAAACACTTTATTTCTACGTTACGTGATTTGGGGTGCAGCTTTGCTCTAGATGACTTTGGTGCAGGTATGTCTTCATTCACTTATCTTAAAAACCTTGATGTTGATTACGTTAAGATTGACGGCTCCTTTGTGCGAAATATCGTTCACGATCCTATCGATCATGCTACAGTAACAGCGATAAATAATATTGCGCACAGTATGGGTAAACAGACCGTAGCCGAGTTTGTGGTCGATAACGCGACCGCCGAAGTGTTACGAGAGCTTAAAGTAGATTTCGGTCAAGGCTTTGCTTTAGATAAACCCAAGCCGCTGGCGCATAGAGTTCAATGGCGAGTTAAACTTGCCTCTGCCTAAAAGGAAATGTCATGGGTTTATTTGATACCATCATGGGTAATGCAAGCGAGACTAGCGCTTCAGACGTTCAAGAAGAGCTTACGCCTATACTTGCTACTAACGAAACTGTTACCTCTGCGTTTAAGCTAGTGCGCGATTTAAGTGTATTCACGAACAAGCGCCTAATCCTTATTGATAAGCAAGGCCTTACCGGGCGTAAAGTGAACTATCACTCCATTCCTTACAAATCTATTACTCAGTTTATCGTTGAGACAGCAGGGCATTTTGATACTGACGCCGAGCTTAAAATTTGGCTGTCGGGCAAAGCCGATCCTATTGAGATTGAACTAAGTGCATCGTCTGCTCAGGCGGTACAGCAAAACCTAGCAACCCAGATGTTTAGCTAGTTTCTGCATTTGTAATACTTGATAGATGCTTTGAAGTAGCAAGTAAAGAAAGTCTAATCACCCTACAAGTGCACAAAGCGCTACAACGCAAACATGCACAAAATAAGCGTTAATTAAACTGACCAAAAAAAAGCGATGCCTTCATAAGCATCGCTTTTTGCTTTTTACTGCTTTCTAGGGCTTGTTGAGCTTAGATGTACAGAGATCAACAGGCCCCAGGCTCTAACCGTATTAGTCTTTCAAGTTACGGTTAAAGAAGTTAGTAATAGTTTTGTATAAATGAATGCCCGTTTGCTTGCCACGAATGCTGTGCTTCTTGCCCGGGTAATCCATAGTTTCAAATGGAATTGCCAAGTCTTGAAGATGCTTGTATAGCATGGTCGAGTGGGTAAACAACACGTTGTCATCTGCCATGCCGTGGTAAATCAAAAGGTCGCCCTTCAGGTCTTTTGCGTAAGGGAATACTGAAGACGCAGTGTAAGCATCATCATCTGTATTTGGGTTGCCCATGTAGCGTTCAGTGTAGTGGGTATCGTATAGGCGCCAGTCAGTTACCGGCGCACCTGACACACCCGCTGCAAAATAATCGCCCGCTTTGAACATGGTCATCAGCGTCATGTAGCCGCCATAGCTGTGGCCATGAACACCAATACGCTCAGCATCAACGAAAGGAAGTGTGCGTAAGAACTCTACGCCAGCAACCTGATCGTCCACCTCAATAAAGCCCATTTTTTTATAAATAGGATCTTCAAAGCCTTTACCGCGATAGTTAGAGCCGCGGTTATCTAACGTAAATACCACATAACCTTGGTCAACCCAGTGTTGGAATAGCAAACCACGGTTACCCGCCCAGCTGTTTGTTACCACTTGTGCGTGCGGGCCGCCGTAAAGGTAAACAATAACAGGGTGCTTCTGTTTAGGATTCTTTTTAGCACTGTCAGGCGTATAAATTCGATACTTAAGGGTTGCGCCATCCTTTGTGGTGATGTCACCAAACTCAGGTGCCGTCCAGCTACCCATATAAGCGTGCAAAGGGTGACCTTCTTCAACTTTATTTTCTTCAAGCCAGGTAATTCGCTCGCCGGTAGCACTATTTAGGCTAACTTGTGCAGGAGAGTTAATCGTTGAGAAACGGTCAATAAAGATAGAGGCATCTTTGCTAAATGCCGCGCTGTGATACGCGCCTAGTTCAGTGATACGCGAAATTTCGCCGCCATCTAGAGGCACGCTGTAAACATGGCTTTCTAGTGGCGTGTCTTTGCGGCCAGAGAAATACAAACGGTTGTTTGCAGTATCAATAGCTTCAACGCTGTCCACTACCCAGTCGCCTTTGGTTAATTGCTTAACCAGCTTGCCGCTGTTGTTAAATAGGTAAAGGTGTTTAAAACCGTCACGCTCAGACGCCCAAATAAATTGGCCTTTGTCTTTTAGGAAGTAAAGGTCGTTGTGCAGGTTTACCCACGTGTTGCTTGATTCTGTAAGCAGCACGTTTTCTTTTTTACTGTTAAGGTCGAACGCGCGAAGCTCCAGTGTTTGTTGGTCGCGAGTCTGCCACTGGTAGGTAAAGGTGGTGCTATTTGGCATCCACTTACCGCGGGCAAAATAAATGTCTTTGTCTTTACCTAAATCAACCCAGGTGCGATCGCCAGAGTTGATGTCTTGAACAGCAAGTTCCACCAATACGTTTGGCGTACCCGCTTTCGGGTATTTTTGTTCGATAAGTTTGATGTCGTCAGCATAGATTTCAGAACGCGTGATCACATCTACCGGGCTTTCATCAACTTTGGTAAAAGCGATTTTAGTTTCATCTGGCGACCACCAGTATCCGGTCATACGGCCCATTTCTTCTTGCGCCACAAATTCGGCCATACCAAATTTAATGTTGTCGCCACCTTCTTTGGTAATTGCCGTTTCT
The DNA here is from genome assembly GCF_003201515.1 of Alteromonas sp. I10. Classification (NCBI taxonomy): domain Bacteria; kingdom Pseudomonadati; phylum Pseudomonadota; class Gammaproteobacteria; order Alteromonadales; family Alteromonadaceae; genus Alteromonas; species Alteromonas sp. I10. Next base: position 107,957 of record NZ_QJJN01000011.1, read on the forward strand.
TTACCCGATTCAATGTGTTTTACATAAAGGTTCTGGTCGCGAATAAAAGAGATGTAGTTACCTTTTGGCGATAATTTAATATCAGTTTCAAAAGCGTCAGTATCTAAAAGTTGCTTCGCCCCTTTTTCACCCAGCTTGTGATAAAACACATCGCCACCTAATGGGAAAAGTAATGCTTTACCATCGTCCGACCACTGGTAGCTTACAATACCGCTGCCAGATAAACGCATACGCTCGCGTCGCGCTTTCTCTTCATCAGAAAGCACTTCTTCGCCGCTTTGTAGGTCGTTTGAGTCGAAAAGCATGCGAGTTTGGCCACTTTCAATATGGTATTCCCATAGATCTAGGCGCTCGTAGTCGGTTTGCTTACCTTTAAGAAATGTTACCCGTTGACCGTCAGGTGATACTTTTAACGAACGGGGTGCGTTGCCATCGAGTGAAGGAGAAGAGAAAATACGCTCAATTGTGAGCGTTTCAGCGTTTAAAGCAGTAGAGAGCATAGCGGCTCCAATTAAAAGGGCTTTTTTCATTTTTATCTGCATATTTGACTGTCGAAGGTTTGATTGTAGTTATATCAATTTATGATACAAGGTGCGACATATGAAATCCGCAATGGTGCTAGGAGCGACAGGTTTAGTGGGACGAACGCTTGTAAATATGCTGTTACAGGATAGACGGTACAATGAAGTAACCTGCTTAGTCAGAAAACCGCTCTCCTCCAGTATGTTTAACGACCCTCACAATCGCCTAAAGCCCGTGGTTATCGACTTCGACAATCTACAGGACTATCAAGGCTACTTTAGCGTAAATCATGTTTATTGCTGCTTGGGTACCACGCTTAAAAAGGCCGGGTCTAAACAAGCCTTTCGCCGTGTCGATTTTGAGTATGTTCACGTTGCTGCGCAGCTTACCCGAGCTCAAAGAGCAGATAGTTTTGTATGGATATCATCGGTAGGCGCTGATGCTAAAAGCAGTAACTTTTATTTACGAGTAAAAGGCGAGCTAGAAAACGCGATTATGCGAATGCCTCAGTTACCCCATGCCTCTGCCGTACGCCCTTCGTTATTGTTGGGCAATCGCGACGAGTCGCGGACGCTAGAAGATATAGCGCAGAAAACGGCGCCCATATGGCAAAGCATAATGAAAGGCCCGTTAAAGAAATACCGACCCGTTCATGCCGTTGACGTGGCCAGAAATATGATGTCGCTGCAGCGCTGGAAATAAGCGCTCACAGTAAATGTCACAACCTTAACGTGAAGCACAACCCGACTTGATATAGAATGCGCGCCTTTTAACGCACTAGGTAATACGACTTCCTTATGTTCCGCTGTAAACAATTCACCGTAGCACAGGACAAATGCGCGATGAAAGTGAATACCGACAGTCTGATTTTAGGAAGTTGGGCACAGTTTCGCGCAAACCTCAGCCATGCCCCACGTATCTTGGATATCGGCACCGGCAGTGGCATTTTAGCGTTGATGATGGCCCAAAAAGCAGCGCACTTTTGCAATCCGAACGGTGAAGAGCAGAATGTTCAAAGCAGTTCAATTGACATCAGCTCGTTCGATAATGGCGCAGCCAGAATTGACGCGATAGAAATAGATGAGCAAGCCGCAGCGCAGGCCGCTACCAACTTTAAAAATGCAAAATGGGCCAAACAGCTGTTTATTTACTGCTGTGATGTAACTGGCTACACCTCCCCCCACTTGTATGACCTAGTGATTTCTAATCCACCTTACTTTGACACGCCAGCTACACTTTCAAATGCGTACAGCAAGCAAAGCCAATCTCGCTTGGTGGCAAGGCAAACGTCTGCATTGGGCCCAGATGAACTTTTTAGTGCAAGCAGCAAGTTGTTAATAGAACAAGGGCAAATGTACTGTGTGTACCCAGCGTCGATGGAAGCCTCGGTTATCGAAACTGCTGAAGGTTATGGCCTATCGCTGGCAGATATTCTTTATGTAAAGCATACATCTAACAAATCGCCTTATCTTTGCGCGTTCCACTTTAAAAAAGTAATGGAGGGCGCAAGTGATAATCTTAAAAACGTTACTGCACATCGGGAATGGCCGAGCTTAATAGCGAAAAATGCAATCAAAAATGAGCTGATAATTAGGGATCAAAAGGGCGAATATACCAGTGAATACAAAGCCCTTTGTCAGCCTTTCTACCTTAAATTTTAATGAGCTTATATTAATGAACATAGTTGCAGAAGGCTTTGGCGCAATAGCCGTTGTTTTAAATTTTATTGGGTATCGCCAAACTAACGTAGACAAGTATTTGCTTATTTCTGCGTTTGCCTTAAGTGCACTTAGCGTGCATTTTTTTATGCTAGATGCCATGGCCGCAGGCATTGGAACACTGCTTGCCAGCGTTCGTAACTTTATTGCCATTAAACATAGAAGCAATGCCATTTTATTTTTCTTTGTTGCGGTGAATCTAGGCTTCCTCGCTTATGAGTGGTTTGTGCTAGAGCACAGCTGGATAATCTTCATTGCCTATGCGTCATCACTTATTTTTACAGTGGGATCTTTGGTTATCCGCAATACGCACACTATTAGAAAGGTTTTTCTTGTTGCTGAAACTTTGGGGCTGTTATATGCCATTTCCGTGGGCAGTATTTTTGGAACGGTATTCAATGTAAGTAACTTGATCAGTATTTTAAGTAAGCTGCGCAAGCCCTAACGCTTTAGCAATAAAACTCACCTTATCAATTAGTCTAATTTGCCCACTTTAATCCCGTTTAGTCGGGCTGCTTTTCTGCGACTTACGCTACCTGCTATATGGCTTTTCATATAGTCTACACACCCTTGTAGGCCTTGCCCTACATGACTTATACCAAAGTTCAATGAGCTAAAGTTCAATATCAATTTGCGTATGTAAGCGTATCATTATTAATCAGTAAGTATGGTTTCAGCAATTTTTCCTCTGAATGTACGGAAGTAGACTCAGTGTGTAGTAATGAGGGGAGTGTGCGCAGTGAAATTAGTAGATAACTCACAACAATTTGACCAATCACCTACGCTTGAACAATCGTTTCAGAGCGCTATTAATGAAGGCGCTGCGGTAAACGTGTTTGAGCTTGCTCAACAGTTTAAAAATACCAACCCTGCTTTTAAAAAACCTCAACTGGTTGAAGAACGCACGAGTTTAGAGACAGAGCAGCTGTGGAAGAAGCGTCTTTCGATGCTGCTTGATGCAGAAAATAAACTTATGAAAGTTATACGTTTTCGCAAAATTACTGGTATATTTACCGTTGCAAGTATGGCTATGTTTTTATTTTCCCTGTACATAGCGCCAACAATGTCGCCAGTATTGTTCTATGGCCTTATTGTTGTAGCTGCATTTGGAATGGCAACGTATCCGGCGTGGTTGTTAGCGTCTAAAAGCAATAAAAAGCAGAGAGATGACATTTCTCGTTTGTTTTATAAAAGTAATCACGAGATTGAAATGTCGGACGGTAAAATTACGTTAATTAACAGGGCGAACTATGCAAGTGTAACGCAAATACACGTATTGGATCGCAAACTTGGACTATTCGCAAACTCGTAGACAACACTACACCTCTCAGTTCATTATTGTTCTGTTAGTAGCATCCTTTATTCTTGGGGTGCTACTGCTGGCACCCATGGATGCATTGGGCCAGCTTCTCTCTTCAATCGTTATCCTCATTGCAATATCCTTGTGCAGCAAAGAAGCGCGGCACACGCAAAAATACCAGCATTTATTCCGCATTTTAGCTCTGGTGCTAGCCATTGCGCTTAGCGTCAGGTATTTGCTGTGGCGTGGTATTTACACGCTAACCTACTCAGATTTTCTTTCAATGATTGCCGTCTGGCTATTATTTGGCGCTGAAATTTATGCGGGGATCACTTCAGTGTTAGGGGCGATCGTTAACGCGTTTCCGCTCAGTCGACCGCTTTTGTCCCTGGAAGGGGTAGATAAATCAACTCTGCCCAGTGTAGACGTCATGATCCCGAGTTATAACGAAGATGAAGGGATATTAGAAGTTACTATCCGCGCTGCAAAAATGCTCGATTACCCTAAAGAAAAGCTTCGTATTCATTTGCTTGACGATGGCGGAACCGACCAGAAAATTAACGCTGAAAACCCTGTGTCAGCGGCCACTGCAAAACAGCGGCGACAAGATTTGCAAGCACTGTGCAAACGCTTGGATATTACCTATCACACTCGAGCAAAAAATGAGTTTGCCAAGGCGGGTAATGTGAACAGTGCAATACAAAATACCACGGGTGATTTGATTGTTATCTTGGATGCTGATCATGTTCCTACTTCGGATTTTCTTGATAGAACCGTGCCGTGGATGCTTAAAAACGAGAAGGTCTTTCTCGTTCAAACCCCTCATTTTATGGCTAACCCAGATCCTGTTGAGCGTAACTACTTCTCTGCGTTTACTCGCATGCCTTCAGAAAACGACATGTTTTACGGCACTATACAGAAAGGCTTAGACTACTGGGGGAGTTCCTTCTTCTGTGGATCAGCCGCATTGATGAGAAGAAAGCACCTCGATTTGGTTGGGGGTATTTCCGGCGACTCTATCACTGAAGATGCAGAAACCGCGTTAGATCTTCACAAAATGGGCTACGAGTCTGTATATGTGGACAGACCTATGGTAAGCGGCCTTGCGCCAGAAACTTTTGATGCGTTTATTCAGCAGCGTATGCGCTGGGCACAAGGCATGACGCAGATTTTACTACTTAAAAAGCCTTTTAAAGCGCAAGGACTAAAATGGTATCAGCGAGTGGGCTACATGAGTTCAATCATGTTTTGGCTGTTCCCGTTTGCTCGCATCATCTTTTTGCTTATGCCACTGGCGTATTTGGTCTTTGGGCTTCAGGTTTACCATGCATCGATGCTGGAAATTTTTGCCTTCACCCTGCCTCACGTTATTGCCACATACATGATATCCACCATGCTCTTTGGGCGAACCCGATGGCCCTTAGTGTCAGAGTTATATGAAATACTACAGTGCGCATTTACGCTAAACGCATTAATCAAGGTTTTCTTAAAGCCGCGGGCACCTTCATTTGTTGTAACACCAAAAGGAGAGAGTCTTGACAGAACCTTTGTATCGCCACTATCGAGCGTGTTTTACTGGCTAATATTGGTAATCACATTCGCATTAGGGAGCGGTGTCTATAAGTTCATAACAGAGCCTCTTACACGGGAACTTACTGTGGTGGTCATGTTGTGGAATGTATTTAATTTGATTCTATTGTTGTCTGTTCTTAGTGTGTTATTAGAGCGGAAACAGGTGCGTAGTCAGGCACGCCTACCAGCTACCAACAGTGTCGTTATTAAGACTACAAGCGATGAAGCATGGGTTGGAGATTTGGTCGATCTTTCGCTAGGTGGAGCTCGGTTACGCTTGAAAGGTGAGGGAGCGTTAGTACCTGAAAATGCCACGCTCACATCGTGGAGTCACGCATTGAATAAGAACGTTCATTTGCCAATTAGCGTTCTGCATTACGACAATAGGTCAAAAATTCTTCGAGTTCGCTTTATGCCTCAAACCGAAGAACAAGAAAACGAAGTCGTCGCCTATTCACTGTGTGATAGTCTGCGCTGGATGTCGTTTCAACGAAGAAGAACAAGGGCTATCTCATACTGGTTCGGCGCAAAACATGTGTTGAAAGTTGGGTTAAAGCCTGTTTTATTGCATATGCTTGTATTAATGGGGAAATTCGCCGGGAAATTAGGTTTGCTTGCTAAACCGGCAAAGGAAAATCAATGATAAAAAAATACCTTATGTTCATCGTATGTTTGTGCATGCCTTTTACCCTAGCGGCGCAAACTGACACGTATCGATTAACCGACTTTTTTGGCGGTGAAAGTACCGTGCGCTTGCAGGGAAAATCTGCCTCCATTGATATTCCAATTCCCCTTAGTTCAGTAACTGATGTGGACAGCGCGCTACTTACATTAGAAGTGGTCAGCTCGCAGGCGTTAATCAAAAAACGTTCTCAGCTGTATGTGAGATTCAATAATGCGACCATTGGACAGATTGCGTTCGACCCAGACAGACCTTCTCTTGTATCTGAAATTGCGATCCCTACTTCATTGTGGCGAGCCGGGTTTAACTCTCTGACACTAGCGGTAAGCCAGCACTATGCCGAGCAATGTGTTGACGGCAGTGCGCCTGAATTGTGGAGCGAAATTAATGCATACAACTCAACGCTAAAAATTGCGACGTCGGTGAATGAAAAGCGCTTCACGTTAGATGAGCTGAGCGGATTCTTTAATCCAGGAATTGGCGGACAGCGAAACGTTCAGCTTTACACGGCGCGAGAAGCTGATGATCAAATTAAATATCAGACACTTCCCATTGTTGCTCAAGCACTGTCTCTTAGGAATCAATATCAGCCGCTTATTATCGAGCATGACAGCTTTGATGATGGTTACGTTTTGCCCCAGCTAGAAGACACAGAAAATAGTTTTTGGAACGACCAAAATGTTGCTCGCTACGAGCGTGCTGCATGGTATCTCAAAGCCAAGCAAAAACAGCCTGTTCATATTCTAGTTGGTACAGTCGACGCATTATCACCTGTGTTATCTGACGAAGTGATTAACGACATTGATGGCGCGTTTCTAAAAGCACAGCGCACACCTGCGTTTGTTAAGGACAGCAACGTTATTGTACCGGCTAGTTACCGCCTTATTGTCAGCGGTACTACGCAAGATGAAGTACTTGAGGCAGCGAAAGCCTTGGCGGTAATGGACGATGCGATTAACCCTATTTCACAAGTTACCGTACTTTCACAGTCACAAATGCAGGCGGAAACGCTGCAGCGTCATCGCATTCTGAACCCAGACAATCACTACACATTCCAAGACTTTGGTGTGGCGACCACTCAGTTTAGGGATGAGGGGAACTTCACCAAACGGGTGTCATTCAGATTGCCTGCAGATTTTTATGTACCTGAAAACGCGAGCGTGAGCTTGCTCTTAGACTTTGGATATGGCGCAGGTTTTGGGCCAGGTTCGGTTATGAATGTAAGCGTGAATGACGAACTTGTACACGGTTTGTCTCTTAATAATATTAACGGACAATCCTACCGAGACTATCAGCTAAGAATACCTGCACGGTTCTTCAAAGGCGGGACGAATAATTTAGACTTTGCGGTAACCATGAGAGCGCCATTAGCAGGTGTGCCTTGTGATGATATTCCTGGTTCCCACCTCGTGTTCCAGCTTGATGATTCTTCGGCAATAAAGCTACCTGATGCAGGAAACGTGGCAGTTCAACCTAATCTCGTCTTGCTTTCAGAAACGGCTTACCCGTTTGCGCGCTTTAAGTCAGCACCATCGTCAACCATTGCTATTCCGTCAGATGACTATTTAGATACAGCGTTAACTCTTTCAGCGAAATTAGCGCAAGTAGCCCAAGTGCCTTTATTGAACGTGAAAATAGCAACTGGAAACGACATTACAACCGAAGGTTCTGTGATTGTTCTAGGTACCCCTGAAAGCTTAACGAATATTGAGCAGTCTGAATTCAGTACGGCCATTGAGGCAACGAAACGCTGGTCTTATCGGTTACAGAACAATCTGTACAATCGCGTAAGAAACCTGACTGACGATCAGTCTTTCAAAGAAATGCGCATAGACGGTCATACCGTTCAAGAAAGTGACTTAGGTGAGCAAGCAGTACTTACTGCACAGGCACACCCTGTTTCATCACAAACCGATACCTTGTTCATTGTTGCAGCGCAGACGCCGGAACTTCTTCAAGCTAGAGTCGAGGATCTGGTTAGTTTGTCGATGTGGGGGCAGATGGCAGGAGATTTCTTCGCATGGAAAGATGGTCTTTCGCCATCACTCATCATGCAGGTAAGCGATAAATATGAAGTGGGTGAAGCCGACGACAGCTGGCTGCATTTACGACTATGGCTGTCTAACAACCCGTGGTATTGGTTAATAGGCTTTATATTGGTTGTATTTGTGGTAAGCCTACTTATTTACCTGTTGCTTAAACGCAGAAATAAACAAGTGCAAGACTCATGGTAAAGCTGCATTACGCAACAAAAGCGACGCTAGTGATAGGTTTTTTGTTCCTGTTGGCGTCGTGCTCTACCAAGGAAGATAGCGAATTCAAGTCTCAGTACATAGCGTATAAGGCATTGTTTGTTGACGGCGGGCGCGTGGTAGACACAGGAAATGATGATGTGTCTCACAGTGAAGGGCAAGGCTACGGTATGCTCTTTGCCGTCGCCGCCAACGATAAAGACACCTTTGATGCATTATGGCACTGGACCCAACGTACGCTCATGCGCGAAGACGGGCTCTTTAGCTGGCGCTACCGACCTTGTGTGGATAATTCATCTTCTTGTATCGATGACCCTAATAATGCCTCTGATGGTGAGATTCTTATTGCGTGGGCATTATTGCGTGCAAGTGAAAAGTGGGGCGTTAGTAAGTATGAGGAGGCCGCCAGGAATATTGTACGTGCTGTAGAGCAGAAACTTCTGGTGGTGAATAATAACAGTGTAGTGCTCTTGCCAGGGGAATACGGATTTGCATCTGACCAAACAGGAAATAGCAGCCTTCAGCTAAATCTGTCCTATTGGGTTTTTCCCGCCATAACTGACCTGTCTTCGCTGTCGGATACTCCGTCACGTTGGGAAAGCCTATTCGAGTCGGGCTTGATCTTGCTGTCGAATATGCAGTTTTCTACCTACCAATTGCCCAGTGATTGGGTGCGTTTCACCCCTAATAGTGCTGAGTCCGATAACAGTAAGATTGGTGCGTTAAGTTTAGATAATGTGATATCGCCTGAGTTTGGTTTTAATGCGATCCGTATACCGCTTCAGCTAGCATGGTCCCCACGTTTTCGCCAAAACGCTAGATTAACTGAGAAGCTACTTTCTCCCTACTATGCATGGTGGGCGATAACGCCTACGCCAGCTACCATCAACCTGTTAAACGAGGAAACCGCTGAGTACGAAATGTCTAAGGGAATGCGTTCAGTGCAGATGGCGGTAAACCGCTTGATGAAATCAGAAGAAAAGCAAAGGCCAGAGTGGCCTGAGATCAATCGAAACATGGATTATTACTCGGCAAGTTTAACGCTGCTTTCTATGCTAGCAGTTTTGGATAACGCATCGTGAAAACTCGGTTTACTCGCACGTCTTTGTATCTGGCACTAGGCGCTTTGGCCACGTCACTTGTGTCGGTGCAGGCATACGGACAAGCTAAAACAACGTACAAAGAAAAAGATCTGGGTATATTACCTGCACAACAAGATCAGCCGGATTTAACAGGGCTTTGGTACCATATTAATGAGCGACAGATTCAGCAAGCCAATGAAGAGTTTACGCGCTTAAAAGCTCGTTACCCTACGTGGCAGGTGCCACAAGAAGTCGAAACCGAACTAAACAGAATAAACGGCCGCTTAAAAGGTACTATCAAGCCTGTAGTGTCAGAGCCAAGAGAATCGCTTCAGGCTTTAAAAAAGCAGCCTAATAAGCCCGCTTCTAAAGCCCTCCCGCTCGAACAATTTGCTCAGTTAACGCCGAAAGCCAGAGCAAATACGCCGAAGCAAAAAGTAGAAACGCTTATTGCATTGAGCAATCAAATTAAGCGTACTGATTTTTACTTGCTTATGGGTTGGACCGCCATTGATAAAGGCATGTTAGAAATGGCAACGCAGCAGTTCTCTCAGGCCCAACAATCGGCAGTTCGGGATATCGATAAACAATCCGCTCAACAAGGCCTTAACAGTGTCACTGGTATTAAGCTACAGCAGGCATTGTCTTTGCGCGATACGACAACGCTGGAGCAATTTCTCAAATCTGATAACAGCGGCTACGTGAAAGAAGTGCTGCAGGGCGCGGCATGGCAACAATACGACTTGAAAAATTACGACTTTGCTGACGCGCTATTTAGTTTGGTGAACGATTACGAAGGTAGGTATTTGTCACTTAGCGCGCAAAGCAGCGACACGGCCAAGCAAAGCGCGTTCGACCTAGCATGTAGTATCAATACTGAGGTTTTCATTCGACGCTGTGCTGATGGTCTGGCTAGCCGACAGGCTCAGTTTTACGATACACGGCGCTACAAGCAAAGTATTGAGTCAGGCGAAGCACTCGCCCGCTTGAGACCGTTAAGTGTAGATGAGCAAGCACTAATTGGGTGGGCTGCTAAAGAGATACAAGACACCACAACCGCCACCACAGCGTTCGAGCGAGTGCTCGCGAAGACGCCAACCGATGCGGTAATTGCCAATGAATTGGTTACAATTAATCAAGACGACGAAGCCACTCTGAACCGATTGGAGCTGAGATACAGTGCGGTAAAAAGCATATTGCAAGAACGCACCACACGTAACGCCTGGCCCAGAAAACAGTTTTGGCTAGCCTATCAAAATCGCGATGCGCGGGGAGTTACAGCACAAACTAAAGGTGGCCTAAGTGCAGTCTACGGTATTAATACTCGCAGTCGAAGCGGAAGTGAGGGGCTCGGTAATTTCGATGTTCTGTCGCAATATATTGGTATTGGCAGCGGTTATGAAAACTGGCTGTGGCAAGTATCACTCGACTATAAGCAATTCTACAGCGGTCGCCCTCAAGTTGGAGACTGGTTTGGTAACAAACAATTGAGTGGAGCATTTTCGGGAATAAGCGGCTTCGAAGATAAGGGGCTTCGCGCCGAAGCGCATTATCAGGCACCTGATTTCAATTTTTACGCTAACCTTGAATATGCCATGTTCGATCAACCCGTTGGCGCTAAAGTAACCGGGCAGATATCTGCAACCAAATTTCTTACCAGTACAACGGTAGCTGCAACCTTGTTTAGAAAGGCAAAAGAAGACAGCTTATTAAGCCAAACCGGAACCTTCAATGCTGATCATGCGAAACCTTGGGGCTACGTGATAGAAAGTGGCATAAGAGGGTTAGTAGCGCATGCAGTGGCCGACAACTGGTCTGTTGCAGGTACTGCTCAGGTTAGTCGCTTAGAAGGCGAGCAGGTTGCCGATAATAGCGCGTTCTCTCTACGGGGGGATGTAAGTTACGATATTGCTACCATGATATCTCCAAAGCTTGACTATTGGCGTGTAGGGCCATTCTTGAGCTATACAAGCTATGATAAAAATTTAAGCGGCTTTACGGTCGGCAATGGTGGTTACTTTAGCCCCAGTCAGTTTGTCAGCATCGGGGGCTATTCAGAGCTGTTAACGCTTGAGGCGCTAAACTGGCAAGTTAAACTTCGAAGTTCGCTTGCGCTTTCACGTGTTGAACAAGACGATGATCTGCGCTTTCCGATTGGAGGTGCATTTCCTACGGCAGACGAGAACGCGACCCTTGGTGAAAGCTCAGATACGGGTTTAAGCGGAAATTTTATGGCTGAAGGTCAGTATCGAATCAATCACAACTGGATTGTAGCTGGGTATATAGGAAAAGCATTTGCGGTTGAGTACCAAGCATTTGAAGCGGGTATTCAGATAAGGTGGCGAGAAGGGCGAGATGCTGGTGTAACAAGCGATGAGCTTTTGCTGTCTTCGCCAAGATTAAGCGGCTTTGCACTATAAAGCCGCTTTTGCCTGAAGATTCACTCTCTTTTTAAAGCGTTAATTCGCTTTTCTACGTCTAGCTAGCATGAAACATCCAGCGCCAAATAAGAGGGCGATTGATGCAGGTTCACTTACGTTGATAGCGCCGAACTGATAGTTATTTACTTGGCCTGTCGGCGCATTGTAGGTTTCGCCGTCGTCATTAATCAGTTGCACCAACGGAGTGACCAAACTATTAGCAATGACGTTACCGTCTACATGACCATTGTAGAAACTTAGCTCTGCATATGGCGCCAGTACACTACCTTTAACACCCACACTATGTAGTGTAAGAAAATCAGCATCAACAAAGTTAAACAAGATGTTGTTGGTATAAAGGCCATCATGACGCTGACCTACATTGTTGTCATTGTCTCTGTACTGGCCATTTTCTCTGAAATATTCATTTTCCTGCGTAAAGGCTGTATTAAAGAAGCCAGTGTTAAATAACTCAACTGATTCACCGTACACATTGATGATGTTGTAGCTGCTGGTTGAGAAATCGTAAACAATGCCTTTATCAGCAGCGCTGAACCAACTAGCGTCAATATTGTAGATATTGATGTCATCAGAGCCAGAGAAGGTAATGGTATTTAATACATCCTTGCTAGCGTCGGTACAAGCAACCGCTTGATCCGAATCGTTAGCGTCAGTGCACGACAATGTTGTTGTGCCATTCACCGACATTGACGCAAACTCCTGAGACTGCGCTGTTACTTCGGCAGCAATAGCATTAAAGTCAATATTGTTAACGTCAGCCTTACTCACGCTGCCCTGTTCTACAGATGTTGCTGTCGAACCATTGATAGCGGTGTAATTGTTAACGTCGTTAAGCGTTACGGTACCGTTAACTTCGCTGCTATCAAGTTCAACACTAGACTCAGCAAATACGTTTCCGTTTTCAACTTGGGAGCCATATAAAGTAGGGTTACTCACACTGTCGTAAACACTATTAGGCCCACCAAGTTTCACAGTATTGGCGTGCACATCACCTGATACAACATTTGAGTTACCTAGTTTGACATCACCTTTCGATGAGATACCGCCAGACTTCACCGTAGAATTAATGAGATTTACAGTCTGCTGAGCGTTAACCGCTTTATCGAATGTGAGTTCAGAGCCAAACACCATACCTGAAACGGTAGTTGAACCACCGTGAACATCACCGCGCGTGAAATGAAGGTTACCGCCTACGGCAAGAGCAGACTCAGACATATCTGGCGATAGCAGTAAGCCGACATTGAAATCGGATACGTTCATTTCGCCACCGACAGCTAGTCTTCCTTCAACATCGGAAGATTGGCCGGTAAAGCTATCGAAGATGAATGCGTTGTATTCAAACGCTTCACTTAATTCAATTTTGGCGGCAGACACTTGTGGTGCTGACATAACCGCTGCAAGTACAGCAGTATAGAGTATTTTTTTGTGCATAATGGCTCCAGTGACATCAGAGTCTGGAACCGAGTTTCAACATGGATTTTCCAGACACACCGAATGGTACGATCTGAACAAAATTCATGCGATAGCACAAGAGATACTTTGGTATAAGGTCTTATACGAAAAAAGCCACCCGAAGGTGGCTTTCTTTAATTTGCGTGGTCAGAAAGGCGTTTTAGCTGCTCTTTTTAACCAAAACAGATACTTTATCAATACCTGCAATTTTAACTTGGTTCATAACTTCTACCACAGTACCGTGCTCACTGTCTTCGTGAGCCTGGATAGCAGCTGAATCCGTGTTGTTTTCCGCTAGGTATGTTTGCGTGTTTGCAACCACACGACGAATATCAACTTCGCGGCCGCCCATCATAATTGTGCCATCAGCATCAATACGGATAGAAAGCGCTTTTGAAGGCTTATCGTTTTTCGCTTGATTATCTTCAGGACGGTTTACGTCCAAACCTTTCTCTTTCACGAACGAGGTCGTTACGATGAAGAAAATCAACATGATGAACACGATGTCCAACATGGGGGTCATATCAATCTGAGCCTCGTCTTCAGCCGAGGTATGCTTCTTTCTTTTCATCTCGTCTTCTTTCTTCTGTTACGTTCGAGCGCTTTAGTATACTGCTTGTTACAAAAATATACAGGGTTTTGTACAAAAACAGTGTGCTCATTAACACTTGTTGTTGAAAAAATACTCAGTTTCACAGTAATAAAACAACAAACTAGGTTTGTTTATGTGAAATAGCGACACCTAATTGGTAAAAATACAACATCAATGCCTGATTGAGTGATGTACGCAAGTTACCATGAGGATAAATGCCAAGTCTAGCTTCCGTTGATTTTTTTGTCCCCTGCACCAAAAATGCGTTTTTGATCTCGTGATCTTGAATACAGGCTTCAAATGCGCGGGCAGCCATCTCCTGAGGCATAGCATAATAATACATTTTTAACGCGCGATCAGCTTCTACGGATCGCACAAAGTACTCATTTGGTCTTTTTTGATCATTTAGGAACAATAGCGAGAAACAATCGCTCAATTTTTGATTCAACGGATGAGGATTCATCGGGGCATTGTCGAGCCAGGCCTGTGTGGCAAAGCTACCGGCAGCAATACCGTCGAACATGCGCGGCGCAATATAATGATCGAAAGCGTGAAACCATTCGTGGGCTAGCGCTCCGGCTCCTGCATTTTTTGCTAGCGCAAGCTGTCTTTTCGCACTGTTGTAGTGGGCACTGCTGTGTTTTTGACCGCCACTGCCAAAAGCCAGTGACAGGGATCCGTTTAACGATAACACCTGTTCATTGATATTTAAGATCGCGACCAGATCGTAAAGCGCATCGAAAAAGAGGTTAGCAGCGATCTGTTGTTCTTCTGCTGTTACCCATCTACCCACAGTGATCGTAGCGAAATTAAACAGTTTGCGAATATCTTGAAATGAAACATCAGCGCCGTCCCTGTGGCTTGGGCCGTTGCGATAAAACTGCTGATGAATACGGCCTTTACTTTCCAACACTGACATCCGAAATTTATAGGCGTTAAGCCATCGAGACCAATAACTGTTCGCACCATGCTTCGATGCGCGCGTCTGTTTTGTCGTATTGGTTTTCATCGTCAAGAGACAGGCCAACAAACTGAGTTTTGTCTTCGGTTAACGCTTTTGAGGCGGTAAACTCGTATCCTTCGTTTGGCCAATAACCCACGATCTTACAGCCTGATGGCAATATTGCATCGTGAAGCATGCCTAGTGCATCTTGAAACCATTCACCGTAACCGAGTTGATCGCCAAGTCCGAATAAGGCGATGGTTTTCCCTGATAAATCCAAACCGTGCACTTCTTCCCAATGAGACTCCCAATCTTCCTGGAGCTCGCCAAAGTCCCACGTTGAAATACCAAAAATGATAATGTCGTATTCGGCCGTGCGCGTTAGGTTAACGTCTTTAATGTTGTGAAGGTCAACAATATCTTCGTCGAAAAGGCTATTGAGCTGCGCTTGGATTTTTTCTGCTGCCATTTCGGTATAGCAGGTTGTTGAGCCGTAAAATAATCCGATGGACAGTGCGCTATCACTCATTAGATACCTCTTTTGAACTAATCGTCTTTAGAAGCTGGGAATTCTACCTCTTTACCGTTGCTCAACAAAGCTTTGCACTGAACATCGGTGGTTTTCTGTGAAATTTTTAATACACCAATGGCGCAACCGTTGAATAATTCGCCATAGCCCAAACTTGGTTCTCTCGCTTTTACTGACATATTTCGACGTCTTGTGAAAAGGTTTAGAGGCGATTTAGAGCGATAAAGCACGCGGTTTAATCTATCTAGCCATTTGATCAATCCATCCGGAAAGGCGTTTTTTAATCCGCTGCAGGTGAACTGGGTGATGTGGGGGCTGTTGCGCCTAAAGCGCAGGCGTACATCGTATACAAAGGAATAGTGCACATCGCCAGATAGAATGATGAAATCGGGGGGCGTTTTGTAATGCCTGAATATGTTTAATATAACGTTCGCGGTGCCTTTGTGGGCCATCCAGTTCTCAGCATCAACAGTAAGCGCCTTGCCAAAAAACGTAAACACCTTTTGAATGGCTTCGATAACCTTTACACCATAAATGGGAGCGGCAGAGACGACGATGACAGATTCTTTGCCAATTATAGAATGCTGAAAATCACACAGTGCTTCCCAGTCCATTAGCCCCGAGGGCTTATTCATATTAGATTCACTGCGCCAACGCTGCGTGCGGGTGTCTAAAACCTCAATAGGTGGTGTGGTATCTAAACGGTAATGCCACTGATCAAAATCCAACAGATCATCAATGATTTCATCGTGCGAGTTTAAACCGCTTTCTCCCATTGATTCTTGTACTTTAGCAATTAATGGCGCTACTTTTTTTGGAGCATTTCCCCAGCCTTGGCAAAGCAAGTAGCCGATAAGCGCATTGCCGATCATGCGTTTTGATAGAGGGTTTCCATAGACTTCTTGTTCCCAGCCCCGGGTTAAGTTCCAATCGTCGGTAACATCGTGATCGTCAAAAATCATATAGGTAGGAATGTGTGCCAGGGCCCTACGTACCTGCGGTAGCTGTTTTACAAAGCCGTTAAGCGCCTCGTGTTCTTTGTCGAAAATAGCGTGGTATTTTGGGGGGATCCCATCTTTATCTATATTGATATCAGCCCAAAGCGTGTCGGACCACACCAGTAAATACATAGCGATGATCTCCGCACTGCCAATCAAATGGTTTTGCGCGTTTACTGATGTGAATACCGGTTTTTTCTTAGCACCAAAGAATATTGAAGACAGTACCGTATTGGTCGCAATTTGTGGCAGAAGCTGCTCTCGTTCGTAATACCCATGTTCATGTGTGGCAAGTTCATTAGTGTTCGTTACTACTGCCCCTTCCAGTGCTTCATGATAAAGACCTAAACGGTCAATCACGCTGTGTATGGCTTTAAGCATAGGACCTGCGACATCATCAGCGTAAATTTGATCGCCCGTCATCAACAGGAGATCGGGAAAATCATTTTGCTTTTTGAACGCATTTTTATGGAGTACATCTACTTGTGCTAGGGCATCATCACTGTGAAAGTGAGGCTTACGGCATGAGCCGTGCAATATAGTCTCGGGAGTCTCGGTGTAGTGGAAACATAAGAAAGACTGTCCATCGTAAAGAAGCCCGCGTTGTTCATTTTCCCATGAAACCTGCTGAGCATCGTCGCTAAAAGATAGCGAGTAACCTATCCGCGCAGTATCTTCGAAGGGCTCTGACGAAGTGAAAGAGAGCAAGTGTATAAATGCGTACTTACCTACGCGTATGGTTTCGCGTTGACAATTGCCGCTGACGACGACTTCATTTGCAGATAGATTTAGCGCAGGTGAATCGGCGTTACTGGTTACTACCCAAATATGACATTCTGTAGATGTCACCTTTCTTACTATTGGACCTGCAATAACTTGGGGCAAGTGCTGCGTAGAAATGACGCTCTCCTTTAATTTTCGTCAATATTAATACACGTAAGCGTGTTAACTAAATATGCTGCACATTAATCGAAAACATGATGACAGCACGACTATTTAACGTTGCCAAATCATATATGTACTCAGCAAACCTGATGTCTATCGCATAACCTTACTCTTTTTTGTGAATAAACGGTATGCTCGATATACTCCCTTACAATTTTTTCAGTTTTACCTTTTGCTCTCGTCTTAATAAACGGAGAGAGGACTTCACACTATGCTAAAATATTTAACCAGTGCTGTGCTAACCACTTTACTGATAAGCGCCTGTAGCGAGCCGAAAGACGTTGTTATTACTCCTGAACCTCAAGACTTAACAGAAGTCGCTGTGGGTAAATGGATCCTTGATGAAAAAGGCAACGTTATGTTTGATCCTCAAACCTCAGGGTTAGTGGTGCTAGACGGTCAACTTGTCACTATCGCAGATGCTAGCGCTGATACCACTCAACAGTTGAAACTTCATAGCATTTCACCAGATACCGCAACGCTGAGCGCATCGAGCGAACGCTTTTCATTTTCCAACACCGTGCGCCGAAGCTGCTTTTATAGCTATTTGAGTGAGCAGCCTGATTTAGAAGCGCTAGCCGTAGACCCCAGAGATACTAACGTAATTTATACGGTTACCGAAGATGCTACCCGTACCGGCGCGTTAAGCCCTCGCTGTGAAACCAAATACGAGGAAACAGGGTCAACAGATTACCCTACCTTGTTGGTAAAATTGACACGAAAAGATAATGGCTCGGTTGAAATGTCGGATGTGCGACCTCTTCAGTTTCCCAACGATTTTGAAGTAGGTAATTTTCCTAACGACGGCATTGAAGGGTTGACGATGGCTGAAGACGGCACGTTATATCTGGCGCTAGAGAAAGATAAAGCAGGACAGCCAAGAATTTTTACATTGGCTGTTGATGAAGACTTTTTCTCGTCGAATGATTTTGCCACAGTGAGCGAGCCTAACCTTCAACTTCCTTCGTTTACTTCAGGTAATCATCCTATCAATGGACTGGCGTTATATACTCATTCAACGGGCGCATCCTATTTGTTTGGCGCAGCAAGAAACGACAATGAACTGTGGGTAATTGATGTGAGTGGCAGTAAGCCAACAAAGCGTATCCCTATTACTTTCGACGTTGCCGGCGATCAGAGTTGCG
This sequence comes from Alteromonas sp. I10, assembly GCF_003201515.1. NCBI lineage: Bacteria > Pseudomonadati > Pseudomonadota > Gammaproteobacteria > Alteromonadales > Alteromonadaceae > Alteromonas > Alteromonas sp. I10. Next base: position 126,130 of record NZ_QJJN01000011.1, read on the forward strand.
AACAGTACACAATGGATAATTCGTCGATGGAAGGATTAGTGACCATTGAAAATACCTTGTGGATCATTAACGATCCTTGGGAGAAAAACTACCTTAAAAACGCGACGTGTGAAGCGCATAAGAAGCGTTATGAAGACTTAGCGCCTTTATTATTTCCACTAGAAATTAACAGCGTTTGGTTTGAATAATAAGAAAACGAATAGATTGAAAAACAAAAGGGTTGCTTTTAAGCAACCCTTTTTATTGTTGGCTAACGCTATTAATATCGCTGTTTTATTTATGCGTCGCTGCGAAGTCGAGAAGCGAAGGTTTTTTTGAACTTCGCAAGTTTAGGTGCCACCACCATAGAGCAATATTGGTTTTGTGGATTATTTTTGAAGTAATCTTGGTGGTAGTCTTCGGCGTCGTAGTAGTTATTTATTGCTACTATTTCAGTCACTACGGGATCGGGCCAAATCTCTTCTTCTGTGATTTCTGCGATAATTTTTTCTGCTTCAGCTTTTTGTGTATCATCGTGATAGAAAACCGCGCTGCGATACTGTGTTCCTACATCATTGCCCTGTCTGTTAAGCTGTGTAGGGTTATGCAGCGCAAAGAAAATTTCTAGTATCTCTCGGTAGCTAATGCTGTCGGCATCAAATGTCACTTGTACCACTTCAGCATGGCCAGTATTTCCTTTGCATACCTCTTCATAGGTTGGATCGGCCTTTTCGCCTCCAGCATAGCCAGAAATTGCTTTTTCCACGCCTTCAACGCTATTAAACGCTGATTCGATACACCAAAAGCATCCGCCTGCCAATGTGGCGACTTGTAAATTTGCCATAGTAAAAACCTCTCTTAATCTTTGTCTGTAGTGTGGGTGCGGGTAGGTCACAACACAAGTCATCCAAGCGTGTTTTTTTATCGTATAAACGAATATTAAATAAGAATAATGTGCGAGCTAAGTGAAAGGTTTTAACATGTGAAGTTAGCTGCTTTCTTTCAAGCAGTTTGCAACTGGTAAGAATGTGTATAAACGTGTTCAAAATTTGGCAGAGGTATTCAGTCGTGATTATTTTCTATGACGGGTATTGTCCGTTGTGTATCGCTGAAATGCGTCATTTAAGAAAAAGAGACAAGCACAACAAATTAACATTGGTAGATATTCAGGCCCCCGATTTTTCGAACCGTTATCCAACCATGGATTGGCATGCACTCAATGCAAGAATTCACGGACTTCGTGAAGACGGGACGTTGATAACTGGCCTTGATGTCACTCATGAAGCATGGAAAGCCGTGGGCATGGGTTGGCTATATGCACCGCTTCGCTGGCCTGTTATTCGTTATGTAGCCGATGCTTTCTACAATGTATTCGCAAAGCATAGATACACCATTTCATACCTGTTAACAGGTAAAAAACGCCAGTGCGATCGCTGCATACCAGGAGAAGCCAGTGAAAAATAACGTCCTAATAGTGGGCGCGTCGGGGGGTATTGCGTCTGCGCTTATTGAGCAATATAGCAGTGAAGGTGCTAGGGTGTTCGCGGTCAGTCGCGCCCCTATATCTGACACCAGTCATTCTGGGGATGTTACCTATCATCAGCTAGCCGAACAGGACGATAGGCACATAAGCGAATTTGTTGAACAGCTGGCTGAACAGCAGGTTGTGTTAACTACGGTAGTTATCACAACAGGCTTTCTACACCGCGAAAGCGATGGCATTCATCCTGAGAAACGTTTGGAAGATGTCAGCGAGCAGGCCTTAGCGGCTTATTTTTCGACTAACAGCATTATTCCCGCAATGTGGCTCAAGCATTTGGTGAATATTATGAGTAAAGAAGGCTCAACCCTTGTTTGCTTAAGCGCGAGAGTAGGGAGTATTTCAGATAATGGACTTGGCGGGTGGTACGGCTACCGCGCGTCGAAAGCGGCGCTCAACATGTTGGTTAAAACGGCGTCAGTAGAATACAAGCGCAGATTGAAAGACGTGATGCTTGTTTGTTATCACCCTGGGACGGTTGATACGGGGCTTTCTAAGCCTTTTCAAAAGAACGTCGCCGCCAAGAAACTGTTCACGCCTGAGTTTACCGCTAAACAGCTCATTCACCACCTTTCTGCGCTTAATCGAGACCAAGCTTGTCATTTTATCGACTGGAATGGCGAAGTGGTAACTTGGTGATACGGTCTAACATCATTTCAGCAAGTCCAACATCAAGACTTTTTATTTCACTGCTGTTACCATGCTATTTTTGGGAATGGTGCAGCGTATTGATAAGCCCATAGAGGTAGCAATACAACGCGTTGACGCCACACGTGAGTCATAACAACAAACGCCATCCTGATAATAAATAATACCAGTTCGCTCGGCTTGATTCTTACGAATAGTAAGTACCGACAACCAGCATAAATTGTGAGCACACGACGTGTTTGTGCATCACAAGGCGTGATACGGCGAACTGCTATAACAATAACTCAACAAGAGGAAGGGATATGAGCGGGGCCAGAGAACAGTTCGGATCGCGCATAGGTTTTATTTTGGCTGCTGCAGGTTCTGCGGTAGGCATAGGTAATTTGGTAGGGTTTCCTGTCGGTGCAGCTAAAAATGGCGGTGGTGCATTTCTTTTAATGTACGCTATTTTCGTTTTTGCCATTTGTTTACCGGTAATGCTGGCGGAAATGTCAGTTGGTCGCCATGCTAAAAAAGACCCGCTTGGTGCATACAGTGATATAAGCGGTAATGAAAAGAAATGGAAAGTCGCGGGGTGGCTAGCTATTGCTACGCCGTTCATGATTGCCGTTTTCTACATGGTTATTACTGTGTGGCTTTTCGGCTATTTGTTCGAAGCAGTAAGCGGAAATCTAGACAAGTTAGCTAACCCAGAAACCTTTGGGCTGTTTATTAACTCAGAAGCCATCTTTTTATATATGGCGGCCGTTGTTGGTGTGGTCTACCTCATCCTTCAAGGCGGTGTAAAAGAAGGGATAGAAAAAGCGGCAAAGCTGCTCATGCCTGCGCTTTTCGTGATGCTTATCGGTCTCGTTATCTTCGTATTAACCCGCGAAAATGCGATGGCTGGCGTTGAGTTCTACATCGTTCCTGAGTTTTCAAAAATCACTGCTGAAGTGGTGAATGGTGCGCTATCGCAGGCCTTTTTCTCTCTATCGTTGGGTATGGGTATTCTTATTACCTATGGTAGCTACATTGATAAGCGTGCAGATGTACCGAGCGCTGCCAAGCTGGTGGCGTTAACAGACACGGCCGTGGCGTTCACAGCCGGTTTGATGATCCTTCCTGCCATCTTCTCTTTTAACCCAGACATTAACCCTGATGATTTAAGTGAATCGTCAGTGGGTATGATTTTTACTTATCTACCTAGTATCTTTCTAGCGTTACAAGATTCGATTGGATATATGGGCGCATCGATTGTCGCTAGCTTGTTCTTCTTATTAGTGTTCTTTGCGGCAATTACGTCGCTAGTGTCTATTTTTGAAGTACCTGTTGCGGCGCTTATGGATGAAAAAGGTGTAAGCCGTAAATGGGCGCTTGGGTCGCTAGGAAGTATTATGATTTTGCTAGCCATCCTAAGTGCGTTGTCATTCGGTAAAGTTGATATGCTTACGTCGTTTATGCACTACGCTGGCACAGATAAATCACTGTTTGATGTCATTTACGATGTGTTCTACGACACGATTTTGCCTTTAAACGGCTTGCTAATTTGTTTGTTTGTTATTTATCGTTGGAAGAGTGCAAACTTCAATGCTTCTTTGGAAGAGGGCAGCAGTGGTTACAAAGGCAGCTGGTTTGAAAAGTACGTGGATATTTCGCTTAAAACCTTTATTCCGCTTATTTTACTCGTGATTTTTGTAAACACGGTAGCGGTAAAATACTTCGGGTTGAGCCTATTCGGATAGTCAGGTTTTACAAGAAATGACGTGAGCTAGCAGTGAGCTCAACTTAAAAACGGCAAGCCTAAAGCTTGCCGTTTTTGTTTGTGTCAGAGTGTGTATTTTACACTAAGTGTAAAGCCTAAAACATGCGATAGGGGTCGCTATACTCTGGTGTAATATTTAGCCTTGCCCAGCTTTGTGCGGCGTCAATCACTTTGCCAGCAGGTTCTGCTTCAGTATCAGAAAAGCGAGGAGCATCAATATCCATCGCCTTCGCTGCATCCACGTAATAAATACCGCGCTTAGGATGAGACAAGCTGCAAAGGTGAATAACATCGTTAAGCGGCTTGCCACAAATGATGGTCGTCAGCGCAGATACAATGTCGTACACATGTACAAGGTTTATTCGCTTATTTCCTGCATCTAACTGTTTTCCACTTAACGAGCGGGCGGGGTGACGGTCTGGGCCTACTAAACCGGCTAGGCGAACAATACTGATATCAACCTTACCTCGCTTAGACAATAAATAGTCTTCAATAGTCACGTGGGCTTTGGCCGAGGCTGTTTGCGGCTGTGTAGTGCTAACTTCGGACACTACCTCGTTTGTTGCATCGCCGTAAACCGACGTGGTGCTGATAAACACGATATGCGCCACCTTTACGCTGATGGCTGCGTCTATCAACTGCAGCATATTGTTGGTGTATGACGCGAGATCTGTGTTTCTCCTGCCAGGGGGAATATTTAGCAACAAGGTAGCGTTTGGCAAATGGTTACAAAGCGCTGATGTATCTTCGCCCAGGGCATATTCAATTGCGGTGATACCTTGGTCTTTTAACGCGAGACGTTTCTGTTGGCTTCGAGTGGTGCCAACAATATTGACCTTGCCTGAAAGTGCGTTGCCCACATAGCTGGCTAACCAGCCGTAGCCACTAATTACTACATTTTGAGTCATCGATTAAATACCCCTTTGTTTAGGGCTTAAGAGTACATTAATTGGAGGGCGGTTGTCGTTAACTGTAAAAATGAAAAACCGACTGGGTTACAGTCGGTTTTCTAAGGTGAGTGGTTAGAGTTGCAAGTCGTTTCGTTTTGCGCGTTTAGTTAGCTAAATGCTCCAACTACATTTTCATTTCGTCGTTGTGGTCATGGTGATTGTCTTGATCAATATCTAGCAGGTTCAAGTCATCTAGCCCAGATATGGATGCCTGCATTTTGCCTTCGGCATAATCCGCTTTCTTCAGTACCTTACACAATGCATCGCCTTTTTCTTCTAGCGCAGCCGCTTGGCTTTCTAAGCGATATTCTAAATCTTCACCCCAGCGCTCCATCTTTTGCTCAAACTCAGACATATCACCGCCTTCCCACAACATTTGTGTTCCTACGGCAATAAGTATTCTACCCATAGACTCACTGATTAAAGACTCAATTTGCGCTTCGAATTCTTGCTCCCAGCTTTCGTCAAACCAACCTGGCTCATCGAATTTAGTTGAATCAACGCGAATATTGCCTGCGTCATCATAGAATGAAGTGTTTAGTTTGGTTTCAAGTGAGTCGAACAGTTCACGAAAATCGTCACCCATTTGATCGCCGCCCAACAGTTCAGTAAACACTTCAGTCACTGCCACGTTGGCAATTTGCAGCCCTTCACTGGCGATATTCAAGGTCATAGGGATGGCGATATCAATGTTGTTGTAATATTCACTTACCCAGCGCTGTTGTTCGCTGTCAAGCGATACTGATTCACCGTTAATGGTCATATTGTGATGGGAGTCAATCGTCATCACTGAGCCATTGTCCATCTGTACCGTTAGGTCACCTTGGTAATATTGAATATGACCATCAAGCTCCATGTCACAACTGTTGTTTTGAAAGCTGCTGTCATGCGCAAATGCGTGGCCGCTCATTAAAGCACTGGTAAGGGCAACTGAAAGTAATAGTTTCTTAGACATTGTTCATTCCTTAATTTACGTGTGACGCGTTAACGAAAGTGCTCGAAGCAAACTGCAATGCGTTGTAGTGTCACTGTCAGATAGACGCTAACGATACTCGCTGTTATACCTAAGGTAGAGCAATGGCCTTGCCAATATTTAAAGTCTATATCTTTCAAATGGTTAGTAATATTTGATGATTTCTTTATGCTCTGCTAAATACACTATTTAGTGAGATTACCAACTAATTAGTAGTTTTGACTAAGATCAATTAATACCAATAGCGGTACATTTAAGCCAATCCAAGCATGGTTAAATCTTATTTATTGGTGCATAATACCGCCAATATTTTTAAGGGGTTATCACAATGGCTGATTGGATTAATGCAATTATGTTTGGTGTTGCGCTAATTGCCTTTACGCTAGGGCTAAGCAGCATCGTTATGGGCTTTATGACTGCTAAAGCAGGTGCTGAAGGTATGCAGGAAAAAATCGAGTACGGTTTTTTTGGCGTTACTGGTTTAGTACTTTGCTTACTGATGGCCTACGCATTGGCTTAAGCGATAAGCATTAAAAAAACCGGCTATCTCAGCCGGTTTTTTTTCGTCTTGAACAAGTCTTTATTCATCACTGCCTTATCGATTAGGTTCGCTCTTCTCCTGAGCATCCTCAGGCGCATTGTCGCTTTCGGGACTATTTCTATAAGCGCTTTGTTCGCGATGGGCAAGCAGCGACAAATGTCCATCACGTTGATAAGCACGTAAATCGAACAAATCCAGCATAGCCATAACGTGGTCGAAAATATCCGCCTGTACTTTTTCGTACCTCACCCATTCCTTTTGTGCACTGAAGCAGTAAATTTCTAAAGGTAAACCAAGCTCATTAGGCGGTAGCTGCCTAACCATTAGGGTCAGTTCTTGGTTTATATCCGGGTGCTTGCGCAAGTATGCCTCTAAATAAGCTCTAAAAGTGCCGATGTTGGTAAGGCGACGGCTGTTTAGCAGATCCGACTCATCAATGGAGTAATCTCGGTGATAAGCGCGGAGCTCATTTTTCTTCTTATCGATATATTCGTTGATATAGCGAATTTTCGAAAAGCGCTCTAGCATATCGTTGTCACAAAGCTTAATAGAGTGCACATCAATATAAATGGCGCGCTTAATTCTGCGTCCGCCAGACTCTTGCATACCGCGCCAGTTCTTAACTGCTTCTGTAGTAAGGCTGTAAGTCGGCAGCGTAGAAATGGTTTTATCCCAGTTCTGTACTTTGACGTTGGTAAGGCCTATCTCGAGTATTTCACCATCTACTTCATACTTAGGCATGGCAATCCAGTCGCCCGTATTAAACATGCGGTTAGCGGCTATTTGAATGCCGGCAACAAAGCCCAGAATGGTGTCTCTGAATATCAATAGTAAAACAGCGGCAATGGCGGTTAAGCCAGACACAATAAGTAGCGGGCTTCTGTCTACAATTAAAGAGATACTTAATAGTATGGTGACAATAGCAAATGCCAATTTGGTAACTTGAATAAAGCCAGTGATAGGTGCGCGTTTAGCAAGCGCTGAGGCGTTATAAACGTCTTCCACTGTGCTCAACATGGCATATAAGGCAAGAAGGCCGCTATATAGCATGTATAGCTGAGCGCTCTTTATCACCATACCGTGCATCACGGCTTCATCGCTAATAAGTACCGGTGTGGTTAAGTAAATAAACAGGGCAGGAAACAGGTGCATTAAGCGACGGAAAAATCCGTGCTGCTGCAAGGCGTTGTCCCAGAGGTTATTGGATTTGTATACCCAACTGGCTATCTGGGGGCGCACCAATAGCCTTGCGATAATATAGATTACCGCCGACACCACTAAAATACTACTTAGTGCGATGACGTTATACAGCGGATCTTCAGTAGTAAGATTCGGGAAAATATCATTAACTATGTGAATAAAGTTATCGCGTACTGAAGCACTGACTTCCATTAATTACGACTCCAACATTTTCTTTATACGGTTGTCTTTATTTTCCCATAGACCGTTCAACCAGTTTTGGAAATAAAGACGAAACTCAGACTCAGTGCGTTCTGAATGCTGTTGTAATTCAGGTACCGGCGTAACGTTCACATCGATCACGATTTTTGTCATCTGACCGCTAAGCATTGCCATCATAGGATGACGCTTATTTTCCGGGTAAAGCAGCGAGATATCTAACACGTTGGTAAATAATTCGCCCATAGCTGAGAGCGTAAAGGAAACGCCGCCGGCTTTGGGGGGCAGGAGGTTTTCATAGGGACTTTGCTTTGACAGATGCTTCAATGAAGTAAATCGAGTTCCCTCTACAAAGTTAATGACCGTTGTGGGCACCGTTCTAAACTTCTCACAATACGCTTTGGTGGTTTCGAGATCCTTTCCTTTTTTCTCTGGGTGCTTTTCTAAATACGCACGGGTGTATCTGTGCATAAACGGCATATCAAGTGCCCAGGCACCCAGTCCGACAAATGGCAGCCAAATAAGCTCTTTCTTAAGGAAAAATTTGGGTGCAGGAATGCGGTTCGTTGCGAATTCAATGAGCAGAATAATGTCGAGGTAGCTTAAATGATTGGCAATAATCAGATACCAACGGTCTTTTGACAGTTCGCCGTGTACCGAACACTCAATATCGACGCGGTTAAACAAGCGTATCATGAGAACGCTGACCCGTCCGAAGCTAAACATTAGCCCGTGCATCACTTTATTCCATGCCGTTCTTATCTTTCCGTTAGGCATAATAAGTTTTACCAAACCCAGTAAGATAATTAAGCCTCCCCACAACGCAAGATTGAGGATTTGTAGTGAAGTATGTAATACGAAAATAAAAGGAGCGAGTACTGCGCGAATCATAATGGTTTCTGTGTTGCGTTTAGTGAATCTAAAAGTTGATCTTTGGCATGCCAGCGTTCATTCAACCACGTCTGAAAACGGGCTCGAACTTGCGGATCATCAAAATAATTGTCGCTGAAAATGCCGTTTTCCATAATGTCTTTGATGGGCATTACGTTGATATTCACACGAATATCACGAACCTTACCACTAACGAAGTCCCAAAAAGACGGTACGCCGTTCGGATAATCAATTGTGACATCAATAAGCTTATGCAAATGATCGCCCATTGCAGACAAAACGAATGCTATGCCACCTGCTTTAGGTTTAAGTAAATGAGTGAAAGGCGAGGCCTGCTTGTCGTGCTTGGCTTGCGTAAAGCGGGTGCCTTCAACAAAATTCATAATACTTACAGGCTTATTTCTAAATTTCTCACACGCTTGGCGCGTGGTTTCCATATCCTTTCCTTTCAAATGCGGGTTTTTAGCCAAAAATGATTTGGAATATCGGCGCATAAATGGAAAATCGAGTGCCCACCAAGCCAGACCTAAAATGGGAACATAGATAAGCTCTTTTTTGAGGAAAAATTTCAAAAATGGGATTCTTCGGTTAAATACACGTTGAAGAACTAAGATATCGACCCAAGATTGATGGTTAGCAACAACGAGATACCAATCATCTCGAGTGAGTTTTTCTAGTCCGTTTACTTGCCATTTGGTGCGTCCGCTGATGCGCTGATTCAGGTTATTAACGCCGATCCACGCAGTCGCGCATGCGTCGAGTAAATAAGAAATGAATCGTCGCCACGGCGCAATAGGTATAAGTTTAAAAATAGCCAATATGAAAATAGGCGTTGACCACACTACCGTATTGACGAAATAGCAGATGACCGAAATAGTGCCAACAATATGATGCAACAGTGCTTTTACCATTGTACTTACCTCAAAAATTAGGCGCTTAGTGTAAACGAACTTGATCTAAAATCCGATAGAGCCTTTACTGATTCCACAATAAAGGTGCAAATTTACGTATTTAAGGAGCTGAAATGGAGCTTATTGGCGAAAATAGAGCATTCGGGGGACGGCATTTACGCTATACCCATAAAGCTGAAACAACACAATGCGATATGACCTTCGCAATTTTTCTTCCCCCTTTCGCCTCGAAAGAAAAGCCTGTGCCCGTGCTTTACTGGCTGTCAGGGCTGACATGTACCGACCAGAACTTTATGCAAAAAGCCGGTGCAATGAAGCTAGCGGCGGAATTAGGTATGGCTATTGTTGCGCCCGATACATCCCCCCGTGGCGAGAACGTTCCTGACGACGAAGAAGGATCTTATGACTTTGGCCTTGGGGCAGGCTTCTACGTTGACGCTACGCAGGCGCCGTGGGATAAGCATTACAAAATGTATAGCTATATTGTGAACGAGCTACCTGCGCTTATTGAAAGCGAGTTCCCTGTAACCAAAGAGCGCGCTATTAGCGGTCACTCAATGGGCGGACACGGTGCTTTAGTTATTGGCATGCGTAATCCTAATAAGTTTGTATCGGTATCGGCCTTTAGCCCTATCTCAAATCCTTCAGATTGTCCGTGGGGCGAGAAAGCCTTAGGTCGATACTTAGGCGATGACAAGGCAGCTTGGCAGGATTACGACGCCTCGTTGCTATTAGCAAGCAAAACACACAGTGTACCTCTACTAGTAGAGCAAGGGACAAAAGATGAGTTCTTGCACGAGCAGCTGAAACCTCAGTCACTTGTTCATGCTGCGCAACAGTCAGATACGCAACTTACGCTTAACATGCATGAAGGTTACGATCATAGTTACTTCTTTATTGCATCATTTATTGAAGAGCACTTGGAGTTCCATGCAGGACACATGGGGCTAATTTAAGCGTAAAATACAAACTGTAAAAAAGCCGGATCGTACTCCGGCTTTTTTGTTTATGGCTGATGAAGCTTTGCTTAAGCTTACTTTAGCTTTTGCGCTAAAGTTATAAATTCAGGTATGGCAACGGGGCGCTGATATAAGTAACCCTGACCATAAGCACACCGATGATTTTGCAAAAACTGTTGCTGCTGTTGGGTTTCAATACCTTCTGCAATAATCTTAATGTTTAAGTTGCTCGCCAGTCCAAGAATAGCCTGAACGATAGCTTGGTCGTCGGTGTTTTTCTCAAGTTCACTGACAAAGGAACGGTCAATCTTAAGCTCATCGATAGGCAGTTTCTTCAGATACACCAGTGAACTAAAACCTGTACCGAAATCGTCAATCGACACGGTGATCCCCATTGCTCGAAGCTCGTTGAGTAATACTGAAACGGTATCCAAGCTTTCCACAAACACGCTTTCGGTTAACTCGATAGATAAGTTTGAGCCGGGGAGTTGGTGATCTTCCAATGCGTTTTTAATTTGGTTTAGTAGTGCTAAATCTGACACTTGGCGGCCAGAGATATTAATGGCCAACCTAATGTCTAAATTAGAAGCCTTTAACGCTTCTATAGCATCACAAGCTTCATTGATAAGCCACTCGCCGAAAGGGAAAATGAGTTCACTTTTTTCAGCAAGAGGAATAAACACTTCTGGGGAAATAAACTTACCTTCCGGCGTTATCCATCTTGCCAATGCCTCGCATTTAACAATTTTGCCAGTCTCTAAATCGACAATAGGCTGCAAAAAGAGTTTGAGTTCATTGTTTTCGATGGCAGAACGTAGCTGACTCTCAAGCTCGCTAATTGCATGATGTTGTTTGTGTAGTTCTTCACTGTAGGTAAGTACCACATTGCGACCTTGGTATTTAGCGGCCTGCAAGGCGATGTCAGCACACTGAAGAAGTGATTCGGTTGACGGGCAGTGTCGGGGAAAGTTCGCTTCGCCAATATTTATGCCTAAATTCGGCTCGCTGCCATTGAGAACGGTATAGGTTTGAGTGAGCTTTTTGACTAGCTGCTCAATATACTCGGCACTGATAAGTTCGTTAAAGGTATCTTCACGTTTCACCAATGCAAACTCATTGCTGCCTATTCTCGCTATAAACCCGCTGTTGCCGACAAAGGTCTGCAGTCGCAGTGCGAACGATTTAAGGATCTCGTCACCCGACTGATAGCTAAGTGATTCATTTATCTTTTTAAAGTCGCATATATCTATGATGAACAACTTGAATGCGATTTCTTCCTGAACCAGTCTTCTTACTGTATCGGTAAACAAATTGCGATTGGCTACCTTTGTTAACGAGTCCATTCCACTGGCAGTTAATACGCTCTCTTCTTTATTGTGGATATGGGTAATATCGGTAAGTAGGTAAACCCAATGGGTTAACTCATCCCCTTGTAATACAGGGTGAATGGTAACCTGAAGCCACACACCATAATCGTCAACAGGTTGCCAATAAAGCTCACCTTGCCAGGGGGCTTTTCGCTGCACTAGTGCGGGAAGAAACGTTGCCGGCGCATCAATATCAGTAAGAAGCTCGTTGACGCGAATAGAGCTTGGCGTTGTGCTATTACACAGCAGCAATCTATGAGACGCTTTGTTGTCCAATATCAATCCGCCTTTGTCGTCTAAAATGACAACGCCGGTTTCCAGGTTGTGAATAGCTTGCTGAATGGGCGGAACGAGCTTTTGAAGTCGGGTGTTCTTGCGTAAAACACCATTTAATTTGTGCCTAATATACTCATGCTGACCTACAATTTCGTGATGGCTTAGCAATAATTCCCGCGCGGCTTGCAGCGTTTTACGTTTTTCGTCAAATTGCTCTTCTACGTTTTTAACGACCAGATAGCGAGAACCCGATTCGCTATTGATTGCCAATGCTTCTAAGCGAAGTACTTGGCTCTCATTGTGCTCCGTCCAAAAGCCAGATGAAAGTGTAAATGACGTTTCGCCTTTCCATACCTCGTCGGCATCGAGAAAAAAGTCGTCTAAAAAAATGGAGGGGATATGCTTCTTTTGCAGTTTGTTGTTTTCGTCAATCGTCACAACATTTGCTAGCCATGGAAGTTCTGGCGTTAAGCATTCAATGTCGCTTTCGGAGTTACACCTAAATAGCGCGCAGTTAGTAATGCCTAATGCATTTAATAAATGAATATCCATGGCAATCTCCTACCAAAACGCAATTGTACTGAATAAATTCTCTACATTTTCACCGGTCTTTGCGCTGGTCTTCGTTAGTGAAGCGAATTTTTGAGCGTAAGAATTGAGTTCTTCCTCACTCCAGTGCCAACTTGTGGGGAGGTCGGTTTTATTTACAACAAAAAATGCGGGGATATCGGGGTAGTGTTCGCGTGCGAGTTCTAGAATTTCCATGCCTTCAAGCAAGGATTGAGACCGAGTTTGGTCAACTACAATAATGTAGGCGCTTGCGCCGCGAAGGTAGCGAGGGTTGAAGCCACAGTATCTGTCGATACCTTCTAAATCCCAAAGTAGAAGCTGAACGCCGCGTCCGTCTTTATTGACTTGTTTCTTGTCTATTTTTACGCCAATAGTGGTCTTGTATTTTTCGGAGAAAATACCTTCAACGAACTGTTTTATCAGGCTTGTTTTGCCAACACCAGTGGGCCCTAAAATACATACTTTTTTCTGTATCACTGCAAAGCTTCCTTACTGCTGCTCACTGGATATTAAAACGTTTAACATGACTGAACGCCCCATTGATGCTTTCTGCAATGGTAGCTCTCCTAAGCTTACAGGTATAAGAATATCACTTTCTACGCCAAGTGAAATTAATGAATTCACAACATTCTCTGCTCGTTTTTGACTCAATGCGCGATTTCGTGCGCTTGAGCCTGAATTATCACTGGCACCCATTACAACAATACTGACAACAGTTTTTGTCTTGTCAGCAAGGGTTAACAATTGTTTTATGTCGTTTGCCAGAGGTTCTAATTTTGCTAACTGTACTTCAGAAAGCGCTTCTTGGTTAGTAGCAAAAAGTACATTTTGTGAGGAAACCTTATTAACTAATCGGTTCAATGCGGCTTTCTGGAGCTCAGCATTGTCAATTTGATAGGCTGCTTTGACGTTTAGCGCGGTGGTATCAACGTTAACTGTCGAAATACCAGGAATAGCGTTTATTTGCTGAGTAAAGTTAATTGCGGTTGGGGTGAATACGGTTCCTGAAATAATAAAGCTATGGTCATCACCTTTTTTAACTAATAGGCTTTCTGATTCGCTGAGTGGATAGTCGCTCACGAGCTTTTCAAGTTTGCGTTCAACCACACTTGGTTTTAAAGAAACAAAGGGTTCTTCAATAACAGTAACTCTTTCTGCATCGATGTTATTATCGCTAAACCATTGTTCGATGCTGGTAGCGACTGGGTCGCGAAGGACTTTAGCGTGCACATTCCCATTGGAAACATAAGTATCAGTTACTATGATTCCAGGTGGAGGAGGAAGCTCGTGTAAGTCGCTTTTTAAGATGCTTAGCGACAAACGCATAAAAGACAGCACTGCAAGTGCGAAAAAAATCACCAGAAGCACTAGTGCGCCTATTAATCGGTTTGATTTTTTTCCTTCACCCTCTTTTCTTTCGCTTATTAAGCAGTCTGAAAGAATGGTTTCGCAACCGTCGAAGGGCGCATTGTCACCTTCATAAGTGAGCAACGGTTGTTGATAGAACTGATGAAAGTCTTCCAACGCCTGTTGAAGTTTTCCGCGTACCTCTGGAGGAATACTGCCCGTAACCGCAGCAACAAGCAGCGCTTGTGGCCCAATTTTTATTAGCAGCGTAAAGTCTTCCGTTTTTATCTCGCCGAGCTCGTTTTCTGACTCGGTACTGGTAACGCCAAACGCATCTGCCACAAAGTCATTAATGGCCACTAGCATTGACGAAATTAAGTCTGCGTCTTTTTCTTTATCAGGATCTGAAGAAATGCTGTGAAGTAGCGTGCCGGTCTCTCGATGAATGACCAGCAGCTGTTGGACTTGGTATTGGTAAATTTGAGATGCGACAAATTCAGAATACCTGACTCCGGACTGCCAAGCTTTGAATCGCCAAGATACGCTTTTGGGACTTAAGCTGTTTTCGATAAGCGCGTTAGTGCGCTCGACAAACTCAACAAGAAATGAAGATACCGCCTTTCTTACCAGCGTGCCAACCAAGGGATAAAGTGTACCAACAATCTTGTCGCTATTAGCTTCTATAGAGCGGTGAAGCGACTTCTCTACAAGAGGAACAAGTACTTTGTTAACTGAGCCGTCCTTTGTTTCGCGTTCAAAGAGCGCTTCAGAAACGACGTTTGTCACGATGCCTTTCGCATCGCGATTCAACTTTTCTTGAACGAACTTGTCGTCCCTTCCAATGAGTAGCTCTCTGACTTTGTCTAGAGAGTTGTCAGATAGCTCCGACGGCGGCACTTTTTCAGTCATTAATTAATGATCTGTAGCGAGGTTGGTGGCCATAGTCGAAAGTAAGTTTGCCAACGTTTTTCTATCGGTTTTACTTTCTGAAAGCTCACTGGTTACCTGCTGAAGCTTCTCTAGCAGCTCTTGGTGACGCTTACTAAATAAATTATCAAGCGACTCTAGTTCTTTAACCACATGAGCTTCCAATGCATCGTTGTCATTCTTTGCAGCAGTTTCCGCTATCTCCAATTCACTTTGCAATTTGTCAGTGGTGTTTTGAAGTTGCTCTTGCACGTTACTGTGGTTGTCGTTAGCACTGGCCAACTGATTCGATAATTCTGTGATCTGTTGGTCAATAAGCTTACGTATATCGTTGAACTGATTATCAAGATGCGTATTCAGTTTAGAGAAGCTGTCGTTGACCCGTGACTCCAACGCAGAAAGATCTGCACGGAATGCACGGTTTGTTTGACCAAACAAAATTTCTCTAAGTTGAGCAAGTTCGTCTGCTGGTTTGGGCGCGCCTTCAGTTTGAGTTACGTCTTGCGCTTGCTGATCCTTCGGCTTCTTGTCCGCCATAAAATGTCTCCGGAAGGCGCAGTTCTTTGCGTTGAACACGCTAATGAGCTGCAATCACATTTTTGTCTGTGCTAATAATTATGGTTATTACCTTATACAATAGCCGCTAATCGTGAACTTTGAAATACGCTAAAAGCATAATAGTGGCAAATACCTACAAAAATCCTTATACAAAAAACGCCATCTTTTCAGTAAGTTGAATAATCTATGAAGATTTACTTATGCGTTCTACGATTTGAGCTGTTTTTTAAGGCTGGAATAGGCCTATCAAATAATGGCAAGCGACATTGTTTTTTTATTGAACATAGGTACTATACGCCGCTCGCGCGTACGCGAGGTATATAAGTAATAACTGTGTCTGAGGTTCCTGTCGTGTCTATCACTCCGCTAAATCGTAAATTCTCTGTCGCTCCAATGCTGGATAGTCACGCCTAATTTTAAAACGCCTTGATATATATGGGGATTTCGGTAAAAAGTGACATTCGTTGTATTCCTATTGTGTTCCTCAGTGTAAGGATATTGACGGAAATATCCAGAAACAACCGATGGTTTTATCCTCCATTTAGCCTATCTTTTATAATTTCGATTAGTATGTTGGTTTCGTCATAATCTGCGACAGTGTACTTTGTTATATCAACCTTCATGCGCTCTAAGACTCTATTGTTATTTAGCAAAGCCTGCGTTATGTAGGTCATAGTTTTCTCATTCGCAATGGCCGCGACTTCGTCCGCCAACAACATTGCAGTGGCATTCATAATGTCGTAATCCTGCGTATCCATATAATCTTGTTCGTAAAGCGCATCTACAACCGCAGGAATCTTGCTGTAGTGTTTTATTACATAATAGATATCAATGGCGTCTTTTCCCTGATACTCACGACCTCGTTCAGTCCAAGCGATAAGTTTCAGTAACAATATTCCTGCCGGAGATGCTACTTTTACGCTAATTTCGGGGCTTTTTATGAGGGTAACGTTCCAAGCGTTTTGATAAACTTCATCGAATCCTAGCACGCTCATGACAAAATCTTGTTTTGGCGGCCAAGCAATCTGGTCGTTATCGTCACTGACCCCACCAAACGGAATCAAGTCGATTTCCCAAGGCAAGCCGTCACTGTCAGTCGTGTTTAGTTGATGTGCCTTCTTCGAGTGGGGTGTAAATCCCGCTTCTATCAGTGCAGTTCGTAACACTTCGTAATGCTCCCAATTCTGCACTTCGATACCAAAGTCCACATCTTTCGTACCGCGCTCGATAGCAGCGTTATAGCCGTGAACCAAGATAATATCCCGTGCAGTAGCCCCTACAATTAGCAACGGAACACTTAGCTCTGCGGCAATACCGTGGATTTGACTATATACCTCGACAAGCCCTGTGGGCAGTTTTTCGGATACATCAAGCGAGGTGGTCATGGTAGATCCTTTTGGCAGTTTCAAGGTTGCGAGGGTCATCGCTGTTGAGTAGTTCAGCATAGACTAGCAATGGCGCGATATAGCCAGGTAACTCACCCCTAATTTTATCGATTCCCACAGGCGGCTCTACAATTTTCAGTATATTAACGTCTGTCTCTTCAGCACGTAGTCGGCGTAGCCTGAACGTTTTTAATAGGGCTTTATGTGCTTCAGTATCAGCATATATCTGGTATGTTTTGGGGGTAAGGTAATGAGTATAGGCATCAGCGGCGACCTCTCCGCCCCAGAGTGCTCCGTACTTATCTAGTGGTGCGTTACGAAGCTGCTCAATATTCTGAGGAACATATAGCTTCTGCTCCAGTTTAGCTTCCATGTTGTGTGGATAAGCGTCCAGCCATCGCGTTAGAAGCAGATCTTTTTCGTTGAGGACGAGTCCCTTTTTCCCTTTTTCGAGAACAAATGTCAGTTGCTTAAGGTCATCTAAAACTTGTTTTACAGTGCCTAAAGCAATTTCAGCTTGCTCCGCAAGTACCCGCATTGGCTGATTAACAAGCTCAGGCTTCAATAACAACATCATGACCAGTTTCATGCCTTTAGGTTGAAACGCCTTTCCTGTTAGCTTTCTCGCGTGTTGTATTTGATGCTCTTTAGGTGGTTTCTTGCCTCTAATATCGATATAAAAAGGAGGTATGTTGAGGTGCGCATTACCTGCCAGATCTAGATAATCGATTTGCAATTCCTGGCAAAGCTCGGCAATGTTTTCGTTGATAAAAGTTGTAACAATAAGTTTTTTTTCGTCTCTAAAAACTGCTTTTTCTAGCTGAAGTTTATGCAGTCTGTGGCGAGTAAGTCTCTCCTTTGCTTCCACACACCAAGTATGTTTCTGGTTTCCGTGAGTGATCGTCAGCTGTCCGTCCGTTTGCTCAGCATTTCGGGCATTGTGATGCGTATAAGTGACATTTAGCTTGGTATTTGCGGTTAACAGTTTCGCAGCTTCAGCTAGTAAGTTATCCATTTGTTCATTTATCTTTTATGTTCACTATTGTTGAACGGTACGAAAAAATGAACGGAATTGCAACCTTTGTTCATTATTTTTAAATGTTCACTTTTTATGAACGCTGACTCTTAATGAACAAGAAGACATCCATGTCCATCATTTTTTAGGGCAGAAAGGGAGCCTTTAGAAAGTTTAGTAAGAGCTTTTGCTCTTTTTCCTCAAACATGTATGCAGCTTCAATATAATTGAATGCAGCAATATCTTTCTCATCTTGCGTCCATACCGCTTTAAAAAAGCGGAAAAGAAGGCGCTCATTTTGGTTCATGTAAACCTTGCTATCATCAATAAGTGTGAGTTCGCTGAGCGAACCATTGAAATGCCAAAATATGGCGAGCTTGGGGTAAGGGGAAATCATTGCTTCAAAACGCTTAATTGAGCATTCGTGGAAGGATGACGCCATTAACGTTTCCTTCTTGCAGAAGCCAATTCTCGGGCACACTCCTTAAGCGACTCCATCGCATTCTTACGTTTTTTCTCAAGCAAAGCGCTAAGATCATCAACATGTACCAAGTACGGGCTGCTCTGACGGTTGCCAAGGCGAAAGATATTAAGTTCGATGTCGCCAGCTTTAACTTGCTTGATAGCAGTGTCGTAGGATACTTCGATGTACTTCTCCACTACATCGGTGAATGGGATGATTGCGCTACCAAACTGGGCAAGTAGGCTAAGGGTAGTAGAATTCATAGTTGTCTCCATTACTTCATTTTTCGGTTTTTTTCGTTTTAAATCTATCAGCTTGGCAAGGCCAAAAAGGCTAATGCAGCCCTTGTATTCTGATCGAATCTGTTTGTAGGAAGGCTCTTTGTTCAGTCGTTGCTGAAAGTGAGCTACGTTGGTTTCTCCCAGCCAACTCTTAATAGTTTCATTTCGAAGAGGAATGTCTTCTACTCCGAACTCGTTAATCAAGGTATACAAAGTATTCATATCAAGTTATCCACAGAATGTTGATGAAATAGTTGGTTTTGATGCGTGAATTATTACTCAGACTGAGGTAACTTCAGTTGTTCCGGTTAGACGAGAATTCAGCTTTTTTGAAAAAAGTTAAACGGAATTAAAAAGTCTGAATCCTGCCGTTACATGGCAGGTAACGTCTTATAAGTTATTGGTATGGTGACAGGGCTTTTGTCGTAAGTTTGTGAGGTCTAAATTCTGAATCGTGCAGCACAGCTAGAAAATGGTAAACGTAAAAGGCTTGCGGAAAGTGAGGGAGCCGAAACTTTTAAATCAGCCTACCAGTGTGAGAAATGTCTTGAGCGGCAACGTGTTGACATCCCAGATCCAGTTTTGATTCAAGTGAAACTAAGCCAAGCACATATGCAGGGCTGGATCAGAAATACAAAAAACAGTGAATGTATTGATTGCAGGAAACATAAACGCTATATGACTGATGTGCCTGACTATGCAGCTCTATTTACTGATAGTGGAGATGAGTTGGAAGAGTTTATATTAAGCAAACTCAAGAATCCTCCAGAGGGGTATAAATTATATTTCGATTGGCCCTTTTGAAATAAAGCCAGCAAATTGCTGGCTTCAGTAGTTCAAAGTCTCTTGATGAACTTTGAAACGCTACAGTTGAACAAATAATGAAAATGAGGCAACGCGGCGCTTTCGAGAACGTGCTGCGTGACTTCTGACTCAAAATGTTTCAGAACCGAGAAGTGCGGTGTGAAATAAACGCCCGCCACGGTTCTGAACTTCTCGTCCAAACTCATCATCAAATCCAAGCTGAGCAGCAGAAACTCAGTTTGAGCTGCATAATTTCTCACGTAATAGATATATGAGCCTTCGCTCTCGTATAAAGCAATGTAGTCCTCATCATCTGAGATGCAATGCTTTGGCTGTTCAACAACTGATAGATGCGTCATGTCTTATTTCCTTTCCTAGTTAGTCTTATCTTTTAATAAGTCAGTAGTAGGGAAATTTTTCTGATAGAGAGACTAAGTAATTATGAATAACAATAAAAAGGAAAATTCATGACTACGAATACATACCTATGCTCTGCAATCGTATCCGATGTTTTTAATAACCTAGCAAATGCATTTATGGCTTATCGAGATGAGTTCGATGGAAGTCAGTACAGAAACAATCAGCATATCGAAGACGTTATTATGAATGTCATTTTGCAAAATCACATTGTGTCGAATCCTGCATATTTTCCCGTGATACGTGAACTCATCGGCGTTGTACTGAGCGAACCGGAGTTTTATGCGGAATGGACAGAAGATGATATTGATTTTTTCTCTGGGCAAATGAATTTTGAGTTTGAAAAGGGGGGCGAATAATTTCCTTATCGAATACCTAATTATTCCTGAGGTCAAAAAGAGGAATATTTACATGAAAGACAGCAAACACAGCATCGTAAGAAAATATGTACGGCAGTCCCGCTCACCGTTTGATGGTGACGACTCAACAATTTTACTGCTAGCAACCGTGTCCGAGGACAACGATCAGATAACTGTAAGCTACGATAGGTACATCTATCTGCATAGGGATCAGGTGGGGCGCTGGCTGGGTATTTCAATCAGCAAAGCTGTAGAAGAGGAACTAGCAGATGGGGGCGGTAAGTACAGAAAAAGTGCTCCTGCACTGAAGGTTTTATTGCGTTATTATAGCGATATCAAGACTTTCTTAAGCTTCTTTTCAGATGAAGTCGAGACGATTTTCGGACTGGATTCTGAAACTTGGCTTTACGCGTGTAAGGCGAGATGGAAAAAGCTTCTCAAATAAAGTTAAGCAACTCCTATTGGAGTTGCTTATCTTTTACAAACTAATGAAAGTATCTGTTGTATAGCTGCTTGAGTTTACTAAATACAGATTTATTCTTTGGTTGCTCAGAAGCTCGCTGAGCCTTCCGCGTCAATGCATCCCCAGAATCTTTGCACCATGAGATTTTATTATTTTTTACAAAATAATGAGATCTGCAATCGAAAGACCAGTTACCTATCGATGGATGCAACGATATCGTTTCCCCATCATAAGTAAGCTTCCAGTCTGACGGACTTAGAGGAGTTACAACTTCGTTTTTACAACCACATCCACATAAATGAACACAAGTGCCGTACTCCAGAGATATAAACAATGTATCAGGCGATATCTCGTCAGGTATGAGGTCTACGAATTTATGCTGCAAATTCTTCCTCCCCAACTAACATATGCGCATTTATAGTATACGTAGAGTTATATTCTTTAATGTGGTCGTGATAATAGCCACAAACTTTTTTCCATTTAATAACGGCAAGTACGGCGTTAAGAGCATTTAGCTCAGATATCTGAATGTTAGAAGCATATTCGTCTTCTTCTTCAGTTTGATAGGGAACATAGTTATCAACATGGGAATTTTTATCAGGTGTACTGAGGGTTGTCCTTAGGATGCCTGTTAATTTGTCATTAGCAACTTCAATCCCTATTCCTACGTCAACGAAAGCAATTTTCTGAGCAGTCAGGTAATTAAAAATGACTTTCTTTGCAGAGCCTTCATCAATACTAATAAATACAAAATCGAGGCCACGCAGCATATCTACATTGTCTTCATCAATGAAGCAGGCATGACTAACAATTCCCCTGTGCATCTTTTGATAGCGAGATTTGTGATAGTCTACCTTGGATTGTCTTTCCCGTAATTCTGAAAGCGATGCCGCTCCAGGTGACCTAAATGCATTGTGCTGAACGAAGTCATCCGCATCGAACAAATGAATTTCTTGCACTGGGGTTTTTGCTACGAAATCTAAAATGTAAGAACCTGTTCCGCCTAAACCGATAACGCCGATTTTCTGTTCTTTCAATGTTGACGATATAGCAGTAATACCCGCTCTACCTGAATTGGTATCGATGTAATTAAATACTTCAGATTCTTCAGGAGTAAGTACAGGCTTGAACGTTTTAGCCTTAACGTTGGGGTCTAGCGAGTAGGCTGGGGCAGTAATTATGGATATATATTGAGTGAATTTATGATAGTAGTCAGTATAACCACTACGTGGTTTGTTCGAAAATGACATGTCTGGCGATATATCAGTAGTCAATCGAACTTTTCTGCAACTATGCATTATCTGTTGAATTGGAGAACCATCTTTATTGCAAGGTTGGACACCCAGAAAATACATCACGTGGCTTGAAGGTCTACACGTTATGTTGCCCCGAAGGGTCAGGTCTGACACTAAAGTGCCAAACCTGATTTGCTTACTGCTATCGACGTATGGAATGTTAGAAATAACAGCATGTGCGTCTTTGACAGTTATTTCATAACCTTCGTTTTGGAGCCTGAGTAAATCAGGGCTAAGATTTATTAGTTGCTGTGACATTGAAAATCACTCCATCTTTGATCCTGACTTTATCGCCCAAAACCAGGCTACCCTCTTTTTTTCCGACTCCACGTTTGAAAGTCATGGTATATATCTGATTTTGACATTCTTTGAATTCACCAAATGCCAATTTGACGATCTCTACGAATGTTAGGAATTTATCTTCTACAGATTTCATCCTTCCGTTCACAATAATTTCGAAGATCTTATCTTTTTTCTTCGAATGGTCTTGCTGAATATTAGGTTGCATAGCGCACCCTCCAAATTATAAAAATTAAGCTAATACTCGTTACGAGTGGCCGTTTGAGTTGAGTTCTCGAAAGCGTAAACCTTCGATGGGTAGGAGGAAATTCTTGTAATCTGAAGTAGCTGTGTTTATGCTTAAATTTCATCTTTGCAGGATGTTAAGCAAGACTGAGGGGGCATGAATCCTCCGACGTATTGCCCCGAATAGCCATTTGGTAGATGGCTATTCACACTTCAGAGAAAGTAGATGAAATAATTCATCTACTTTTCTTTCCTTACGCCCTTGAATGGGTCGGTGCTTGATGTTTTCACATCCATAAATCTCCCTGTATCCGCATCTCGTTTAACCCAATGGCCGCTAGGCGTTTGCGTTTGAGAGCGGTCTCTCACTGCACCATGTCGGCGGTTGTCACCTGATTTACCATTTGTTGCCATAATTTTTCCTCATTAGTTGTTTAGTAATCAGAGATTGCAACAAGGCTACGGATCTGATGTTGCAATTCTTGATCTATCCTAGATCGGGTGAATTCAATTAGCAACAAAAAAATTACCAAACACTTCTATTAAATTAATTTTGGAATTATTGTTAAATATTTGGATTGTGATATTATCGAGTAGTTGGGCTATTGTCCTGGAGGAGTGATTGAACATTCAATTTATTAGCAGTGAGCTGCGAGAGTTGTGCAATAGCAAAGTAAATCTGGAAAATCGTTTCGACACTAAGACAGCAAATATACTCGGTAGGCGATTAACACAACTAGCAGCAGCGGAAAGCTTGAACGAGTTTTCGCCAGAAGGAAGCGCACCAATGAAATGCAGTTGTGATCGAAATTATTCAAATCTATTTAAGGTTCCGGTGGGAAGAGATCTTAATCTCACCTTCACGTGCGATTTGACGTTAGCAAGTAATGACCCCAATGATTGGGAGAAAATTACAAGTATCAAAATTGAAAAGATTGGGAGTGCGAAAGCATGACAAATCAACACAGTGAGTTCAATCCAGACTATTCATACCATCCAGGTATATTTCTGGAAGAAGAGCTTGAGGTGAAAGGAATGACTCAAGCTGAGCTTGCGAAAAGATCTGGTATTACAGCGAAAACGATTAATTCGATTATTAAGGGAAGTGCCTCAATATCTTCGGAAACAGCCGTTATTTTAGAGTGTGTATTAGGGAAATCGGCATCCTATTGGCTCGGTCTGGATTCTCAATATCAAATTCATAAAGCAAAAGTCGAGAATGATGAACTTCTCAGTAAAGAGATTAGCTTTTTGGATGAATTAGATCTGAAGTGTTTAATAAAAGAGCGATGGATAGAGCAATTTACTGACAGGCTAGAGCAATTGAAAGAATTGTATCGGTTTTTTGGTGTGGCAAGTAAAAAGCAAATTCCTCAAGTTTGGTCTCAGTTAGAAGTAAGTTACAGAACGTCTGAAAAGTTTCAACAAAGCCATTTACATATATTGGCTTGGTTACGTAGAGGTGAGCTTTTAGCACACCAGATTAAATGTTCTCCGTTTGATGCAAAGAAATTTAAAGATGCCCTATTAAACTGCCGCAAGCTTACCGTTGAAGAATTTTCCGATATGAGAATAAAGCTGCAAGAAATCTGCGCAGAAGCTGGTGTTGCAGTTGTTTGCGTGCCTGAGATTAAGAAAGTATCTACAAGTGGAGCTGCTCGGTGGTTGGATAAAAATAAGGCAATGATTCAACTGAGTCTAAGAGGTAAACGCGATGATAAGTTTTGGTTCAATTTTTATCATGAAGCTGGTCACATTCTTTTGCATGGAAGAAAAGAACAGTTTATCGACAATAATGGCAAAGCAAATCCCTTGAGTGAGGATAGTTATCATACTGAAGAAAATAGGTTTAAGGAAAAAGAGGCGGATGAATTCGCTGCAAATTATCTTATACCCAGAAAGGATTTCTCATTATTTGTCTCTAACTCTGATTTTAGTGAAAGTAGTATCTGTCAATTTGCTAAAACTCAAGGAATAGCTCCAGGTATTGTTGTCGGTCAACTTCAGAGCCGAGGTTACTTAGATTGGAGCCAGCTTAATAATTTGAAAAAGAAATACGACTTTTAACGATAGTCACATCGTGAAAATTTGAGAATTTAACAAAGCTCTTAAAGTTCAAATCAGTAAAAGGCAATTATCGAGTAATGCTAACAGGCAAACTAAAAAATCAAGTCGATGAAATCTGGGAAGCCTTCTGGACGGGTGGTATTACTAATCCTATCTCAGTTATCGAGCAGTTCACTTATCTTCTGTTTATTCGTCGTTTAGACGAAATACATACGGCTCGTGTAAAAAACGCGCTGGTCATGGAGACCGAAATCGACAAGCCTATTTTCGGTACAGAGCAAGACAGCTATCGCTGGAGTAAATTCAAGAACCAAGATCCACAAGTTATATTCGAGTTGGTTCGCGACAAGGTGTTTCCGTTTATTAAAACGATAAACGGTGAAGATACAACCTTCGCAAAACACATGCGAGATGCCATTTTTATGGTGCCTACCGCTGGCCTGTTGGATCGCGTTGTTACCATGATTGACAAAATTGACATGGACGACAGAGATACCAAAGGTGATTTGTATGAATACATGCTCAGCAAATTACAAAGCTCAGGCACGAATGGTCAGTTCAGAACACCGCGTCACATCATCCAAATGATGGTTCAAATGACAGCGCCAAAACTAGATGGCGATAAGTCAGACGTTATCTGCGACCCAGCCTCCGGCACCTGTGGTTTCCTTATGGCAGCTGAAGAGTATGTGCGTAATACTCAGGGTGGTGCGCTAATGCGCCCAGAAAACTCAAAGCACTTCCATAACCAAATGTTTAATGCCTATGACTTCGACCAGCATATGCTCAGAATTGGGGCTATGAACCTAATGTTGCATGGCGTGGAGCACCCAGTTGTTGAATATCGCGACAGCCTAAGCGACCAGGGCGAGCATAACATCAAAGACAAATTCACACTCATCTTGGCAAACCCACCATTTAAAGGCAGCGTGTCATATGATGACTTAGCGCCGGACTTACTTACCGCGTTAGGTAAAACACCGAAGAAAGCCGCAGCTAAAACAGAGACAGACGAAGAAGGTAACAAGAAAAAGAAAAAAGGCCCCTCTGAAAAAACAGAGTTGTTGTTTCTAGCACTCATTCTTAGAATGCTTCAGCCTGGTGGCCGTGCTGCGGTTGTAGTGCCTGACGGTGTGTTATTTGGTTCTACAAAGTCTCATAAAGAAATTCGCAAAACGCTTGTTGAAGAGCACAAGCTTGAAGCGGTTGTCTCATTACCTTCAGGTGTTTTCAAGCCGTACGCGGGTGTGTCAACAGCTATTCTGTTTTTCACTAAAACCAATGATGGCGGCACCGATAACGTATGGTTTTACGACATGCAGGCTGACGGTTTTTCTCTCGATGATAAGCGTACGCCGCTTATCAAAGAGCAAGCCTTAACAACTGAAGCTGATGCGATTGACTATAAAGCGGCTGAAGGTGAAAGCCTTGAGAAGGGCCAGGCACCTTCAGAGCTTGAAAATCATAAACTCAATAACATTCCAGATGTGCTGTTCCGTTGGCAGCATTTGCAAAATGAAACAGGTCGTGAGCGCACTGAACAAAGCTTCTTCGTACCATTATCTGACATTCAATCAAATCACTATGACCTTTCTATTAATCGCTACAAAGAAGTGGTGTATGAAGAGGTTGAATATGAGTCACCTCAGGTGATTTTAGAACGAATTAAAACGCTTCAGGCTGAGATGGAAAAAGGGATTGCTGATTTGGAGGCCATGCTGTGAAATGGCCGTTGGTTAAAGTTTCGGATATTTGCAATCAAATCCGAGGCGTATCTTATAAAAAGGATCAAATTTCTGATTTACCTAGAGAAGGTTTTACTAAGCTCTACCGTAGCAATAATATATCCTCGGACGGCTCACTAAACGAAAATAAGTTAGTCTTCGTCAGTGAGAGTTGTATTTCAGATAAACAATTGCTTCAACAAGGTGATGTCTTTATGACTGCATCTACCGGAAGTAAGAGCGCTATAGGTAAGAATTTGCAAATTCACGAAGCGGATAAAGTTACGTTTGGAGCATTTTGTAAGGTTTTAAGACCTCAATCTGGCAAGGTTGATTTCAAATATTTTGGATACTTTTTTAAACGCGCTGAGTTTCGTAACTACATATCGAATGTTGTTGAAGGCGCTAATATAAATAATCTCAAAAATGAGCATATTGACTCTTTAGAAATCCCACTTCCCCCTCTGCCCATTCAAAAGAAAATAGCGGCGGTTCTCGAAAAAGCAGATAACTTGCGCCAACAAAGCCAGCAGATGGAGCGAGAGCTTAACTTGCTCGCGCAAACTGTGTTTTTAGATATGTTTGGTGACTATAGAAAAAATGCTATGTCATTGAAAAGTAGCCTTGGCGAAGTCGCAGATGTTCGCTCTGGGGTTACAAAAGGTCAAAAGCTTGAAGATCATAAATTAACTACTGTGCCTTATATGCGAGTCGCAAATGTGCAGGACGGATACTTGGACTTATCAGAGATTAAAGATATAACTGTTAAAGCTAAAGATTTTGAAAAGTACCAGCTAAAACCTGGAGATGTTCTTATGACTGAGGGCGGCGACTTCGACAAGCTGGGGCGAGGTGCAATATGGAGTGGACAAATAGCAAATTGCATTCACCAGAACCATGTGTTTAGAGTTCGACTTTGTGATAGATACGTTCCTGAGTTTTTTGCCTATTACCTACAAACACCATTTGTGAAACAGTATTTTTTAAAGTGTGCTAAAAAAACAACTAACTTAGCGTCCATCAATATTACACAATTGAAAGGGTTACCTATTCCAGATGAAAGCTTAGGGAAACAGCAATCTTTCTTACGATTTATTGACGAACTAAAAGCTTTGAAGGAAGCGAATTTTGAGCAGCAGGAACAAGCGAATACTCATTTTAATTCTCTAATACAACGTGCTTTTAAAGGCGAACTTGATTTAAAAGATGTAGCATAAGGATGTAATAGCAAGGAACGCTGATGTCGAACTTCGAATTCTTAAAAGAGTGGCCCCAACTTCACGAACATGCGGTAATCGCTGAGCAACAAGTAAACGCTGAGCCGCGTTCCAGCTGCTTCTACAGCCGTTACACGCTGGAGCGCACTGTTAAGTGGATGTTCGAGTTCGATAGCTGGTTGCAAGAACCAAAATACGATAACTCTCTCAACACTCTCATCAACGACCCAGAGTTCAAACGCAGTCTGGGCAGTAACGTTTTTCCTAAAATCAAAGCGGTTCAGCGTGCAGGAAATAATGCTGTACATAGTGAGCGTAAAGTCAGCGCCGCAGAAAGCATTCAAACCTTAAAAGAGCTACATCACTTCCTGTATTGGTTTTATCGTACCTATACCTCTAATAAGCCACCTACCGACCAGCTTTTTGATACAGCGAAAATTCCAAACACTGTTCAGGTAGATGCAAACCTGGTGATGAATAGTGCGAAGCAGCTTAAAGCTTTGCAAAAGCAACTGTCTGAACGTGATGAGAAGCACAAAGAGCGGCAAGACCAATTACTGGCTGAGAATGAAGCGCTAAAAAAAGAGCTGGAAGCCCATAAAGCTAAAGTTGCTGAAGACAAAAAGCAAAACCAGCAAGTTAAAGATAGCCACAATTATAATGAAGCTGAAACCCGTAAGTTCATTATCGACCAATACCTGAAGGAAGCAGGCTGGGATGTCACAAAGCCCAACACCGTGGAATTCAAAGTATTAGGAATGCCCAACAATAAAGGGGTTGGGTACGTCGATAATGTGCTTTGGGGAAGTGATGGGAAACCGCTAGCAGTTGTTGAGTCGAAACGTACTACGGTTGATGCCACACAGGGCAGACAACAAGCGGTACTCTATGCCGACTGTTTAGAAAAAGCATACGGCCAGCGCCCACTCATTTACTACACCAACGGTTATGAAATTCACTTTTGGGACGACACACAACAGCCTCCAAGAGCTGTTCAAGGGTTTCATAACCGTGATGAAATGCAGCGTATCATTGATAGGCGGGCACTTCGAGTTCCGCTGACAGACGTTGCTATTAATACTGATATAGCTGGTAAAGATCGCCCGTATCAAATCCTCGCCATTCAAAGTGTGTGCGAGCGTTTTACTGTAAACCAGCGCAGGTCGCTGTTGGTAATGGCAACAGGTACAGGTAAAACACGAACAACTATCGCGTTAGTGGATGTGCTGATGCGTGCAGGTTGGGTGAAAAATGTCTTATTTTTGGCAGACCGAAATGCACTGGTTAATCAAGCCAAGAAAGAGTTCTCTAAACTCTTGCCTAAAACATCGCCTGAAATCCTCACATCAGCCACCGATACTCTTCGAGGGAGGCTTTACCTATCAACCTATAATACGATGATGAACTTGTTGAGTGTTGATGCCCGAGATCGTTTGTTTGGTATCGGTCATTTTGACCTAGTTATCGTTGATGAAGCCCACCGCAGTATTTATAAGAAGTATCGATATATTTTTGAATACTTCGATGCGTTGTTACTTGGCTTAACCGCAACTCCTAAGTCTGATATTGATAAGAACACTTATGACATTTTTGATCAGCCAGACGGTGACCCCACCTACGCTTATGAACTTGAAGAGGCAATTGCAGATAAAAAGCTAGTGCCGCCAAAAGATGTTGCTGTCGATTTGGGCTTTATTCGCGAAGGTATTAAATACAGCGATCTGAGCAAAGACGAGAAAGAAGAGTGGGAAAGTAAAGAAGAGCTTGTTGAGCGTGATGAAGTTCTGCCAAGTGAAGTAAACAAGTTCTTATTTAACAAACCTACAGTGGATAAAGCACTAGAGGTGTTATTTGAGCGAGGCATTCGAGTAGCTGGAGGAGAGCGGTTAGGTAAAACCATTATTTTTGCCGCCAATAATAAACACGCAGAATTTGTTGTAGACCGTATTAATGCAAACTACCCCAAATATAAAGGGAAGCTTGCCAGAGTTATCACCTATAAAGAAAAATATGCCGACTCGCTTATAGAAGAATTCAAAGGCGAGAAGAAGCCTGCCGATCCCAATTGCCCACTTTCCATCGCGGTCTCCGTAGACATGCTGGATACAGGCGTTGACGTGCCTGAAGTCGTCAATTTGATGTTTTTCAAGGTAATAAAATCCAAAGTGAAGTTTCTTCAAATGCTAGGACGGGGAACAAGGCTTTGTGATGACTTGTTTGGGCCAAGCGACGATAAGGTTTTCTTTAAAGTTTTCGACTGTTGCAAAAACTTTGAGTATTTCGAAATGCAGCCCGAGGGTGCAAAAGACTCAGGCAGTAAAACCCTCTCACAAGCCATTTTTGAAAAGCGCCTTATTCTGTCACAACATTTGAAAAGCAATGAACAGTTCGGCACTGACGGAGCTGAATTACAACGTTCACTAGTAGAGAATTTACAAAACCGCGTAGCGGGTATGAATCTGGACAACTTCATCGTTCGACCTCGACGAAAGGTAGTTGAGAAGTACCAGAAGCCAGAGACCTGGCAGCACTTAACAGATGAAAGTGTGGGCGAGATTCAAAAGCATATTTCTGACTTACCCACTGAAGCGGAACCAATAGAGCCGCGAGAGAAAGACGAAGAGTTAGCGCTGCGTTTCGACCACATGTTACTTACTATGCAATTAGCAATGGTTGAGAAAACAGGTATCAGCGACTATTACCGCGACAAACTAGTAAATATTGCAGCGAAGCTTGAAAGCAAGACTAGTGTTCCTGCTATAGCTGAAGAAGTGGAATGGCTTGAGTATATTCAGTCTGCCAATTTCTGGACAGATCTTACGCTAGATGAGTTGGAACAGACGAGAAAACGCCTTCGACTGCTCATGCGCTTTATGGATAAGGAAGGTACGGGCTACGTTTACACTAACTTTCAAGATGAGCTTTTAGGTGTTAATGAGAATGAAGGCATCTATGTTCCAACCAGTGGTAATGAACTTCAGCTGTATAGAAAGCGCGTTGAGTCTTATATCAAAGAAAACCAAGACAACCTGACCATCGCTAGACTTCGCAAAAACTTGCCTATTACGCGTCTGGATTTAGACGAATTAGACAGTAAGTTGATGGCAGTGAGTGGTATCGATGACCTCACGCAGTACCAAGAAACAATTCACCCAGATAAGAGCCTTGGTGTATTCATTCGTGAGCTGGTTGGAATGGACAGAGGCGCAGCAAAAGAAGCTTTCGCAGAATATTTAGACGAGGCAAAATTCAACGCCCAGCAACTGCGATTTATCAACACAATCATCGATTATCTTACGCAAAACGGCGTGATGAGTGCTAAACAGTTAGCACAACCGCCTTTTAGTGACATTCACTATGAGGGGATAACAGGCGTTTTTTCTTTGGAAGAAGCGATTCGTATTAGGGACACCCTTAAAGGGATTGAGAGCAGGGCGGTAGGGGAATGAATTACGAAGAGCGCGTAGTAGGCTTTATAGATATCCTTGGGTTTAAAGATAAGCTAACCAAAACAATAGATAAAAAAGACAATGATGTTCCTGAGCGAATTACAGAAATCATTCACGTCTACGAAGAAATTCAGAATATATGGAAAACGGAGTCGAGAAGTTTAGATCTGAATACGAGAAAGGTTTCGATTTTTTCTGATTGTATCGTGGTCTCGTTCAAGGCGTCAGAGCCAGCTCAACTTTTCACGACTTTAGTTGATGTGAAAAACTTAATTATGGCTTTAATTGCGAGAGGAATTCTATGTCGTGGGGCACTATGCTGGGGAAAATTACTTCATACTGAACAGTATCTTTTTGGGCCAGCCTTAGTAGAAGCATATACTCTAGAATCGAAGGCGGCGTTGTACCCGAGAGTTATTTTAGATCGAGACCTGGTAAATAAAAGTGTCGAATATGTTACAGATCAAGCGGAGCAAAATAGAGAAATAGACGATCTTTTAATGCTACTTAATAAAGATACAGATGGGATGTATTACATCGACTACTTTTTTAAAGCTCAAATGGCACTTGATCGCATTGATAAAGAGTTTCCTTCTTATGTGGATAATTTGAGAAAGCTTATTGCGGATGGTTTAAAGAGGAACTCACATTCTTCGAGAGCTGCTATTAAAATTAAGTATCTTTGGATGAGAGAGCGTTTTAATAATATGGTAAAAGAAGTTCAATCAACCGAATATCTAAGTTCAACAAAGTCTTATGTTAGCGACGACCTTTATTTTTATTTCAAGTCGCTAAAAGAAATAAGCCCAAATAGATTTGCCCGTTCCGATAATCTTTTGTCTAGATAAACGATATTTCTCTTTCTAATAGCTTATATATTGGAAGTGGACATTATCGATTTCTAAGAGTGCTCAACCATCACTTCGTAAAATGCCAAACTCCAGGCTTCCTAGAGCCTGGCTCAAGATTGGATGCCAACGAAGGTCTCCAGCTGCTTATAAAGCTTTTTTAGCAGTGAAGGACTAGCGCTAGGCTCGCTAGTTGATATGCCAGCACGAATGCGTTGTTCGGATTATCTGATGATCGGCAGAGCAAAAAAACGAGAAAACAGGCACTACGGTGTCTGTTTTTTTATGAACGATAAATTCCCCTCTCTTGCTCCTACTTAGTTTCAGGACTAAAAGGAGATCAATATGAACATCAAAAAAGAAGTTACATTCAACACGCTAATCAGTTTTTCGAAAAACACTATGAATCTAGGTTACACATTCTTAGCGTTTGCTGTGTTCCCATTGGTACACGACACAATTGCTTTCTATTTAGGATGGAAGCCTAGGGGACAGATTAACTTAGAGTTGAATGATTATTTTTACTACAACATCGTTTGTGTAATCGCATCAGCATTTTTTGCTCTACTTGCGGCACTAGTGCTGCGCTGTATGAGCGATGATGAATGACGCAAAATTATTGCGGGCACTTAGTGCCCGCTTTTATCGCCATAATTTTCCCTGTGTGTTCCTACTTGTTGTTGCGAGTCATATACAATTTAGGAGGACAAATGACTAAGCAACAACAAATCGTCATCATGTCATTAGACATGATTACTAAATTTTTGATGAGTATCGGAGACGTAATTTTTGTTATTTGGATATTTCAAATGATCACTGGGTTTGAGGCGCATAGCTCATACCCATTCGTTGGACTTAAGGGGGCTATGTATATATTGCTAATATATCTGATAGCTCTTGCAATCTATCTACAAGAAATAAGGCTTCGTAAGAAATTTCAAAAGTAATTATTGAGAGCACCGAATGGTGCTCTTTTTCTATTGCTACCGATAAAAAGTCTGCTCGATTGGGGCTATAAACTTAGTTCTAAAGATAATTCTCTCACGAAGCAAAGCGGCGTCACGCTGAGCTAACAACGGCCGTTTCGTTTTTCTATCGATGCGATGAGGAAGCTCTTCCAATAGTTGCCCATAGAAGCGCTGAGTGTCAGCATTTATGCGTTCTGAACAGGTGATGATAAATACTTTATCGTATAGAGGACTTTCGCTGATAAGCGAATCCTTGAGTTTTAACAGGGTCGTTTCGTGCTGACTCTTTCGTTTAAAAGAAGCTTCTAGCTCGACAGCAGCGACTTCTCCAGTCGGCAGTAATACCAAGCCATCTACGTTTTTTACCTTTGAAGATGGATATAACCTTTTGAATTCCATTTCTGTTAAAAACGAAGTCCAAAGTGGCTTTGCTAAACCTTCTGAGGTTTTATTATTAATCCCTCCGTTCAGAACAAAACTTAAAACGCAGTCATGCATTATCGCATTTTGATTCACCTGTGTTATCGGTTCTTTAGCTGAGCGAAATGGCACATCCAGCCGCATCATTTCAGATGCAAACTGAGCACCTGTGTGAGTTAAAACATAAACTCGTCTATCCGCAGCGCGTTCTGTTTGGACTAACGCAAGGTATCCTTGAGAAACAAGCTTACCTAAAAATTCTAGCGCTTTGGCCCTTGTTACTCCCCAAGTCTGCTCACAGACTAGCGCTGATATAAATCCGAATCGAGCTGCATTTATTAGTGCAAAACGTGTTTTATTGCGACTGCGTTGAATATTACTTGGCGCAAGTCGATATTGCATATCAATATTGAAGTAGATTTCGTATCGTTCAAGAATACTTTTAGTAATACGACTTTCAGACATGATTTCTCCCTTAAATCTAAAAATAGTCATTAGAAAAAAGGCTCAAAGGGCGAGAAATATTGAAGTAGAAGATGTATTTGTTGGTTTTTATGTCGGGATATAATGACTGCTTGCTCGCCCTTATTAATCTCCCAATAAAAAACTGGTGTTAAGGATTGCGCTCACAACCTTCGTTGTGAGCTAACACGCTTATAGTGCACGTCACTGCTAATGTTGACGTTCGTCAACGCAGTGACTCTACGCCGCAATTGCGGCTAGCACTAACGCTAATGGCGCATGTTCTTGTGCTGCGCACTAACCCCCGTTTTGCACGTTCATGTCAATGTATTTCATACATACGGGTTCACTGCATTCGCTTCGCTCTGAGCAAGAGTTTGATTCATAGCGCTGTCGCACCATTTATCAAATTTTTTCTGAGGAAAAAACAAAACAGGGGTTAGTTCGCAGCTGCGAACATGCGCCTGCTTCGTAATCAAATGTGCTTCGCAATTGTCTTTCTACGCGAACTGTTACGTTGTTTCACAACGAGTTTTTTACAGACGAATTTGTAATTCGCTGTGATGCTTACGCTTCGCTTTCAGAACGTCAGTTTGAGCTAAAAGCATAATTTACGTTTTTTTGTGTACAACGTTTGTTAGACAATACATTCGCTCAAACGAAGTGTGTATTCTGCAAAAGTAAGACGTCGCTTTTGCTCCAATTCGTTTGAATTTCTAGTTGTCGCGACGACGCTTTTTGTGCTGTAAAAGCAAAATAAGGTGAAAAAATAAAGGAGAAGGTAAGAGGATTTAAGAAGTTAAGCTGCAATATCATTGTTGCTGAACGTTGCAGTCAATGAAATTGAAAATGCCACATTTTTCATTAACTTTCAATAGAGCAGTTAATATTTGAAAGTGAGGAAAAAGTGATGTCATTACTGAGTTTGAAATTATTCGGACACTGCGCTGACGACGGTGAGGAGGCTATTGCTTATGATTTTACGGAAGATAACGAGATGGAAGTATACGGGATAAATGAAGCTACCGGATTACCGTTAGTATCAAGCGGCCTTAGAGGCTGTTCTGGTTCTATTGATGTCGAGGGAAATCCCAGAGGAACCGATTTGTCAGGCTTCGCTGAACCAAGCCTTCTAGATGATGATTGCTCAGTGGGTAATACTTTGAGCTGTGGAATGGATATCCACTCCGATACCGATTGGATATGCTACGACTCATCGATGGATAATGGTTTTGATGACTTTGGCTGCAATGACGTATCTGTGTTCGATAGCGATTGGTAGATGACTGTATTTCAGACTGCTTTATTAGTGTTGTTATTTCTTGCGGCTTTGGCTATCTGGCTACTACCTGCTATCGAAAGGTTGATAGAAAAAAATATTAAGACTGACAAGTAGTCAGCGCTCCTCATGTCCTCAAAAGTTTGCCCGCATAGTGCGGGCATTTTTCATATATACGCTAGGCGGTCACACTTGAAGTTGTCAGTGCATTTTTTTGAAACTGCTTTTTAATGCCGTTCAAAACCTCGTAAGACATAGGCACGTCGTTGCCATTAAGCCTGTCGTCCATGTTGGCGATGTCTGGTTGTGAATAGTGTTCCTCGAAGACTTTAGCGTCCTTATGTCTGCTCACACTCATAACCTCTTTAAGTGACAATTGCATATCTAAAAGCTGACTAATGGCTTCTCTACGTAAGTCGTGGTAGCGTAAATCTTCAATATCTAATTCGCGGACTACTTCTCTGAAACCTTTACTGACGCCTCCTGCGGTAAAGTCGAATATGCGACCTTCGGTAATCCCTTTTTTGGCAACGTAAAGCTTTAGGAGTTCGAAAGAGTTTCTAATCAACGGCTGATATTGTGTGTCAGACCGATTTCCTGAAAAGCCTTTAAACTGCCTGAGTCGAATAACCTTCTTTTCAAAATCTATATCTTCAACCCTAATATTGACGAGTTCAGCGATACGCATTGCTGTAGTAAGAGATAATAGAAACATTAGCGTGTAAGGGATTCTCACTCGTTTGTGCTTTTCTTTTTCTAGTAGACCGTCAAATATACGCTGAAGCTCATTTGCACTGAGACGTCGTTGCCTAGATTTGGGTTTTCTGATTAGATTTTCTCTGCGTAAATGAGCAAGAAGATCGGCATCATTTGACACGAGTTCACTGACTGAGGCTTTATATCGGGTTCTCGCGGTTTTCAATAGAAGTGAAAGCGTTGTAAGATTTGACCATGTTGTTTGTGGTTCAACAAGCGGATTTTCTGTACTTACGCCACGGCGCAATTTGCAGAAGGTTTCGATGTGTTCATTGTCAAGGTCACAAAGCGCTACATCGCCGAGGCCCCAGGCGGGATCAGAAAGTACGCGTAGGTTGGAGGATTCAGTCTTACATAAAGTAAGAAACCCCCAATCTGCATGTTGCTGTAAAACCCGAGCTGCTTCACTTACGGTAGAAAACGCAGTGACATGGTTGCCTAAAAAGCCAGAGGCATCCAAATATGTCCGCATACATGATTCCCAAGCCTTCGCTTCTTCCAAGCTCTCAAACTGTTGATATTTTCTGGCAATAACTTTGCCACGCTTCTTCTTTGTTACCGTTACTTTATGTTTAACCTTCTTGGTAACCTTTGATATGTAGGTGCTGATTGCCATTACTTTTCTCCAATTCAATAAAATCAGCACCAGTGTAGGGTTGATAAATCAACCCCCAGTCATTTTGGTTAGACGATATTTTGATTTTTTTTCAATAAATGAGCAGGAGTGATCTGAGTGTATACTTGCCAAAGAATATTTAAATCCTTATGACCCGTTACCGTAGCGACTTCTTCTACGGTATAACCTAATTCTATGAGCCGTGTAGCGGCTTCCCTACGCAAGTCGTGATAACGCAAGTCAACTATTCCCAGCTTTTTGCAGGCCCTCTGAAACCCCGCAGTTACAGAGCGAGGATTTACCGGAAATATAAAATCTGACACGCGTGGTTGAGAACGTATTATCGGTAATGCCTCACCGAGCAAAGGGATTTCAGTATGATTGCCTTTAGAGCCATTTGGATTTTTTCGATCACGTACTAAAATTGTCGATGCTGAAATATTAAGATCCTCCCATCGCAGTGACGTAACCTCTGAAATACGTAAACAGGTAGCAAGAGAAATCTTAAATATTGCGCGATAAGGAATAACCGTTGAGCGGCGCTGCTCCTTCTGCTCAAAGAAAGCGAGCAGCTTGTCATATTCGTTGCCTTCAAGCCTTCGCTTGCGGGCCGTTGACCTAGCAATTAACTTTAAATCATAAA
Source organism: Alteromonas sp. I10 (assembly GCF_003201515.1). Lineage (NCBI taxonomy): Bacteria > Pseudomonadati > Pseudomonadota > Gammaproteobacteria > Alteromonadales > Alteromonadaceae > Alteromonas > Alteromonas sp. I10. The sequence goes on from NZ_QJJN01000011.1 coordinate 163,165, forward strand.
GCGCCTGGTACGCTTCAATAACGGGTTGCTGAGTACAATTCACTCCTAATAATGACTTTCCAATTCTTAAAACCTTACGGATTAGGCTGACATCAATAGCGATTGTTGCAGGGCCTGGTTGAGATTCGGACTCCTTACGGGCCATACAATAATGAACTATGTCGTGACTTTTTATTTTGGAGGCAATTAAATGTGATATTGGGTAGTTTCGGATGATGCGATAAGTAAAACTAGCCGTTCTGCCAAGAGGTCGATTCGATTTCGCTTTGTAATTCTCATACTCGACAATCAACTCACCAAAAGATACTTCTTTATAACCTGCGACCAAGCTTGTCTCATCAGCCTCAAGTTGCGTTATTAGTCCGCGTGCCCACTTCAGTGCCGATGTGCGTGAAGTGAATGTTTTAGACTTGGAGAAAACTATCTTGCCTTTGTTTTTCTGTTTTACAGAAGTAGAATATACGGTTCGTTCTCCGCGAAGCCGCTTGTTGATTGAGTAAAACGCCATATTTTTGTATTCCTATTGTGTTCCTGAAAGGGAAAAATCGACGGAATACAGCGGAAATGTCACTAATTTTGAAATCGGTAAAAATGCGATGAGATTTACTTTTTTACATATTAATCAAGGCTTTAGATTCTATGTCTAGCATCTCTTTCAACCGCAAATTTTCAGTAGCCCCAATGCTGGATTGGACAGACCGCCATTGTCGCTACTTTTTACGATTAATGTCTAAGCACACACTTCTCTATACAGAAATGGTAACCACAGGCGCGATCATTTACGGCAAGGGTGACTATCTGGGTTACAACCAAGAGGAACATCCTGTTGCTGTTCAACTGGGCGGAAGCGATCCGTCTGACATGGCCAAGTGTGCTGAGCTATCACAAGCGCGCGGTTATGATGAAGTTAACATAAACGTAGGTTGTCCAAGTGATCGAGTTAAGAACGGTAGCTTCGGTGCCTGCTTGATGGCCCAGCCAGAGGTGGTAGCAAGTTGTGTCAAAGCCATGCAGGCTGCGGTAGATATTCCCGTTACGGTAAAGTGCCGTATTGGCATTGATGATATGGACGAAGATGAAGACTTCGCTCGTTTCATCGATACAGTGGCAGATGCCGGATGCGATACCTTTATTGTTCACGCAAGGAAAGCGTGGCTACAGGGATTGAGCCCAAAAGAAAATCGCGAAATTCCGCCGTTAAACTATCCGCGGGTTCATAGACTGAAACAGGCTCGCCCTGAATTATCTATTAGCATAAATGGTGGGGTTAAAACGCTAGAAGAAACCCAGCAACAGCTAGAACTTGTTGATGGCGTTATGGTAGGGCGTGAGGTTTACGCTAATCCTTACATTATGGCTACCGTAGATAAAGAGATTTTCGGAGATACTGAAGCTCAGAGCATGTCACGCCGAGAAATTGTGCTGAAAATGCAGCAGTATATTGAACGCCAAGACGATCCCTATTTCAAACCCTGGCATGCAGCTCGGCATATTTTGGGTCTTTATCAAGGGCAAGCGGGTGGACGTATTTGGCGTAGATACTTAAGCCAAAATGGAACAGGAAAAAATCCAGATCCCAATCTGCTGCTAAATGCGCTAGACGCTGTAGAAAGTGCACAAAAGGAAGTCGCTGCGTTTAATAGTCAAAAAGACTAACGATTTAGTAATTTTGACCAAAGTTTAATATTTGTTCAATTCTTAAAAGCTCGCTGTCTCGCGAGCTTTTTTATTTAAATTTATATATATCAATGTCTTAAATGTTTTTAAAGGAGTTGGCACAGCTCTCGCAATCCTCTAAGTATCGCAACAACGGCGTGTTGTTGCACTGACTAACTTCAGAGGGAAATTATGAAAACTTCACTAATCGCAGCAACTTTACTGACAGCAAGCATGGCAAGCAGCGTAGCAAATGCAGAAGAGTCAGTGCTTCAAACGTTTTTAACTAATGTGGTTTCAAACGCAGTGGCTACCACATCACAGGAAATTAAGGCTGACGTGTACCAAGCAGTAGCAAACGCAACGTATCACTTTGAGCTAAGCCCACAAGAAATGCGCGGAAGTGGTAAGGTCAGCGTGACTGATTTAGTTGTTGCTACCCCGTCTGAAGGTAGTTCTACAGAACAAGATGCCGACTAATTCGATATTGGTATATAGCAAAAGCGCCGAAAGGCGCTTTTTTTGTGCGTGTAGCACAGTGACTTAGACATTAAAAATGCAAAAAACAGGGTTGGTCAAATTAACAAATATATTGGTTAAATACGCTAAAAAATTGTATTTGGTCGCTTGGTGAACAGTTGGTGATTTCCGGAATTAAATTAAAGTCCTTTGAAAACAGTGCTTTAAATAAATGGCACGGTGATTGTAATAGTTAGAGTGTTGAGGAGAACTCAGTCAGCGGTAACCAGCGGTCAGCGTAACTAAGAATAAGTGCTGGAAACCACAACACTACTTTTAACGGAGAAATAATCATGGGTATGTTTTCGCGCATTAACGATATTGTTCAAGCAAACATCAACGCAATGTTAGATAAAGCGGAAGATCCTGAAAAAATCATTCGTTTGATTATTCAAGAAATGGAAGAAACCTTAGTTGAGGTTCGCACTGATGCAGCGCGCTTTATTGCTCAGCAGAAAACCCTTGCACGCCATATGGCATCAGCAAACAAAGAAGTTGAGGGGTGGCAGCACAAAGCACAGATCGCAATGAATAATGACAAAGAGTCATTGGCTAAAGCCGCACTAATCGAAAAACAAAAGTATGTTGCAAAGCTAGCTTCTCTTGAAGAACAAGAAGCGCATATTGCACAGAGTATCGAAAAAATCCAAGGCGATACTGCGCGTCTGAACAGTAAGTTAGCCGAAGCAAAAGCCAAGCAAAAAACGCTGGTTCAACGCAAGCATTCAGCGCAAACACGCTTAAAAGTGAAGCAAGCTGATCACGAAGGAAAAATTGATGATGCCATGATGCGCTTTGAGAGTTACGAGCAGCGCATTGATCATCTAGAAGCGCAAGTTGATGCGTACGACCTAACAAAGTCGAATGAAGCAACGTCACTGCAGGCCGAGTTCGATGCAATGGAAGCAGATGAAGCTATCGAAAAGGAATTGGCTGAACTTAAGAAGAAGAAGGTCGCGTAGGCGACCTTGAGAGCCGCAGCCCGCATTGTAGATATCGAAGTAAGCATTTTTGGAGAAGATGATGAAAGTACCATCACAAAAACGAATTTATAGAGACCTTGATTCTGGAATCATTTCAGGTGTGTGTGCAGGAGTTGCACGTTATTTTGATATAGATGCAGTATGGGTTAGAGCGGCAGCTATAGCAGGCTTGTTCATCGCTACGCCTATTACGCTAGTGGCTTATATTGCAGCCGTTATCTTATTACCGAGATTAGTGTAATGAAGAACTTTCTGATTGCATTGGTCATTGCCATTATTTTGGTGAATTGTTTAGGCAGCTTAGTAGATAGCTGGTTGGGTATGCACTTAATCATGTCAGATGAATTGCTAAGTCCTTGGGAAAACGTAGCAGTGTTATCGCTAGTCGGCGTAGTCCTCGCTATCGTTGGTTTCGTTGTTGCTGTAAGCGTTATGGGCACAATTCTTTTAGCGCTAGGCGCAGGATTTTTAGCATTATTAGTGGTGGGAGTAAGTGCATTTTGGCCAATTATACTTATCGCGATAGCGCTATATGCTTTGAAAAATCGAAACTCTGCCGCTTATAAGCAGCAAAATGACCGAAATATGCACCATAATGTATAATCATCATAATTTTATTTAAGTTGTGTTAACGTAGTAAAAGATGGTGATATAAAGACGACCGTCACAAAGGTTTCGCATTTTTCACATAGTATTAAGACTACAAATAGCTGACCTCCGTCGGCTATTTGTTATTTAAAAGGAAGGTTGGTGTTATATGAGACAATCTATTAACTCAAAACGGATAGCGATTGTCGCTGTAGTGATAGTTTTACTTTTCTGGCTAATAGGATGGTATTGGAGCCTATCCCCAGACACGTTTGATGTTAGACAACGTTTAAAGCAAAACTCGCCTGTTGAGAATCCAACTAATATTGCGGGTTACACATTAACAACAACCATGATTGATGTGTCGGAAACCTTACTTGATAAGCCTGGTGGATATCTTTCTAACGACATTACGCCTCCTGGCATCTTTTTAGATAACATGCCCGCATGGGAATTCGGTGCGCTGGAAATGGTGCGAGACCTTGCACTCTCTATGCGTAAAGACTTCAGCCGCTCTCAATCCCAATCTATTGAAAATCCATACCTTACAAAAGCTCACCCTAAGTTTAATATGGATCACAAAAGCTGGGCGTTGCCTTCTTCTGAATCGAGTTACTCTGACGGTATAGAGCTTCTAAAAAAATACCGTGACGAGCTAGCGAATACCCGAAACACTGACAGTCAGTTTTATACTCGCGCAGACAACTTGCGCGAATGGTTGAAACAGGTAGAAAAACGGTTGGGCAGTTATTCACAAAGACTTAGTGCCAGCGTAGGATCAGCTAGATTGAACACTGATCTGGCGGGTGACTCGAATGCAAAGCAGTCTTCTCCGGTAGCCAGCCAGCGTGTAGTTAAAACGAGTTGGTGGAAACTAGACGATAATTTCTATGAGGCACGCGGTGCTACGTGGGCTTTACTTCACTTTCTAAAAGCCGTGGAAATTGAATTTTACGACGTATTGGAAGATAAGAATGCATTGGTTAGTCTTCAGCAAATTATTCGTGAACTGGAAGCGACACAGCAGTCGGTATTCAGTCCAATGATTTTAAATGGTAGTGGATTTGGCATGTTAGCGAACCATTCTTTGGTAATGGCAAACTATATTTCTCGTGCAAACGCTGCTTTAATTGAACTTTCAGAACTTCTTAATCAAGGATAATTAATGAAAAAGGGTCTTATAGCTGCCGCATTGGGATGCGCATTAGTTTCAGTTTCATCTCAAGCAGACACTATCGCAGGCGTATATGTTGGAGCCCAAGTATGGCAAACCGATACGCAGGGCGGTTTTGCTGATAGCAACAACACCGCTGACTTTAACTTTGATGATGAGACCAATACGGCGCTATACATTGCCTTTGAGCATCCGGTACCGTTTTTACCTAACGTAAAAGTAAATCACACGACATTAGATAACTCGGGCACCACAACGCTTCAGTCTGAATTCACTTTCGACGGCGAACTGTTTACTGAAAGCACCACGGTTAATACAGATGTAGAGCTTGATGCTACAGATTTCATTTTGTACTACGAGTTATTTGATAACGATCTAGTGAGCTTTGACTTAGGTGTTAATGCGAAGTACATCGACGGCGCACTGTTCGTTGTGGATAGAGCGAGTGACACAAGCGGATCTGCAGAGTTCTCTGGTATTGTTCCAATGGCCTACTCGAAGGTTCAGCTAGGTTTACCGTTTACTGGTTTATCAGCATACTTTGAAGGAAGCTATTTGTCGTTCGACGACCATGAGCTTAGTGATTATCAAGCTGCAATTCAGTACTCGTTTATTGAAAGTTTAGCGGTTGATATGACGCTTCAGGTGGGTTACAGAAATGTAACGGTAGATATTGAAGACCTTGATGATGTGTACGCTGATATGGAATTCGATGGTGTATTCGCAGGGCTAGAACTTCACTTCTAAGCCTCAAATACGGATTTTAAAGGGCGAGGCTGCGATTGCAGCCTCGCCCTTTTTTGTTGCTTCTCGCCCAAATTCAATTGTGTTATTACCTATTCGCACAGTCATTAGCACTTTCAGTAATAAAAAAGTTTCATTTATTCTTTTCTCTTCTTGAAGAAAGCCGTTAGCCTTAGCGCCATTGATAAAAGGCTAAAAGACTATGTCACAAGATTCTAATTCGAACTCAGCGCCAGGCGCGGTATTAAACGAACAGCAGTGGAATGCAATAACGCAAGCCATTGCAGGCTTAAATCGTGATCAACTTACTTGGGTAAGTGGTTATGCTGCGGGCATGGCTGCTGCACAAGGTGGTTCGGTTGCACCAATGATGCAAGGCACTCCTGCAGTAGCGGGTGACGCGCCAACGCTTACTATTTTGTACGGTTCACAAACCGGTAATGCAAAAGGTGTTGCAGCGCAGTGTCAAGCGAAAGCAGAAGAAGCGGGCTTTAATAGCAAGCTGGTTAGCATGGCAGATTACAAGCCACGTAACTTGAAAGCAGAAACTCACGTTGCGGTATTTGTTAGTACCCATGGTGAAGGTGATGCACCAGACGATGCTATTGAGCTACATGAATTCTTGGCTGGCAAAAAAGCCCCGAAGCTTGCTGATACCAAATACGCAGTTTTGGGTTTAGGAGACAGTAGTTACGAGTTTTTCTGCCAAACGGGTAAAGACTTTGATGAACGCTTAGGTAAGCTTGGCGGTAAAGCTATTGTAGAGCGTCTGGACTGCGACGTTGATTATGAAGCGGAAGCCGAAGCATGGCTGAGCAAGCTCATCGACTCGCTAAAAGACGATTTTAGTGCAGCTCCGCAAGCAGCGGTAGCGGCGCAAACTGGCGCGGCAGTGCAGGGTGTAGCAGCGCAAACTTACACCAAGAAAGCGCCGTTTAAAGCGACCTTAATTGACGCACAAAAAATCACAGGTCGTGATTCTGTTAAAGATATACGCCATATTGAAATAAGCCTTGAAGATAGCGGAATTACCTATAAGCCAGGTGATGCGCTTGGTGTATGGTTTAAAAATGCAGCATCTCTAGTGTCAGAGCTTATTAGTATCTTGTCACTAAACGGCAATACAGAAGTGTCTGTGGCTGACGCGACCATGTCACTCACCGAAGCATTAACGTCGAAGCTTGAATTAACTTTAAGTTACCCTAATTTCATTAAGTCATATCAAGAGGCGACAGGCTCTGAATCATTGGCTACATTGATGGAAGATAAAGCGCAGCTGCGTACCTACATGGCCGAACGTCAAATTATTGATATTGTGCGCGACCATCCGGGTAAGTTGTCTGAACAACAGCTTGTAGATGCTTTGCGACCGCTAACGCCTCGCTTGTACTCGATAGCATCAAGCCAAGCCGAAGTGGAAGAAGAAGTACATTTAACCGTAGCTCACGTTGACTATGAAGCGTTTGGACATCGTCATCAAGGCGGCGCATCTGGCTTTTTGTGTGAATATCTAGAAGAAAATGGCGACGTAGAAGTGTTCGTAGAAAGTAACGATAACTTCCGTTTGCCCGCTGATCCAAATACGCCAGTGATCATGGTCGGTCCGGGTACGGGTATTGCACCGTTTAGATCGTTCATGCAAGAGCGTGACGTACAAGGTGCTGAAGGCAAAAACTGGTTGTTCTTTGGCAACCCACATTTCACGCAAGATTTTCTATATCAAGTGGAATGGCAAGGCTACGTTAAAGAAGGCCTGCTAGACAAAATTACGCTGGCATTTTCTCGTGACCAAGAAGAAAAAGTATATGTTCAGCACCGTTTACTAGAAAACGGTAAAGAGGTGTATGAATGGCTAGAGCAGGGCGCACACTTCTATGTGTGTGGCGATGCAATGCACATGGCGAAAGATGTAGAGAACGCCCTAATTAGTATTGTGCAAGAGCACGGCGGTAAATCTGAAGCCGATGCAAAAGCCTATGTTGTAGAGTTACGTAAAGCGAAACGTTATCAGAAGGATGTCTATTAATGAGTAACGAAAAATCACCATTTATCGTTGAGGGCAAACTGGCTGACAACGAGCGTTTAAAGCGTGAAAGTAATAATTTGCGCGGCACCATCACTACCGATCTTAAAGATGATCTTACTGGTGGTTTCACCGCTGATAACTTCCAGCTTATTCGCTTTCACGGTATGTACCAACAAGACGATCGTGATATTCGCGCTGAGCGTGCAAAGCAGAAACTTGAGCCGCTTCACAATGTGATGTTGCGTGCCCGTTTACCTGGTGGTGTTATTACGCCTGACCAATGGTTAGCGATTGATAAGTTTGCAGCCGATCACACCATGTACGGCAGCATTCGTTTAACAACCCGTCAAACTTTCCAGTTTCACGGTGTGTTAAAGCCTAAGATTAAGTCCATGCACCAAATGCTAAACAAGGTAGGCATCGACTCTATTGCTACGGCAGGCGATGTAAACCGAAACGTACTATGTACGTCAAATCCGGTTGAATCTGAGCTTCACCTTCAGGCATTTGAATGGGCGAAGAAGATAAGTGAACACTTACTACCTAAAACCCGCGCGTATGCTGAAATTTGGTTAGACGGTGAAAAAGTTGAAACGACTGAAAAACCTGTAGAGCCTATTTTGGGTGATAACTATTTACCGCGTAAATTTAAAACGACGGTGGTGATTCCTCCGCAAAACGATGTAGATGTTCACGCAAACGATCTTAACTTTGTTGCGATTGCAGAGAACGGTCAATTAATTGGCTTCAACGTGCTTGTCGGTGGTGGTCTTGCGATGACCCATGGCGACAAGAGTACGTATCCACGAAAAGCGTCTGATTTCGGATTTATTCCGCTTGAAAACACGCTAGACGTTGCCGCAGCGGTTGTAACAACTCAGCGTGATTGGGGGAACCGTGTTAATCGTAAGAACGCGAAAACCAAATATACGTTAGAGCGTGTTGGGGTAGACAACTTTAAGGCTGAAGTTGAAAAACGCGCAGGCGTGACTTTCCAAGACAGCCGTGCGTATGAATTTACGGGACGTGGCGATCGCTTTGGCTGGGTTGAAGGTATTGACGGCAAATATCACCTGACCGTATTTATTGAGAATGGCCGTATTTTAGATTACCCAGGTAAAACGCTAAAAACAGGCTGTGCCGAAATTGCGAAGATCCACAAAGGTGATTTCCGCTTAACGGCAAACCAGAATTTGATTATTGCCGGTGTAGCGCCGCAAGACAAAGACAAAATTGAAGCATTAGCCCGCGAACATGGCTTAATAGCGCCATCGATTTCTAACCAGCGACTTGACTCAATGGCCTGTGTTGCATTGCCAACCTGTCCGTTAGCCATGGCAGAAGCTGAGCGCTACTTGCCGGATGCCGTTACGGAGCTAGAAGGTTTGCTTGCCAAACACGGATTGGAAGAAGACAGCGTAATCTTCCGTGTAACAGGCTGCCCGAATGGCTGTGGTCGCGCGATGTTGTCTGAGGTTGGTTTAGTAGGTAAGGGCCCAGGCAAATACAATTTGCATTTGGGTGGAAACCGAGAAGGTACACGTATTCCACGTATGTATCGAGAAAACATAAGCGAACAGGAAATCATGGCAGAACTAGATTCACTGTTTGGCCAGTGGGCCAAAGATCGTGAAGCGGGTGAAGCCTTTGGTGATTACGTTGTTCGCGCTGGTGTTGTAAAACCAGTAGTAGACTCCGCACGGGATTTCTATGACGAATAATACAGCGATTAAGCAGCAACCACTAACGCTTGATATCAGTAAGGAAGCCCTTGCTGATATCAATGAAACGTTAGAGAAAATGACAGCGCAGGAGCGAGTAGCTTGGGCGCTGGACAACTTGCCTGATACTCATATTGTGTCTTCAAGCTTTGGAGCACAATCGGCGGTTATGCTGCATATGCTTACCCAAGCACAACCGGATATTCCTGTTGTGCTTACCGACACAGGCTATCTTTTTCCTGAGACATATAAGTTTATTGATGAACTTGTAGAAAAGCTCAATTTAAATTTGCATGTGTACAGCGCAGAGATGTCTTCTGCGTGGCAGGAAGCGCGCTTTGGCAGACTTTGGGAACAAGGCATCGAAGGTATTGAGAAATACAATAAGATGAACAAAGTTGAGCCAATGCAGCGCGCCTTACGTGACCTGAAAGCAGGTACGTGGTTTGCAGGTTTGCGTAGAAGCCAATCAGATACCAGGGGAAAGCTTCCAGTTCTACAAAAAGTAGGGCAGCAGTTTAAACTTTACCCGATCATTGATTGGAGCAACAAAGACTTACATTACTACCTGAAAGATAACGACTTGTCTTATCATCCGCTTTGGGAGCAAGGGTATGTATCCATCGGTGATTGGCATACCACGCAGTCGCTCCAAGAAGGAATGAGTGAGCAAGACACGCGCTTCTTTGGTTTGAAACGTGAGTGTGGATTGCACGAGTTTGGTGACGGTATTTAACTTACGTTAAATACCTCGCCTAACACCGACTTAATGCTGGTTAAATACACTTCATTAGGCGACTTAGTCACTAATTTATACAGCTCACTGCCGACCGAAGTGAACTTGTAATACACCAAAGCAACCCCCGACGTTTTACTGGTTAATGAAATATTTTCATTTACGCATCGCCAGGTTACTTGCTGACCTTCATCGTATTCGGCGCTTTCAATTTCGCTGGTATAAATCAACTTCATCTCTTGCAAAGACAACAGATCAGGGTAACTCAACCCTACGTTGGCTAAGTTAATTTGCTCAGGAACAGGGCGTCTCAATAGTGAAAGCAAGCCTTTGCGTTTGTGATACCCCACAAGAATACGCGGGACCGCATCGTTATTTCTTCTACTCGCAACATTCACAGCCTTATTGAATACTTGTGCATCCCTATGAGTTAGCGTCTTTAATAGCTGCAATGTACGAAGGGAAAAACTGCCCGGGCGAGCCACCTCAACGGCAAAAATCTTTCCCCATAATTCCTGCATGGGCGGGCTGTAAATTTCCTCAGCCATGGTACTAAATGCGAAAAACCAGTCGGGATCAAGATTATCACTAGTTTGTTCGTTGATCGTCACATTTAATGCTATATTTAATACAGCTTGAAGATTGCTCGCTTTTTGGGTTTCTAATATTTGTTTTCTTCTTTCTAGTGCATGCTTTTGCTTTTTAGGATCAGGGGACATCATAGAGGGGCTTATACCCACTCTGGCAAACCAGGAAAGCATGCGTTGGCGACTAGCATCGGTTTTCACTGCGTTGCTGGCCGCTTTTTCAGCCGCAGGCGATTCGGCTGTCACCTTTACAGTCTTCTCTTCCGTTTCCTGTGGTTTTTTTACCTCAGGGGAAAAGTGCTGGGATGTAATCTTCATAAATGCTTAAATGATCGAATGTAAAATGGCATGTAACATGAGAGCACTATTGCATTGCGTAACCCATTTATCAATGTAATCGTTGCCTTAATACAATGAGTAGCGCATTCTTGTTTTGTTTGTATCGAGGAAATGAGCGGTAATGTCGGCAATGGATTACGATAACGACGAATTAATTTTTTTAGATGATGATGGTTCAGTTGAAGAGCAAACCTTATTGGGCAAAGACTGGAACATTCTTATTGTCGATGACGATGAAGAGATTCACACCGTAACGCGTCTCGCGCTATCTGATCTCATCGTAAACGATCGCAAATTAAACTTCATCCACGCTTATTCAGCAAAACAAGCCAAAGAAATGCTGCACGAATATGGCAACAGCATTGCCATAATTTTACTTGATGTCGTTATGGAGACTGATGACGCGGGTTTTGATGTTGTTAAATACATCCGCGAAGACATGAAGTTAGTTGAACCTCGAATTATCTTACGTACGGGCCAGCCCGGCTACGCGCCTGAAGAGCAAGTCATTAAAGTTTACGATATCAATGACTACAAAACCAAAACAGAACTTACTCGCGCCAAATTACTAACTACTATCATTTCCTCACTACGCTCTTATCAGCAAATTGTAACGATTAGTCAAAGCCGTGCTGGTTTAGAGAAAATAATCACCTCTTCAGCGAACTTGTTTGAAGAACATTCGGTGAAAGAGTTTTGCGAAGGTGTAGTTACTCAGATTAGTTCGCTTATTGGTTTAGATTCCGAAGGTTTATTGTGCGCAAGAGCGGGTTCTTTGCTAGACCGAGAGGACGAAGAGGTTTACGTGCTTGGCGCTGCGGGGGAGTATGCGAAATTTATAAACCAGCCTGTGTTCACGCTTAAAAACCTTGAAATTGAAGAAAATATTAGTCGGTGCCTACGTCTTAAAAAGCACATTTTTGAGCCTAGTTGCTCTGTGCTGTATATCAGCCGCGCTGGTTTTGAAGCTGCCGTATTTGTTCGACAAACCCACGAGATTAGTGAGCTAGACAAGCACTTGCTTGAGGTTTTTCTATCCAGTATTTCAGTGGGATACGAAAACGTTAATCTTTTCCATGAATTAAGAAATGCGGCGTTCAGAGACTGGTTAACCCGTCTGCCAAACCGCAATGAGTTTATCAATATGCTCGATAAACCTCATTTGTTTGCCGGAGAAAACTATAGCGTAGCTCTTATCGACGTAAATCACTTTTCCGATATAAATGATGGTTTAGGGCAAGAAGTCGGCAACGAATTGTTGCGAGCTATAAGCGATCGCTTTCAATCTTCTTTCGATAGCATAGTTAAAAAAGGCCGCATAGGTGCTGATGTATTTGGTCTTATTGGTCCTGACGATTTGGTATGCCCCAAGTCCATTAACAACATTTTCCAATCTTCATTTCAGGTAGGTGATCACACCCTTCCGGTGAATATAACACTTGGTTTGTGCAAGTTAGACAATAAACGCCACATCGGCATTGAGATTTTAAAGCGCACGAATATTGCGTTAAACCGTGCTAAGAAAAATCTGACAGATAACTTCGAATATTACGCCAAAGATATTGAAGATCAGACGACTTGGCGCCTAGATATGATTCGCCAACTCCGAAGTGACTTTGCAGCAAGAAAGCTGGAGCTGTGGTTTCAGCCGCAAGTGGACTTACTGAATGAAAAAGTTGTTGGCATGGAAGGCTTACTACGCTGGCCCAATGGTGAAGGGGGATATATTTCTCCCGCCGTATTTGTGCCACTTGCTGAGTATTCAGGCCTTATCGTTGATATCGGTGAATGGGTATTAGAAGAATCATGCCGTCGTCTTCAGGAATTGAAAGAAAAAGGCTACGGCCATCTAAGAGTTGCCGTTAACATCTCTATTCCGCAGTTCCGTGACAGGTTATTTGTAGAAAAAGTTAAGCAGGCACTATCTAACGCCAACTGCGACCCAAGCCTGTTAGAGCTAGAAATAACAGAAAGCGTGGTGATGGATGAGCCGCAAATTGTAATAGATGCATTGCGTTCGTTAAAAGAATTTGGGGTGAAAATAGCCATTGATGACTTTGGAACAGGCTTTTCCTCCATGAGTTATCTACAGCAGCTTCCGTTAGATCGATTGAAGGTCGATCGTTCTTTTGTCAAAGACATTAAACCGGGTGCAAGCGCAGTGCTTGCTGAGACCATTGTGACTTTGGGTAACAAGCTAGGCTTATTGACTATCGCCGAAGGCGTAGAAAAAAGAGAGCAGGCGAGTTACATGATAAAGCTTGGATGTGACGAAGCACAGGGCTACTTGTACGCGAAGCCTATGCCGTTCGATGCGCTTTTAGCGTTTCTTGAAGAGCACGACTAAACTTTTAATACAGATTCGACAGTGTCTCGCAACTTGGGAAGGATATCTAATTCAAACCAAGGGTTTTTAGCTAGCCACCTGTTGTTTCTTCCTGACGGGTGGGGCAGTACGAAATGTGTTTCAGTCGGACTGCGTACAGCTTCAGTTAACGTTTTGTGTTGCGGTAAATAATACTGTTGCGAGTAACGTCCCACGTAAAGCGTTACTTCAGGTTTTAAATGAAGAAGAAAGTCATTATGCCAAGCGGGAGCACATTCTTTTCTTGGCGGGGCATCTGCTCCATTTTTATAACCTGGAAAGCAGAAGCCCATTGGCAGCACCGAAATTAAGCGTGGGTTATAAAAGGTCTCCCTCGAGACAGACAACCAATCGCGTAACCGATCTCCGCTGGGATCATCAAACGCAATGTTGCGTTCATGAGCTTTCAACCCCGGTGCTTGCCCAATAATAAGCACTTTAGTTGAAGGTGCAGTGCTAAATATGGGGTTGGGTTGATGCGGTAGGTGAGGGGCACACAGTCTACAATTTCTCGCTTTAACCACCAGTGCATCGTGGCCTTTCACATTTTTCTCCAAATATTTCTCTTTGTCATACTTTTGTCACAAAACTATGATCTCAGTTTGACTATCTTATGTATATACAGTATGTTTAATAGTGACAGTAGTAGACTGTAACACAGGAGAAGAAACATGCGTAAAGTAGTACTAACCCTAGCTCTATCAGCGGCCTTTGGTATTGCGCATGCGGAATCTGGTGATAACCAGCTTTTCGATTGCATGGATGCGAAAACATTCGAAATGAATAACCAATGTATGTCTGACAAAATCGGCAATAACATTCGTTTCCGTGATGCACAAGCAAAGTTGATCGACATTGCAAGCGATAGTCAGGGTGACTACGCCATTGCAACAATGACGTTCGATCAAGAAAATATGCACATCGACATCGTAGCACATAAAGATTCGCTTAACGCGCTTGCTGCGAACCGTAACTAAATTCTTAGTTAACGCATATTAAGCCGGCGACAATCTCGCCGGCTTTTTTGTGTCCGTTAGAAAATTCTATTAAGTCCATTAATAGCAGCAACTCGATAAGCTTCTGCCATGGTTGGATAGTTAAACGTAGTGTTAACGAAGTAATCTATGGTATTGCCTTCGCCCTTTTGCTGCATGATCGCTTGGCCGATGTGAACAATCTCGGAGGCACGTTCACCGAAACAATGAATGCCCAAGATTTCTTTAGTTTCGCGATGAAACAAGATTTTCAGACTTCCTGTCTGCGTTGACGCGATTTGGGCTCTGGCCAAATGTTTGAACTGAGCTCTTCCCACTTCATAAGGCACTTTCGCTGCAGTAAGCTCTTGCTCTGTTTTACCAACAGAACTTATTTCTGGGATTGTGTATATGCCTGACGGAATATCTTCTACCAATGCCGAATGTGTTTTTATGCCAAGCATAGCTTCAGCGGCAAAGCGACCTTGGTTATAAGCCGCAGATGCTAAACTTGGATAGCCAATGACATCGCCGACTGCAAATACATTGTCTACGTCAGTTTGATAATTTTCATTAACCTTGAGTTGGCCTCTGCCATCGGCTTTTAAACCAATATTCTCGAGTCTAAGTGTATCTGTATTACCCGTTCTTCCGTTAGCAAACAAGAGACAATCTGCGCGCATACGCTTGCCCGACTCTAAGTTTAAAATAACCGAGTCATCGGTAGCTTCAACCGAAGAATAGGCTTCATTGTGCCGGATGAGTACGCCATTGTTCCACAGGTGATAACTGAGTGCGTCTGATATCTCGTCATCAAGAAATGACAGTAAGCGATCGCGCATGTTAACGAGGTCAACTTTTACGCCTAGTCCTCTGAAAATACTGGCATATTCAGAGCCAATGACCCCAGCGCCATAGATAATTATTGATTTGGGATCGTGATCTAAAGATAGGATAGTGTCTGAGTTATAAATACGCGGGTGATTAAAGTCGATGTCTTTAGGACAATAAGGACGCGACCCTGTGGCAATAGCAATTTGGCCTGCAGTGACAGTATCTTTAGAGCCATCTTTACGGGTTATCTCTAACGTATGCGCATCTACGAAACTGGCTTCGCCGTGAAATAGCGTCACACGATTTCTGTCGTAGAAAGAAGAGCGAAGTCGAGTTTGGCTTTTTACCACACCGCTAGCATGGCGCATGATGTCAGAAAACGTAAGACTCTTACTTAAGTGGTTGTCGGCAAACAAGGGAGAAGAGTTATATTCAATAAGACGACTTACTGAGTGACGAAGCGCTTTCGATGGAATGGTTCCCCAATGGGTACAACCCCCTCCCACTGCCTCGTAGCGCTCAACAACCGCCACTTTTTTTCCGGCTTTGGCAAGCTGCATTGCAACGCCTTCACCACCAGGACCTGTGCCAATAACGATAGCGTCGTAATGATACGACGGGGCTTTGGTTTTTTGCTTCGTTGCCATCTTACTTTCCCATGTTGTTACTTTTGTAATGCGATGTCACCACTAGATTAGCCGCAATACAAAATGAATGATTCTGGTTTTAGTATAACGACCTTATCCAACTATAGAATAAAAAAAAACCACATAAGCAGACACTTATGTGGTTCTTAGCGTTCAAACGTATAAAAGAGGGCGTTAATTTACGCCATTTGCAATGACAAACTATGTAACTGTGTCCATTTCTCTTTCTGTACAGCAAATGCGTGTTTCAGCTCTTTGTACTTGTATGCAAGCTCAAGCCCTTCGATACTGCGCTTTAGGGTGCGTTGTTTAACGCGCATAACACGTTTTTTCGTGGCGTAGTATTCACTCATGCGCTGCATTAACAAGTCGTATTCTTCTTGAATGGTATGCATCATTTCTTCAGCATTAGGCAGTAGCGATACTTTTTCACTTGCTCTTTGCAGCTGCATTGCTGCTAACGCTTTCTCGATGCGCTCTTCTGGCACTTTGCGAAGGTTGGATGTCAGTCCTACCAGTGATAATCCCTTAATAAGCCATTTTGTAGGATCAAACTGATACCAGCGAATGCCATTACGATAGTCGTACTCAAAGATGTGATGGTAATTGTGATAACCTTCACCAAAGGTAAAAAACGCAAGAATACCGTTATCTCGTGCTGTGTTCTTATCGGTGTAAGGCTGGCTACCCCAAAAATGAGCAAGAGAATTGATAAAGAAGGTTACGTGATGCACTAGCACCAGGCGAAGTACACCGGCTACCAAGATCATGCCTAATACGTCACCATTTAAATAGCCCAGAAGACCTGTGATACCAAAGTTGGCCGCCAGCACGATGGGCAAATAGTAGTTATGCTGCCACATCACCACTTTATCTTTTTGAAGATCTTTACAGTTACTGTAGTCATCGTAACGTTTGGCCTGATACTCACGCAACATCCAGCCGATATGCGCAAACCATAGCCCTTTCTTGGCAGAGTAGGGGTCTTTGTCGTTATCATCAACATGACGATGATGAACGCGATGATCTGACGACCAGTGCAAAATACTATTTTGCAGCGCCATAGCGCCACCAATCGCAAGGATCACACGAACAACCACATTGGCGTCGTAAGTTTTATGCGACCATAAGCGGTGGTAGCCGGCAGTTATAGACATACCGGTAAAGTAAAATAGGAATATAGCCGCACCGATTTCTGCCCAATCGATGCCTTGATACGCCACCCATAGCGGCACACCAATAAACGCAATTGCGCCAGATATAATAAATACCAGCACATTAGTAAGGATAAGAGGAGGTTTTTTCATTTTATACAACTTGGCTTACAACTGTTCGCTAATTTATCGTTTTACGAGGCTTCAGGCAAGCAAAACCCAGATTAGTTCTGCTTACATGTGTAAAGTTTAATTATAGTAAAGCTACGCTGAAGCGCTCGTTAATTGTGGCTTTTTCTGCTTAATGCTTGTTTATAAAAGAGATGATTCTGTTTCTCTTTCCCCACTGGTGTGTGTTGCGATAAACTACACATGCTAGTCTTTGATGTACGAAGTTTGATTGCGTTAATGGCTATACAGATGACGTAAGGGCTTCAACCCTAAGTGCTAAAAATCATCAAGCCGTTCAGAGCTAATCAACCTATGGTGCGAATGTGAGTCGACAAGAACAGAAATTAAAAACCCGCCAAAATATCATTCATGCTGCGTTTTCTTTGCTCGATGAAAACCGCAGCTTATCGGCAATCAGCTTGCGTGAAGTTGCCCGAGAGGCAGGTATAGCACCTACGTCTTTTTACCGACACTTTAAAGATATGGACGAATTGGGTTTAACGCTGGTGGATGAAGCCGGTTTAGCATTGCGGCAGCTTATGCGTCAGGCAAGGCGGCGGATAGCCTCTGGAGGCGGCGTAATACATACTTCTGTTGAAACCTTCATGGAATTTATTGCGGCAAATACAAACGTATTTCGTTTATTACTACGCGAGCATACTGGTACGTCGTCGGCTTATCGGTTGGCAGTATTTAGAGAGATTCAACACTTCATCGACGAGTTGACCGACTACATTATTGAACAGCAGGGCGTAGAATACGCATGCGCGCAGCTTCAAGCTGATGCTATGGTTAGGCTCGTATTCAGTGCAGGTGCTGAAGCACTAGAAGCTGATGATAAGCTTCGCCGCGAAATTGGTGAGAGAGTGAAAGCACAGCTTCGCTTCGTTCAAGTAGGTGCAACGCAAAAAAGCGTATAATTGAATTAGTGGCGATTGGCCTTTTAAGTCCACATCGTTTGCTCTAATCAAAGCCACCTTATTTTAATACGTCTTCATAGGCCTTTGTGACTCCAAAGGCCTTGTCAATTTGTACCAAAACTAGCTTTTGCGTGTAAGTAAAACGCCCGCCTCAATGTGATGAGTAAACGGGAATTGATCGAATAGTGCCGATTGAGCAACGTCGTGAGTTTCACTTAAAAGCTCAAGATTTTGCGCCAGCGTTTCAGGGTTACACGAGATATACACGATATTATCGTAATCCTGAATCATTCTAAGCGAGTCTTCATCTAACCCAGCTCTTGGTGGGTCAACCAATACAGTTGTGAAATTATATGTACTTAGATCAATGCCTTCTAAGCGACTAAACGTACGTTCACCTTTCATAGCCTGAGTGAATTCTTCAGCGGCGAGTCTTACGATCTTCACATTATTAAGCTGATTTTGTTCAATATTAAACTGCGCAGCTTGTACAGAGGGCTTGGCTATTTCGGTCCCCACAACATTATCGAAGTGAAGCGCTAGCGGCAGTGAGAAGTTACCTGCACCGCAATACATCTCCAGTAAATCGCCAGAGAGCGGCTTTACGCAATCTAGTGCCCATTCAATCATGCTACAGTTCACTTCGGCATTGGGCTGAGTGAAGCTATTTTCGATATGCTTAAATATGAATTCTTTGCCATTAACGGGTAAGCGCTCAATAACAAAATCGTTGTCGATAATAAGCTTTTGTTTTCTCGCACGGCCGATGATGTTTACTTTCGGAAAGTGAGCCTCGAGTTTCGCCTTTAATTCTTTTGCAGCCTCTTGCCACTTCTCATCTAGTTGACGATGGTATAAAAGGCTGATGACAAGCTCGCCAGATAGTGCAGAAAGATAATCGATTTGAAAAAGCTTCTTTCTTAGCGCCTCATTTGGTCTTACTTCTTCAAGCAACAAAGCCATAGCATGGTTTATTGCTTTACAAGCTGGAGGGAAGCTATCTACGCGATACTTTTCTTTTGTTTCCTGGTTGAACATGATGTGAAATAAATCATCGCCCTCATGCCATACTCTAAATTCGGCGCGCATACGGTAGTGCGTTGGTTGCGATGGGAATACGGACAAGTCAGGCGCATTGAACGGAGAAAGTAACGCAGTAAGACGTTCTACTTTTTCGTCCAACTGAGCTTGATAGCGTTGTTGTTCGGTCGCGGTCATAAAATTCTCCATTCAATGTTGAGGTCGCGAATTGTAGTCCCTTATAAAATAACTGCAACAAGCGCTATCTACTTCTGCATTATTATTAGGAACGACCCAGTAAAAAAAGCTGTATTAAAATTAAACAATACTGATTCTTTGCCGATAATAAGATTGAGGATAGTGAGGATCAAATTATGAACGTGGGTCAAATTAAGGCTTTTATGGGCGACCAGAAGGTCGATCAAAAAGCAGATCAAAAGGCATCAGTTCACCCGAACGAAATGTTGAAAAAGCAGTTACAGCAAGACGGATTGCAGCAAGCGGCTGAGTTTTCTAAACAACAAGCGGCATCAGTATCTGTTTCCAGTAGCCAAACTAGCATCGGCTTACGTGTGGTAAGTAGCAGCCTTAACCAAGCGTTAGTTATAGATGGCCAAAAGCCACAAGAAGCCAAAGAGAAAAGCATTGAAGATAAGTCGAACAGTTTGTTCGACTTTGAAAAAGTTGCCAGAAACGTACTTAAGTTCGTAGGTGGCGTTATTAGAGGTGCGGCAAACGGTGGTGCCAGCGAAGAAAAGCTTAATGGCTTATTTAGCCAAGCGAGAGAAGGCGTAAGCCGTGGATTCGCTATGGCTGAAAAAGACCTCGCTGGTTTTATGAATGAAGAGATTGAGCAAGGAATGACAAAAAGCCGCGCTCTCATCGATACAGGAATAAACGATCTGGAAACTGACATATTTGGTCGCCAGCAGCCGAACGCTGTAACGCTTTCGTCCTTAAACGCGGTAGCTGCATCTGATGAGAAAAGCGGAAGCTTGCTGATTCGAACTAAAGATGGCGACGAAGTGAGTTTTAGTTTTGAGAGTCTTCGCTCGTTCCAAGCATCTCAACAACTTAATTTCCAAGCACAGGCATCTCAGGAGCAATCAGGCGGTAGTGGCGAGCAAGGTGAAAACAATTTTTCAGCGTCATACCAACAACAAACTTCGTACCAATACTATGAGCGAAGCGGTATTAGCTTTTCATTAAAAGGCGAGCTTGATGAAGATGAGTTAGAGTCGATAGCTGATTTGGTTGGTCAAGTTCAGGATCTCGCCGACACCTTTTACAGTGGTGACATCGACAAAGCATTTGAAGAAGCGTTAAGTTTAGGCTTTGACGATAAAGAGTTAGTTGGCTACGCGTTACAGTTAAATAGAACAACACAGACCGAAGTGCTAAAGACGTATGAGAACATCCAACATTACAATGAAGACAAAAGCGATAATTCGAAGTTTGGAAATGTGGTTAGCCCTATAGCGCAATATCTAGAAAAGATGATGGATACTTTTGCTAATGCCGAAAGTACGTTAGAAAGTAACGAAGACTATAATACCTTAATAGGTGGGTTGATTAATGAGATCAAAGACGTGCAGGTGCCAGATCTTGTATCTGCTATAAATAGGTTTCACGCTTTTAATCAAACGTTACTTAATGGACTTCCTCAATCTGCTGAGACAAGTGAATAACTAACTATTTACTAATATAAAAGCCCGGTAGCGAAAGCTAACCGGGCTTTTTTATAGCCTATAAACCGTACTCACAAAATTATGCGTGTTCGACTTTGTCCTTTGCAGGGCGAACTTTTAGGGTTCGCTCCTGGAAGATTGAGTCGTTAGTTTTATCGATAACGCTGTTTAAGTCGTCAGTTACAACTTCGATAAAACCGTATCCTTTTCTTTTTCCAGTTTTACGATCCTTCATTAAGCGAACCGACTGTACTTCAATAAAGCTACTGAAGTATTCCTTTACTGCGTTCTCGTTTGCTCTATAAGGCAAATTACCCACATATAAAGTTTCTACTGATCCGTCATTAGAATGTGCTCTGGCATCTGAGGAAGATGGACTTTGAATAAGAGACGCTAGCCAAGGAGTAACGATACCGCTGATCAGCAGAGCTGCTGAGACGGTCAGTGGAACATGGACGTTTAAACTAGCAGAAGAAAATAACAAGTAACCTGCAATTGCAAAAATAGCGCTAATAA
The DNA here is from genome assembly GCF_003201515.1 of Alteromonas sp. I10. NCBI lineage: Bacteria > Pseudomonadati > Pseudomonadota > Gammaproteobacteria > Alteromonadales > Alteromonadaceae > Alteromonas > Alteromonas sp. I10. Next base: position 184,527 of record NZ_QJJN01000011.1, read on the forward strand.
CAGCGCATTGAATAAAGCCTACTTTCATATACCTACCTTTCTATTGTTTATTATGGTGTTGGAGGCTGTATATAGTTTACTCATTTGTAACAAATTGAACAATAAAATGTGAAAAAACTAGTCTAAAGATGGATTGAGTCGCTAGAAATGATGCAGAAATGAGCGGTTAACACCAAAAGTGGCTTAAAAAGCAAAAAAATCCAATTTAAGTGTTGATCTTTCACAAGAGGTATCTATAATGCGCTCCACGTTCTGAGGGGGCTTCGAGAAAAACAAAGCCAACTCAGCAACAAGTGCAAAACCAAGTTTTAAAACAAATAAAAAGTTTAAAAACATGGTTGACATCGAAAACAAACGATGTAAAATGCGCACCTCACTCGAACAGGGTGAGTCACTAAGAAGCAACGGCTTCAAGTGAATGTTCTTTAAAAAATTAGACAAGACAATCTGTGTGGGCACTCGTTAAGAGTGTCACAACGACGATTCATATTTCGATATATTTAATTGAAGAGTTTGATCATGGCTCAG
>NZ_QJJN01000012.1:0-154007 GCF_003201515.1 Alteromonas sp. I10
GCGAATAAGCCGAGCGCTTACTCTGTACTTTCTACCTAAAGCTTCAGAATTTTTCTCTTCGACTAGCTGAGCGAGCTTTATTTTAAACGCTCTATCGTGTTTTGACATAAAAAGACCCCCAATAATTGGAATGTCCAACTAATGGGGGTCACTTCACACATGTGCGGTTTTTTTGTTTTGATATCTACTGTGAGTCTATTATGCGCTGTTAGGAAGCCTGTGACGCATAGGCAAAGGCTTTTGACTTAGTACTTGCTCTGGCATGCTCTGCCACACGTTATCAGGAAGCGCAGGTACTTCTGCCTTGTGCTGTGATATAGCGAAATACCCCATTGCAACGCGTAAACGCTTAAGTGCTTTACACTCATTCACTTCCTGGTCAATGACAAACACGCCCCACTTACGCATGGCTATGCCCAGCTTATCGCTGCTTGTTAAGCGGATAACCGGCGCCGCTAACACCATGCCTACTAATACGGGTAACAACCACATAAATAGCGACGGGGTGAAGTAGAAGGTAGTTACGCCCCACGCTACCGCTAAACAGCTCATAATTTGCGTGTGTTTAATTGCAACTTTCCATGGCACTTTGCGCCCTTCACGCTCTTGCGCTTCCCATTTAACAGAGTGGCCAACAAAAACGCTAATTACAAAATAACTGTGATAGAACATCATTAGCGGCGCAATAAGCACGGCCATAGTTAATTCAATTGCTGCCCCTTTAAGCAAAGACCACGCGCCACCAAATTCGCCACGACGTTTTATTAAAGCTAAAGTAATACCGAGAAGTTTAGGCAAGAATAATAAGGCCGCCGTACCCCACATGGTTACCATCATCATGTCTTGGCGCGCTACCTGCCAACTAGGGAACAGCTGGTATTCAGACACGAAGAACTCCGGCACCGATGTGGCGCGAATTAACGCATCTGCTGTGCCTAGCGCCAACATGCAAAATAGTATGAGTGAAGAGATGTACGCAAACGCACCAAATAAGAAGTGCAGGCGGTTTGCCATTTTAAGACCTTTAACGTTCAATAACCCTAAATGCTGTATGTTGCCCTGCACCCAACGACGGTCGCGAATCGCGTAGTCAACAATGTTACTTGGCACTTCTTCATAGCTGCCCGTGGTGTCGGTAAGCAAGTAGGCCTGCCAGCCAGCACGGCGCAGTAGCGCAGCCTCAACAAAGTCATGACTTAAAATTTCACCACCAAAAGGCGCGCGTCCTTCGAGGGTAGGTAGCCCGCAATGCTGCATAAATGGTGCAATACGAATAATGGCATTGTGCCCCCAATAGTTTGCACTGTCTGTTTGCCAAAACGATAGACCTGTCGCCAACATTGGGCTGTAAAGGTGAGCAGCAAACTGCACAAAACGACCAAAGAAGGTGTTTTGACGTACCGGCATTGGAATGGTCTGCACTAACGCCGTATCAGGGTTTTGCTCAATACGACTCGCCAAGTCTTGCATGCGCTCACCGCTCATCACGCTATCAGCATCTAACACAATCATCGACTCGTAGTTTGCACCCCAGCGTTCACAAAACTCTTTGAGGTTGCCCACTTTTCTGTGCAGATTCTGTTCGCGACGACGGTAAAACACTTGGCTAGAGAAGGCACCTAAACGTTTCTTCAGTCGGGAAAAGGCACGTAGCTCTGCATCCGCTTTTTCCATATCGCGGGTGTCGCTGAGCATGAAAAAGTCGAATTTAGAACTGTTGTCACTTTCCATTAATTCGCGAATACAAGCTTCAAACCCCACCATAATACGGCGGGTATCTTCGTTATAAACCGGCATGACGACAGCGTGCTTTTGCGTTAATGACACAGAAGTATCAGGAGGCGTTTGATTTCTGCGCAAGCTCAACGGGTCGATGTTAAAAAGCTGCAGAAAGAAACCGATAATGCCTGTCCAAAACGCCATACACAACCATGCGAACAGGGTTAGCCCCAACCCCAACTGTGCAATCTCTAAGTTGGTAAGGCCGTTAGGTAAAAAGATCTCGTACAAACTCCAACCGGCCAGTGCCGTGCTTGGAATAACTAGCATTGCCATGATAAACAAACGCATATGCTCTCCTTTTAAGATGAAGTGTGAAGCACGTGCAGTGCCATCACTTTTAACCTGAGGCACGGCTTTAGCCTCGTCCGATACCGCTATGCAAGCGCGATTATTTTGGTTGGTAGACATAATTCCAAACCTCACTCACACGTTTACCGTCTTTCTCTATGTAAGCGCGCATATCTACCGTCTGCTTTTCTTTCGGCTTAACAAAGAAGGTGGCCCGCCACTCTTGTCCATCAGCAACGGGGTAAAGTCGCTGCTGAGAAATCGTGCCATTAGTACCCTGTACCACCAACTTCATCGACTCGTTATCAAAAGTAATGGCAGAAGGCGCGCTGAAGTCCACGCTGAACTGTCGTGTCGTATTTAGACTGTCGTTTTTAAACTCGTCACCCGGCAACACAGCCTTGCCTTGGCGGGTACGTACTACTGAGGCCAGTTCACTGACAAACGGATTTTGTTCTACGGTTTTAAGCTCGTAAGCGAAATACAGTGATTCGCCCGAATTGAATGGCTTTTCAGGCGTCCAAAATGCCACGATATTGTCGTGAATTTCGGATTTAGTCGGAATTTCGACGACTTCTAATCGGCCTTTCTCAAAACCAGCTTCTGGCGTCACCCATAGCCCTGGGCGTATATGGTAATTGGCCTCTGCGTCGAGGTAATTATCCCATTCGCCGTCGCGTTGAAGCATGCCGAATCCTTTAGGGTTTGCGTCGCTAAGTGACGTGACTTGAAGGCGTGCAGGGTTAGTCAGCGGGCGCCAAATTTCTTCACCAGCGTGAGTTACCATGAGTACACCGTCACTATCATGCACCTCTGGACGATAGTCGTCATGACGCTTTTCTGTGTTCTCGCCATACAAGAACATACTGGTAAATGGTGCAATGCCTAGCTTGCTCACGTCATCTCTGGCAAATAACCAACTCTCTACCTTAACGCTGGTATCAATATCAGGCTGTATAACAAATTTGTACGCGCCCGCTACAGAAGGGCTTTCAAGACGCGCATAAACAGTAATAGGCTTACCCTCACTCGGTTCTATGACCCAGAACTCAGTGAAGTGGGGGAACTCTTCGCCTTTGGCTAGCGCCGTATCAATCGCAAGACCTCGTGCAGAGATACCGTACACTTGATTTTTACCTACAAGACGGAAGTACGATGCCCCCAAAAATACAGCAAATTCGTCTTTGTACTCTTCGTTCTTGATAGGGTAGTGAACGCGAAATCCAGCAAAGCCTGACTTTTCGTCCGTTAGCCCAGCTAACCCCGACGCAGACCCGTCGTAGTTGAACATGTCACTGTTGAACGCTAGGCGTTCAGGCTTATTGTTTTCACCAATAGTGTGGATAGTGACAGGGTATTCATATAAAAAACCCGGGTGAAAAAACTGCAGTTCGTAGTCATTCTCGCCATGCCAAAGACTCTGCTCGGGCTTGAAGCGAATTGAACGATACGTGGTGTAGTCAATTTCTTTAAGCTTGCTGTTTAACCCGTGATCGTCCTGCTCGTAGCTCTCTGTCGCTGACTGGCGTGCAGCATCAATAATTGACTGAAGAACCGGCGATGCTTTTTGAGGCTGATTGTCGTTGTTAACCTCAACTGCACCGGCTTGATGAAACGCAAATAATGCGATGACACTGCTCATCGCTAAAAGAAGGTGTGACAGCTTATTGCGCTGACGCACATTCGTTTGTAAACCTTTACCGAAAATTGAAACTGGCTTAGCCATTTGTCCTCTCCTTATGAAAACAATGGTTATCCAGATGACCATCAATAACTCGTAACACGCCTTACTTACTGAAAAGCGTCTTTTACAAAAACGGTATTGATTGAAGCCACGCGAGAAAGGCGCTCTCTTCCTTTCTTTATCCACTAATATCGTGAAAAACCGAATTCCTTGCCGAAGGGCTAAAGTGAATGTTGGATAACACACAGAGACTTGAGCAAAAGCTGTTCCAACACGAAATAGTCGCCGTTATTTTTTATATTTTTCATAATTTACAATGCTTTACAAACACACACATTGTGGATTATTGGAGAACACTGGCTTGTAAAAATGTCCGATGAGTTAGACAAAAGGATAACTGTTGTTTTTTAGAGACAGTTTTGTGTGCCAACGTTTTACTAGGAATACATCAAACTTTGATTTTGAACATTTCAAATGTGTAGCCTCTAAAAAGCCAGACGTATTTTATCTATAAATATTAGCGACATAGATAAATTAAGATATATCAAAATAGTGATTTAGTACGAAGTTGGCAAACGCTTTGCTATTCATCATGTTGATAAATAAATCGGACACTATTTCTTAACGGAAATAATAAAGATGGCATGAAGGCAAGTACGGCTTTGTGGTCATCAACCAAGTAGCCTTTTGCAGTGTGTCGTAAAGCACTGACTTGCAACACGTTTTGCAAACTGTCTAGAGCCATTGTGTAAAGACTAGAACCATTATGAAAAGGTTAGAGCTTTATAGAGTACCTAGAACGTGTTTAAACAACGAAAACGTTTGCGGTGAACAAGGTGGGTTACTGAACATACTAAGGAGTTATCACATGCGTAAATCATTCACACTTATTGCAGCAGCACTAACTGCGGCAACACTTCCTCTTACAGCTATGGCCGACAAGCCTGACTGGCGTTACGTAGAAGGTGGTTACACCAAAATGGACTTTGACGACAATGAGTCTTTTGAACCAGACGGTTTAACCGTTAACGGTAAATACCTATTGAACAGCAACTGGTACCTGAACGGCGAGTATAGCTTCTTTGAAGAGGGCAACTTTGACTTTGATATGCTGACACTAGGTGCGGGTTACCGTTTACCTGTTAACGCGACAACAGACGCGTATTTTGGTGCCAACTTAGAGCGTATTGACGGTGACGTAAACGACGAAACAGGTTACAGCATTAATGCTGGCCTTCGCTCGATGATCACAGAGCAGGTAGAGCTGGCGGGTGAAGTTGGCTACTACGATGTAGACGATGGTGAAGCGACATTTAGAGTAGGCGCTAACTATTACATCACGCCACAATGGGCTGTGGGTGCAAACTACAGAATCATTGATGATTTAGACATTATGCAGGTAACTGCACGTTACGCGTTTTAAGCCTTCCTCTCCTCAGGTAGGTAGCCGGGTTGCTCGACCCGGCTTTTTTGTGTCTATTGTTCTTCAGCTTCGCTTGGCTCAATATCTTCTTTTCTTTTGATATCTACACTTTCATGAAGCTCTGAATAGACCAGCACCGCCTCACCCGATTTGAGTCTGTTTAACACTTGCTGCACTTTCACATCTAGCGCAACTTCTTCAGCGCCGTAGTCCGTGCCCTCTCGCAGAACAAAAGACTCAGCCAAGCTATAAAGCGTATCGGCTTCTAGCGCGTCAATGGGGATTATCATTCACACTCCTGATAAAAAGCGTTTGGGTAAATTATTAGGACATCAACATTAGCGGCTGACATAACGACACGTAGTATTTACAGGTAAGGCTTCACTTACAAAACGTTTCACCCGTTCGTGCAGCCATACTTTAGGATTTAATATAGAACCTTGCATGAACCCAACGTGACCGCCTCGTTCACTTAGCTCCACGGTAACGTTGCGCGCAAGCTCTTCTTCCTTAGGCACAATTAAGTGATTCATAAAGGGGTCATCAATGCTATGCAATACCAGTGTAGGACAGTGGATCGCGCTTAAAAAGTGATACGCACTACACTTTTCATAGTAGTCTTGAGCGTCTGCAAAGCCGTGAAGCGGCGCTGTGATCTTCTCGTCGAATTGGGTAAAGCTGGTGATCTCTTCCACATCAGTTTTTGTTAGCTGTATAAGCTTGCGATAATCGATGTACTCCATCTTCTTACGCAGCGTATCCTTCATGCTAGTAAGTAAATACTTTTGATATACGCGAGAAAAACCCTGGTTAATTGATTTAGCGCATTCAGAAAGTTTAAGGGGCGAAGAAATGGCAATCGCTGCCTTAAGCCACTTTTGCGCAGGGTTTTCGCCCAACAGTTTCAATAGCATGTTGCCGCCAAGGGAAAAGCCGATGGCCACTTTAGGAATTCGTGGAAATTTATCGTGAAGCCACTCTAAGAAAAAGCTGGGGTCTTCTGTTTCTCCACTGTGATACGCCCGCGCTTTTAAATTTGGCACGCCACTACAGCCGCGATAGTGCATCATCACCACCTGCCAACCATTCACTGACAATTGAGCCATCATATCGTTCGCGTAATGCGACTTAATGCTGCCTTCTAAACCGTGAAACATCACCACGATACCCGATGTTTCCTGCGGTTTTGGCCCCCACGCCACATCGACGAAGTCGTCATCGGGTAATGTGAGACGCTCCATGTCGTAAGACAAAGGCAACCGCTTTTGAATAAAACGCGGCCATATGGTTTGCACATGACGGTTCTTCGCCCACCCTGGCACCTTAAAGCTGCTTTTTATTATCTTTCCATGCGATAGCGCTGATTTACTCATTTTATTTTCTTATTGTGTTTTTACGATAGTTGGTTAACCACTAGGCTCACTAGTTGGCGCGCCTCGTTGTTGTCTCGCAGTCCGTATACATTTATAAACGCTGCGATAGACGCGTTAAATACGTTAGACGATACAGATTGCCCCTGACCCAGATGCGTGACTGGCTGCTCGTTGAACGACGCAACAATATCGTGCTGCTGCTGTCTTTCAAGCTCTAGCTCTTGTGCTTTGAGTGCGTCATATTCTGCTTGGTCTCCGCCTTTTTCGGGGCTCGCAGCCTTTCGCCTTGCACGGTGATACTGTAACTTTTCTTCGGTCGCACTGGATGCCGCAATCACTGCCTTAAGCTGTGGCAAATTAATGATGACATTATTCTCTAAACACCAGCAAATCAGCAAGAGAACGTTTACATTAACCTTGTGGTTGTCTTGCAGTAAAAGCGCAAGGGGAGCCATATCACCTTTGGTATAGCGAGAAACGCTATACTCCCAAAACGCGCGGTTTTCGATATTAGGCGTTGGCATTGTCATACTCTTCTCGTTTTAGCTCAATTTGCTCTTGGGCATCTAGCCATGCCATCTCTTCTTCTTCAAGCTGTTGCTTAAGCTGAGTTTGCTTGTCGAGTAGGCCCATAAGCTGCGCCTTTTTGTCTTCGCTGTAAAGCGAAGTATCGGCAAGTGACGCTTCCACCTCAGCCAAAGCAGCACCACATTTTTCCATGGCTTTTTCGTGTTTTTCAATGGCTTTTTTAAGTGGCGCAACCCTTTGCCTAAACTCGGCTTCACGGCGTTTTTCTTCTTTACGATCTAATTTGCGTTCCGGCTTACTCTGCGCGCCAGTCTCTTGTTGCTCTTCGTTTTTGGCGTCGCTGTTGGCCTTAGCTTTTTCCGCTGCCTGCTGTTTTAAAATCCAGTCGCGATAGTCGTCCAAGTCGCCTTTAAATGGTTCAACTTCGCCACTGTCTACCAAATAGAAATCCTCACATACAGAGGAGAGTAAGAAGCGGTCGTGCGAGACCAGTACCATGGCGCCTTCAAAGCCTTGAAGCGCGATATTTAGCGCATGGCGCATTTCCAAATCTAAGTGGTTGGTAGGCTCATCCAGCAGCAATAAGTTAGGCTTCTGATAAACAATTAACGCCAATACTAAGCGCGCCTTTTCACCGCCCGACATAGGTGCCACGGGCGCTAACGCTTCATCGCCATTAAATCCAAATCCGCCCAGATAGTCGCGAAGTTGCTGCTCGGTGGCTTTTTCGTCAATGCGCTGCAAATGAAGAAGCGGAGTAGCGTTAGCATCTAATGTTTCTAACTGATGCTGAGCAAAGTAACCAATCTTAAGGCCTTTAGCCGTATTAAATATACCTTGCTTTGGCGCATGCACACCCGCCAATAGTTTGATTAGCGTAGACTTACCCTGTCCGTTTCTACCTAGAAGACCTATTCTGCTGCCAGGTACTAAATTGAGTTTCACCTGTTGCAGCACAATATGGTCGTCGTAACCCAGCTGTATCTTTTCCATTTGCACAAGCGGGTTTGGCAGTGCCGACGGCGGCGCAAAAGAAAAGCTAAATGGGCTGGCCATATGGGCTGGCAACAAGGTTTCCATTTTCTCCAACTGCTTAATACGACTTTGCGCTTGCTTAGCTTTACTCGCTTTAGCTTTAAACCGGGTAATAAACGAATTGAGGTGCGCTACTTTTTGCTGCTGCTTTTCATATTCAATGTTTTGCAAGCGAATACGTTCAGCGCGCTGGGTTTCGTAAGACGAGTAGTTACCGGTGTAGGTGATAAGCTTCTGTTGTTCAACACTGATAATTTGCGCAACCGTGTTGTCGATAAAAGCTTTATCGTGAGAAATCAGCAATAGCGTTCCCGCATAGCGTTGAAGCCATTTCTCTAGCCAAATAACGGCGTCTAAGTCTAAGTGGTTAGTAGGTTCATCAAGCAGCAGTAAGTCTGAAGGGCAAAGCAGCGCTTGAGCTAGGTTTAGGCGCATACGCCAGCCACCTGAAAAATCGCTAACTGGTGCGCTTAACTGCACATTGGTAAACCCAAGACCCGACAGAATGGTCGCTGCGCGAGCTTCCACGTCGTATGCTCCCGCTTGCTCGAGCTGCCCGTGAATTTGGCCAATCTTTACACCGTCGCCGCTTTTTTCAGCGGCTTCTAATTGCGCCTGTAGATTACGTAAATGTTTGTCACCGTCCACCACATAGTCTATCGCGGTCCGGTCAGTTGCTGGCGTTTCCTGTGCCACGCTTACAATTCGCCAGTCATTCGGTACGCTGCAGTCGCCAGCGTCGACACTTAACTCACTTCTCAGCAGTGCAAAAAGCGTGGACTTTCCGCAGCCGTTGCTGCCAATCAGCGCTACTTTGTGGCCTGGAAAAACCTGCGCCGACGCCTCTTCTAGCAACATTTTGCGACCGCGAAGTAGCGATACATTTGAAAGCTTTATCATGAGTAACCTGTGATGGAACAAACTAGGGCGCGTATAATATCAAAAACTTAAGGTAAAAGCTGATCAACACTTACCATTTCAAGGTATAATAATCGCGAAATTCTCCAAAGGTGTATGTATGTCAAAACGTGTAAAACGCCGCTTTGTTGCAGGGGCTACGTGCCCAAAATGCCAAGAGCTAGATACGATTTCGTTATATTTTGAAAATAACGTAGAAAAGTTGGAGTGCGTTGCGTGTGGATATAATGAAGCGCAAACTAATGAAAAGGTGAGTGCCGCCACACGCTCAAACGAAAATGTGATTGGCATCTTTAAACCGCACTAACATTCCTACCCACGTCTCAGTAAATCTTACCGTTAAGCCTGTGTAACACCTTACAACGCTGTGCTCAGGCTTTTTGCAAACGTCTCTTCATGCCACGCCAACGCTGGGTATCCTCGTTACCTAACGAAAGAGGTTGCTCAGGCATAATTTTTGTATTTCCTTCGCAAAGGAGTGAAATATGAAACATGCTAAAAAACGTGCCTGCTATGTCCTTATAGCCTTGTTGCTTACGCTTATTGCCATAAGACTTTACTTGCCTTACGCCGCAGCGTCATACATCAACACGACGCTGAGTCAGTCAAAAGAGTATAACGGCCGCGTGGGCGATGTAGATTTAATGCTATGGCGCGGCGCATACAGTTTAGAACATGTTTTGCTTTATAAGGCGAACGGGCAAGTAGATAGGCCGCTATTTAAAGCTGACTATGTGGAGTTTACGCTTTCATGGTCACAGCTTTTCAAAGGTGCAGCGGTGGGAAAAGTCATTGTTAATTCCCCCGAGATTAATTTTGTAGACGGCAACACGGAGGAGAGAAGCCAGTCTGGTAAGGATGAAAACTGGTTATCTATCGCCGACCAACTCTTCCCGTTACGCATCGATAAGCTAACTATTAACCAAGGAAAAGTCGCTTTCCACAACCCCGATACTTCTCCGGCTATCGACATTGCGCTTCATGATATTCAGCTTGAAGTGAATAACTTGGTGAATAGCGATAACTTGTCAGACTCACGTGTAGCAACGGCCAAAGCGCAAGGACAAACGGCACAGCAGGGCACGATATCCTTAAACGCTAAACTCAACCCCGCAACAACAGCCCCCACATTTGACGTTGATATTCAAGCTGACAACGTTGGGCTAGTGAACTTTAAGAACCTACTTGATACCTACGCACCGTTTGATCTGGAAGCCGGCACCCTCACGCTTGCGGCCGAAGTGGCGTCTAATGAAGGGAAAGTAAAAGGCTATATCAAACCCATATTGCATAATGTGGAGGTATTTTCTTGGAAGGGTGACATTGAACGTGACGGCGATGGTTTTATTGAAGGCAGTATCGAAGCCATTTCCGCGTTTGTCACCGAACTGTTTGAAAACCAAAGCGAAGACCAAATTGCCACACGCATTCCTGTTGAAGGCGATTTATCAAGCCCTGACACCCAAACATGGGAGGCATTTACCGCGATTTTAAAAAATGCATTTATCGAAGCTTTTAACGGCGATGTGGAGAAAAGTATAGAGTTGGATAGACTCGAGCTGGATAAGTTGGAAGCGCCGGAAGGCTCTGAAAATTAAGAGCCCTCGCCGCTGAGCGCGCTTAAATAGTACAGCTATCGCCACAGTCGTTGGCGCCGTCGCGCATACCTTCAATCTCTTGACTCTCTTGCTTGTCTTTTTCAGCCTGTTTCTCTGCTACTGACTGCTCAACAGAGTCAAAATCGATGCTATCAAACGCATCCATATCAAAATCGCTCATAACTCACTCTCTTAAATAGTAAAAAAGGCTTCTTTTTGCTGAAGCCTTTGTATCGGGGCGCAAGTGTAATTCAAATGTATATCCTGGCTAAATGAAGACTTCGCCTAACTCATAACAAGATGAACTAGCGTGATGTTTTTTCAACACTACTGCACATCAACGAAGCGCCTTTGATGTCTTCACAGGCCTCTTCCCACGATGAGCGCCCCGCAATAAGTGTCATCGCCAATGGACGTGATCCAAATGAATACCGCGCTGCAATTATTAGTGCGCTTCAATTATTCTAGTAATGCGGAGGCGGGGTTTCTTCTGACTGCTTAGCAATATTAGACGGCTCGATAGACTTAACGCGGTCAACGACATGGCGTACTTTAAAGGCTAAATCGTCAAGCTGCTTTTGTTGCGAAGACAGCGCTTCATTAAGTGCCTCGATAGTGTGTTCTTGAAAGGCTACCTTCATCTGTAACTCTTCAATATAGCTATTGGCGCTATCTATTTGCTGTTGTAGATGCTCAGCGCTTTTCTCTGTCATGTAAATTCTCTATCTCTCTCGTTGCCATTCTTCGGCAAGGCCACTACTGCTTATGGACAATATATTATCATTGGGGAGGAAGGCGACGCCATACACAACTGCGGTTGGTGGTGAAACTGACTCTCGTGATGCAACCTGTATGGACTGCACTTGCTCGCCAGTTTTCAAATCCCACAGGTATACTTTTCTGGCGGGAGAGCCTGTTAGTAAAAACTGACCATCTTTGGAAAACTCAACGTCTGTGAAGATTTTCTGACGCGCTGCATATTTGAGGGATGCCACAGGCTGCCCGGTTTGCACATTCCACACTTGCGACTTGCTCTGGCTGTCCGCAGTAAAAGCAAAGCGACCTTCATCATCAAGCGCTACTTTTGTTACTCGCGTGGGGTGGGTGAATGTATGAATTATTTGCCCAGTGTCAGTGCTCCATAAATACGCTATGTAATCGTTGCCCCCCGTCAATGCGAACTTACCGTTAGGGGAAATATCAATGGAGTTAACCTTTTCTTGATGCCCTAAAAACTCTAGTCGACGCGAAGTACGAGGTTCAAAGTACATAACTTTGCCATTTGAGCGCGCCACCAATATACCGTTACCATTATTGGTAACCACCACATCTCTAATTGATGACTCGTCAATGCGCCAAAAACCTTCAGGCTCGCCGGTCTCCAGACTCCATAAGGCAAACGCCTCTCGGTCAGCGGTCACAACATAGCTTTTGTCGGCGCTAATGTGCACTGACATGACCAGGTTGTCACCTTCACCTTGGTGGCTCCAGTGATAAAGGGGATCACTTTGTCCAATTCGCCATACGTTTACCCCATTATTCACGCCAGAAACCACCGCTAACGTGCCGTCGGTAGAAATATCTGCGGCATAGGCGCCTTCTTCTACATGACGCCACTGCTGTATTGGCGTAGTATCAGGGACAGAGCATCCCATGGAATTACCTATAAGTACGATGAGTAACGCTATTCTATGGAACATTTGAGGCCTAAACATAATCAAATGGGTTTCGCTTTGTAAACGCTAGGTTTAACATAGCATGGATCACGCATCTTTAACTATCGTGCACACTGCCTTGGATGCAGCAGTATAGACATAGACGCATGATGATAAAAATTTATGGAGACGTTTTTATGCAGAAGTCGCTCGTTGCCTTATCTACTATCGCTGCGCTAGGCCTTTTCGCTTGCCAGCCAAATACATCTGATGAGGCCGCTTCTACAAGCGCTGATAGTGCAAAAACAACTTCTGTTTCAGCAGAAGAAATGACAGATACGCAAAAGCAAGCTTACGCCATGGGCGCAAGCATGGGTTTGTTCGTTAGCAACCGTGCCGAACAACAAGAGCAACTGGGTTTAACATTAGACCAAGATGCGCTACAACAAGGCTTTAAAGACGGTCTAAACGACACCCTTAAGTTTACGCCAGAGCAGATTCAGCAAATCGCTCAACAAGGCGAAGAAGTACTTCGCGCTAAGCAGCAAGAAATGGCGGAACAAGCCGCTGAAAAAAATATTGAAGCTGGCCTAGCTTACCTAGAAGAAAACGGTAAGAAAGAAGGTGTGGTAACTACCGAGTCTGGTCTTCAGTACGAAGTACTTGAAGAAGGCGAGGGTGCAAGCCCAGAAGCGACAGACATGGTTAAAGTTCACTACCGTGGCACCTTGCTAGATGGCACAGAGTTCGACTCATCTTACAAGCGTGGCGAGCCAGCAGAATTTCCACTTAATCGCGTTATTTCTGGTTGGACTGAAGGCGTTCAATTGATGAAAGAAGGCGCAAAGTATCGCTTCCATATCCCATCTGAACTTGCTTATGGTGCGCGTTCTACTGGCGCAATCACGCCAAACTCGACGCTTATCTTTGACGTTGAGTTGCTAGAAGTGGTCAAGCCTGAAGCAGAAGCGCCAACGGAATAAGTTAGTGCTTTAAGAAAAAGAGAAAGCCGACGCATAGCGTCGGCTTTTTTGTTTTAGTGAGTCAGCGTGATCCTTGCTTACCTTTTCCCTACGAGCCAGTGGGTTTTCACCACGCGCGTACCCAAATAGTAAAGTGGGTTATTCAATATGCTTGGTGCCTCGAATTACACTAATAAGCTTAGTCTAAATCGACCAAATTTCACGGTCTATTCCAAGCCTTTTTGGAACAATTTCGCCTTAAAACTTGGTGCTTAAAACAAAAGGTTTTAACGCTGAGGGGCGCGCCGTCTTTCTGTGTGTACCTTAAACGTAGCAAAATGATTTAACAGAGACTGACCCACCTTATACATAGCACAACCTAAAATAAGATATATCACGGTTTGCATACTATTTAAGCGAACAACGATATCAAGCAAGGCATACAACAATAACAGCGCGCCACTTAAAAACAGCATAAAACCGATGATAGTACCGCTGGTTTGGAACGGATCGTTCCCCGACCTTCGACGGTTCAACATTGGTATCCTGTTACGCATTCATTTCCCCTAATGGTTTGACTATTATTTATACTACGACACTAAACGAAAGGTTTATGTTCAATAATTATTCAATCTGTCTCTTTTGTCACTTTTTGACGTACAGAAAGATTGCGTTTTGCCTTATTACCCACATAAAGTAGGGGTAATTAGCTGGATTATTTATAGGACATTGTGAAAACACCGCTTATCACTCGAAAGGGCTACTTAAAGCTTAAACAAGAACTGGATTTCTTGTGGCGTGAAGAACGACCTGAAATTACTCGCAAGGTAACCTGGGCAGCGAGCCTTGGTGACAGAAGCGAGAATGCCGACTACCAGTACAATAAGAAGAAGTTACGGGAAATTGATCGCCGCGTACGCTACCTTCGCAAGTGCTTGGAAAACCTAAAGGTTGTGGACTACGATTCACAGCAAGAGGGTAAGGTCTTCTTTGGTGCCTGGGTTGAAATTGAAAACGAAGCGGGCAAGGTGATGGAACTTAGGCTCGTGGGCTACGACGAAATTTTCGGCCGCAAGGATTACATTTCTATCGACTCTCCGATGGCGCGAGCACTGCTTGGCAAAGAAGAAGACGATGAGTTTGTTGTAAAAACCGAAACGGGCACGAAAGAGTGGTGGATAAACCGTATTTGGTACGACGCAACAGACAAACTGTGAGCACTAATATGCCCTATTTAATCACCCATTTGTAACACAATGATCAGACGACTTCCCCTACACCGCGGTGATATACTCACCGCTCCTGTTTTCACTACCGACGCTGTGTATATAAGCCTTTCACACACCGTTTATTCGCCATTGCCTGACGCGAATTTTTAGTATCTTAGAGCGACTTATGATTATCAATAAAATTGCAGATGAACTTAGCGTTCAACCTTCGCAAGTAACTGCCGCTGTAAAACTTCTTGATGAAGGGTCAACCGTACCTTTTATCGCGCGCTACCGAAAAGAAGTGACACAAGGCCTTGATGACACACAGCTGCGTACCTTAGAGCAGCGCTTGACCTACCTGCGAGAGCTTGAAGAACGCCGCGATGTTATTCTCAAATCTATCGAAGAACAGGGCAAACTAACCGACGAGCTTAAAAGCAGTATTACCAGTGCCGACAGTAAAACGACCTTAGAAGATTTGTACTTACCGTATAAGCCTCGCCGACGCACTAAAGGCCAAATTGCTATTGAAGCCGGCCTTGAACCTTTAGCTGATACCTTATTCTCTGACCCTGATACCGACGTTGAAAGTGCAGCAAGCGAATACGTAAACGCAGACAGTGGCGTTGCTGATACGAAAGCAGCGTTAGAAGGTGCCCGTTATATCTTGATGGAGCGCTTCGCTGAAGACGCCTCACTTTTGGCAAAAGTGCGAAAGTATCTAACTGAAAATGCCCATGTAAAAAGCACCGTTGTATCAGGCAAAGAGCAAGAAGCCGCCAAATACAAAGACTATTTCGAACACAGTGAAAAGTACAAGAACGTACCATCTCACCGCGCGTTGGCGATGTTTAGAGGCCGCAACGAAGGCATGCTACACATTCAGTTAGATGCCGACCCGCAGTCAGAAGACAACGGCCCGTCGCATTGCGAACATATTATTGCCAGCCATTACGATATTATGCACCGCGGCCGTGGTGCAGATGACTTCTTAGCTCAAGTTGTACAGTGGACGTGGAAAATCAAAATTGGTTTACACATGGAAACTGAGCTATTCAGCGCCCTTCGAGAACGCGCTGAAGAGGAAGCCATTGAGGTATTTGCTAAAAACTTAAACGACCTGTTGATGGCCGCGCCTGCAGGTGCAAAAACCACTATGGGCCTAGATCCTGGTTTGAGAACTGGCGTTAAGGTAGCGGTCGTAGACAGCACAGGAAAAGTGGTCGCAACCAACACCATTTTCCCGCATGCACCACAAAACCAGTGGGATAAATCTATTCGCACGCTCACCACGTTGTGCAAGCAATACAAAGTAGATTTAATCAGCATTGGCAACGGTACTGGCTCGCGCGAGACAGACAAACTCGTTGGCGAAATGCTCAAGAACAACAGCGAGCTTACTGCACAAAAAATTATGGTCAGTGAAGCGGGTGCATCGGTGTATTCAGCCTCTGAGCTTGCTTCAAAAGAATTGCCTGACCTTGACGTGTCAATCCGCGGCGCAGTGTCTATCGCTCGACGCTTGCAAGACCCGCTGGCAGAGCTAGTTAAAATTGAACCTAAAGCTATTGGTGTAGGCCAATATCAGCATGACGTAAGCCAAAGCCAGTTAGGCAAATCGCTAGACCGTGTTATTGAAGACTGTGTAAACGCCGTTGGCGTTGACTTAAACACTGCATCGCCCGCGCTGTTGAGCTACGTATCGGGCTTAAATAAGACCCTGGCGCACAACATTGTGAATTTCAGAGACACCAACGGCGCTTTCCCAGACCGTAAAGCGCTTTTGAAAGTAGAACGTTTAGGACCTAAAGCCTTTGAGCAAGCGGCAGGCTTCCTTCGCATTGTAAACGGCACCAACCCACTTGATGCCTCTGCGGTTCACCCTGAAGCATACCCAGTGGTAGATAAGATTGTTGATACTACCGCTGTTGCTGTTAATGACATCATCGGCAATACCGAGCTGCTAAAAAGCCTGTCGCCAGACACCTTTACCAGCGACGCATTCGGTTTACCAACGGTTAAAGACATTCTAAAAGAGCTGGATAAACCTGGCCGCGATCCTCGTCCAGAGTTTAAAACTGCCGCGTTTAAAGAAGGCGTTGAAACCATCAACGATCTTAAACCAGGCATGATTTTAGAGGGTGTGGTTAGCAACGTGGCCAACTTTGGCGCGTTCGTTGATGTAGGCGTACATCAGGATGGACTGGTGCATATTTCAGCACTGACTAACAAGTTTATCTCAGACCCACGCGAGGTAGTTAAAGCAGGCGATATCGTCAAAGTAAAAGTGCTTGAAGTAGACGTACCGCGCAAGCGTATTTCCTTCACCATGCGCTTAGACGATACTCCGAGTCAAAGCAATAATGCAGGCGGTAAACCAGCAGCAGGAAAACCACAAAGTAAAGGGGCTGGGCGTGCTAACGCAAAAGCAAACCCTCGTTCAAATCAGGGTGGCGGCAATCGCAACAGCCAGCCTCAAAACAGCGCCATGGGCAACGCCTTTGCTGATGCATTTGCTAAAGCAAAAAAGTAAACAGTAGCGATTCAACATAATTTACTGTTGCTTATAGAGGGCCTGTCACTGACAGGCCCTTTTTCTATCACGCTTCCATTTAGCCTGCCGTTTTTGCTACATTAGATTGTGGTACATTAGTTCGGGCGCATGGAAATTTTATGTGCCCAAAAACTCTTTAGCCAAAAGCACCAAAATAGAGAATACCGAAATAATGAAGAGGTGTGGGTCACACCGAAACCGAAGTTCGTATATTGGTAGCGTTTAGCAAGGCCGTTGACATGCTTTTAGAGCCTTAACGTTTAACGAAGGTGATGTTGCTCATTTGACCACAGCCTTTTTCTAGGCAGCACTTTCGGACAACCATAATGAGCTAAGGGCCCTAACCTTTGGTGTACGAGCATAATCATCCAACTGTACAGCAAAGATTATCTGCCCTCATCAAAGGATGATTTTATGAACTCGCCTGTCTCAAAAAACATGCTGAATGTCAGCGCCGATTACCCCGACCTTCGGGATCGTTATTACCAGCCAAATCTTACTCCACTTAAGCCTTTTATCGACCCGCCAGGCAATTTGGTTATTTTAGACCAAGGTAAAGATGGAGCGTGCACCGGCTTTGCATTGGCCGCTACCATTAATTTCATTTACCGTCAGCAAGGCCGAAAACATACTGTTAGCCCGTGGATGCTTTATGCCATGGCCAAACGTCATGATGAGTGGTTAGGTGAAGCGTATGAAGGCTCAAGCTGCCGCGGTGCCATTAAAGGTTGGTATAATAGCGGTGTGTGTAACTACTCACTAACTGAAGACATAAAGCATAGCAACGAGTTTGAAATGTCCCTTGCCATTGCTAACAACGCAAGTAATCACAGGTTAGGTGCGTATTACCGTATTGAACGAGAAATTAGCGATTTTCACGCCGCGCTTAATGAAGTGGGCGTTATTTTTGTGTCTGCAAGAATTCACGAAGGCTGGAAAGATAGCGAAGGTGATGTAATAAGCCTAAGGCCTGAACCCATGGGTGGCCACGCGTTTGCCATTGTAGGCTACAACGATGAAGGGTTCTGGATCCAAAACTCCTGGGGGACGGATTGGAAGAAGTCAGGGCTGGCACTTTGGCGTTACGATGACTGGGCGTTAAACGTTATGGATGCGTGGGTTGTTCAACTCGCACTTCCTATCTCTGGCACAGGAACTTACCATCAGGCTACGCGCTCTATTGCACAGGGTTTGTTTTCTCGCTCCACACCACGGGTGAGCATTCAAGATCACTTCGTTCATTTCGACGACGGGCACTTTGATACCAGAAGTAAATATTGGAGCAATAAAAACCACGTCGATGCCATTATTGAAAAACTTTCTGACAGTAACCATCGCCATGTAATGCTATATGCACACGGCGGCTTAAATAGCATAAAAGCTTCGGCTAAACGCATTGCTGCCATGAAAGACACCTTTCTTAAAAACGATATTTACCCCATTCACTTCATGTACGACACGGGTATGCTAGAAGAACTTAAGGATATTCTGGGCTTTAAGAATAAAGAGATTAGCAACAAAGTTGGAGCCTTCACTGACTACACTGACCGCATACTAGAATGGGCAACACGTAAAGTAGGCAGCGCACTGTGGCGAGAAATGAAATCAGACGCTTGCACGCCCTTTACCCGTACCACATCAGATGGTACGTATTTCCTAACGCAATTGGCCGCCTACTTGAAAGACAATTCAGATATTAAGCTGCATGTCGTCGGTCATTCGGCAGGCTCTATTTTTCATGCACACAGCCTATCTAGGCTGTGTAAAGTTGATGAAAACATAACGATTAAGAGTCTGCATTTACTGGCTCCAGCCATTAGCTACCCCTTGTTCAACGAAAAGCTCTCTGCGCTTATAGAAGGTAAACACATTGAATCGACCACGGTTTACAACTTATCTGAAGCGTTGGAAAAAGATGACCACGTGGCGCGCATTTACCAGAAGTCGTTGCTCTATTTAGTATCAAATGCGTTTGAATCCAAACCAGAGATGCCCTTGTTAGGTATGGCTGTGTTTAATCAGCCGCTGCCTAACGTGACGTTTAAGTACAGTGAAGGGAAAGAAGGTGATGCCACCGCCGCCACGTCCCACGGCGGCTTCGATAGCGACGTAGATACCATGAACTCGGTGCTTTCAGACATCACTGGCGGCTCACCTAAATATCCGTTTACAGAGGCAATACTGGATTATTAAGTCCTGCTGGTTTGAAAGCAATGCAAGGGAAGTGAAAGTGCTTTTTTCGCGATTTAGCCCTTAGCTATGACGGGCTAAATCGTTCGTGCAATATTAAGCAGCTAGCGTTAATCGCACGTTATCATGCTTGAAGCGATAAACCTTCTCTAGAGGGGGTGTAAGCTTGCAAATAAGCATTTTGAATTCGGCCAATTCGTGTTTGCATCGCATTAGACTCATTTGCCTGAAAGCCTTGTGTGTCTGCTGATGAGGATTGATTATCTAACACCATATTCGCAATAGAATCGGTTGCGGTGCCTATATTTGTATCGGGCTGCAAGGCTGCCCCTGAGTCTGCAACAATGCCATTGCTTTGTGCTGAGGTAGAACCTGTTGAAGCTGCTTCTGTTTGGCCTTTGGCAATCTCGCTACGGGCCTCTGTGGCTTTTTGAGAAGCCTCTGCAGCCACTTTTAAATCTTGTGATGAAGGTTCAGCTGGTGCGAGGGCGGCTGCGCGTACTTGCTCCATTTTTTTCAGCGTTTCTTCAGGCGTTTTTTCTTCTGAAACATCAATCGACACTTCGCCATCGGTCACATAGCGTTTATTGTCAGGGCCTGTAGTGTATTCATACTGCGGAGCACCGGCGTACCGACCGCCTGTTGAAGCATGCGCTTGCTCGTGAACCCTTACTTCCTGATCCCGGGCTTTTAACTGCTCAATTTCAGCAGCGTCTTGTTTCTCTTGCTGTTCTTGTTGCCTGTCTTGCGCGCCCTGCTTGCCTGCACTCTCATCCTGCGCATTATCTTTCTGTTGCCCAAATACGTTTTGAAAGGCAGCTTGAAGTTCTGTTTGTACCTGAGGGCGCTCGTAAGTAACCGGCGCTGGCGGCTGGCCGGGGCTCTTCGCTTTATCGGCTTCTGACCCCAAGCCTTTCTGAGAAGCCCCTTGCTGGGAATCTGACGCTTGGGGAATAGTTTCACGCTGCACGTTATCTCTACGTGCAGACTCTGTATTTATGTTCGCCGTGGGATAAGCAATGGCGTTAAGGATTGGTGTAACGATATTCACCGTAACTGCTCCACCTACGCAAGCACGTCTATGATGGTACCAAGCATCTCATCGGCAACACCTAGTACTTTGGCAGAGGCTTGAGCATTACGTTCGTTTACATTGAGCGCGATTAAGTCGTCAGTGAGACGCGTGGAGGTAGACGTTGAATTCGATGACGTGTTTATTGTGTCGGTATTGGTCGCAATAGGTTGAGCGGGTGCTACCGCATCCTCAGCAGTTCGCTGAGCAATATTTGATGCTGCCTGCGAAATTCCGTCGCTGGCATTTTGTAAACCATATTGAGCCGCTGCAAATGCAGAGCCTGCACCTAAACCATCAATACTTGTCATACACTACCCCTAACCTCTCATGTGCAATTATTAACCAATTTCACACAAATGGAAAGACATGTATCACACCCTGTCATTAACTTATTGTAAGCAGGAGATTTTTATTAGGCTGTCAAAGATAAGAAAAGCTTCAAACTATCGGCAAGCGGCGGTTTGAAGCTTCATGTCATCGCTTTATTAAGACGCCTTTTGCTGGTAAACGCCAGCGGCAAAGCGAAATAAAATGTCAGCAGTTTGCTGAGGATGTGAAATAAACGGCGCATGCGACGCATGAGGCAGAACAACGGTATCAGCCTGCGGATGTAGCTCACATATACGATCTATTCCGCTGGTCGGCACTAGACTATCCAACCTGCCATACAATCGTAATGTGGGTGTAGTTATTCGCCCCACGTCTTGACGCATGTCTTCAGTAGACAATATGCGTAAACCTTTCTTAAGCGCTTCCTCGGCGGGATCTGGGAATTGGGTTACCTGTTCTCTGATCGCCTTAATATCCTGCTTTGCCGTTTCGCTGCCCATCGCTTGAATTGCCAAAAAACGTTCCAGTGTTTTCTGATAGTTCTTTTCAAGCTGAGTCTCGAACATTGAAAGTAAATCGGCAGCAATACCCGGCCAACAAGGCCCTGCTATAAATCGAGGTGTTGAAGCAATCGTTACCAGTCCGGTAAGTTTTTCTGGTGCTAACAGCGCTAATTTTTGGGCAACTAGGCCACCTAATGACCACCCAACCAACACACACTGGTCTGGCAGTTGGTTCGCAATGGATTGAGCCAATGTTTCCACGTTATACGGTGACGGGACGAACTCTGCATTTTCCCCAAACCCAGGAAGATCTATGGTGGTGACGCGAAAATTATCGCTTAAATAAGGGATAAAGGATGTGAACGCTCCGCTGTTCATACCCCAACCATGAAGAAATACCACATCTACGCCTGTACCCTGAGTACGGGTGACAAGCTCGCCGTTTGTATGCAAACTTTCCATTTACACCTCCTTAGGCAGTCACGTGTTTTTGAGGCAACACGAAATAATGAAAACAGGTCGACGTTCGACAATTCAAGGAAGTTGATGGAATCAACACTATGAACCTTTCATGCTTGCTATGTTATCAGGCAAGTCCTACGCCAGTATGTCACTGGTGTGAAGATGACATATTTTTTTTCGATGCCACGCTGCACGGAAGTAACTTACTTCAATATGGCCCTGTGGCAGGCCACGTCAAGCATAGCCACTATGACGCGTTACGCGTTTTGGGACTTCATACGTGGCCAATGTCATCGCTGGTTCACCAGTTAAAGTTTACGCATTCCCTTACGGCAGGAAAAGTATTAAGTAACTGGTTTGTCCATAAAATGCGACAGTGCACTTTATCAGTGCCCAATGTGCTGCTTCCGGTGCCAATTAGTGCATGGCGACTTGCTACACGGCACTACAATCAGGCTACGCTTCTGTGTGAAAGCATAAGCAGTGAGCTGAATGTTCCAGTTAACCAGTCGTGGGCCAAACGACGGGGCTTTAGCGTGCAGCATCACTTATCCAAAATGGCGAGAGCCGAAAACGCAAGCCGTGTATTTAGTCTATCGACGCAGTGTATCGATGATGAGATAGCAATAGCGCAAGGCATTAAAGATGGCAGCAACTTCAGCGTTGCAATCGTCGATGACGTACTCACCACCGGCGTGACCGTGAATACATTGAGTAAAAGGCTCAAAAAACGCTACCCAAATTTACACATTCAGGTGTGGGTCGCGGCATTTACGCCACCGCCTAAAAGCAGTCTGTATCAGAAAGCCTAGTGATCAGAAGCGGTGATAATGAAAAGCGCGGCATTCGCCGCGCCTTTCAAACTGATTTAGCGAATAAAATGCGATTGGTAGATTGCATTGGCCAGCATCTTGTTCGTGCCATACCAGTACCCTCTAAACTGTGTATTGTCGGTAAAGCCAATGACAACGCCGCGACCCATTTTTTGAGTCGTCACAGCAGTTGATTCAGCCATTAGCGCAACCATTCTTTTGTCACTAAACCCAGCCATGAGAGGCTCATCAGTGTAGCGCGCAGGCGTTATAAAGGGTGAACTACTAGCCTCCACTATCATATTATTGGTTTTAAACATGGGTAGCGTGTCGTCATCATAGCCGTAGAACAATGGATGAGTATTATCGATATTCGCTTCAAACACAGCGCCAGCCACCAACTTTCTGGCGTATAACGAAGCGCCATCTTTATAGCTGAGTTCGCTTTCATCGAACGCGTTATCAATACTCTCTCGACTAACAATTTCTACGTCTAACCATTTATGTTGAGCGAAATAACGCAACGCGGATTTCTGCCCCACGATTACGCCACCGGCTTTCACCCACTGCTCAATTTGAGTTCTTTCACTTTCACTAAAGCGATATCCACCGCTAGGGAATAAAAGGTGCGTATAAGTAACGCTCGGATCATTAAGCGCGCTTGTCAGATGTTGTTGCTCAATAATACTGGCAGCCAGCCCCACTTTTGTGTCGAAATAGTGCCATATTTCACCTGCTTCGTATTCACTGGTGCCTTCGCCGCCCACTATTAACACCTGTGGCAAGGTAACAGGTGCCATGCTCCGGCTACCCAAATCGTGCCCAGTGGGTGTTAACCCACTGCGCAAACTAAACACAGGCACCTGAAGTTGCTGTTGCGCATCGCGCAAAATGGCCGCCAAGTTTTCTGGCTGACCCAGCCCTTTCGGTACAACTATGCTGCCAGGCTGAAGCTCAATGCTGTTGCCATCGTATTTAATAGCGGAAAACGCTTCTTCACTACTACGCACCTTAACGCCAGCTTCCAATAACGTTTGCAGCATGGCTGGCGCATAGTACTGCTGCCATGAAAACGCATACGCGTATGCGTCTGGGTGAATATCATTAAGTGCGGGTTGTGCAAGTGCGGTGCTGTCGCTAAGTTTTAGGCTTCGCGCATCGCCCCTATCTAGAGGCGCGTAATCCAAATTGAAAGCCAAAGCCAAATTCCACGTTGATACATCGTAAAACGTGTTGTTCTCAAACGAGGTTTGGGTAGAGAAAATTGACTTTACTAAACGGTATTGAGGCTGGTTTGAAGGAATATAAATCGCGCTACCTGCACCATAGCGAACTTTGCTTACCTCAACATCTTTCGTCAACACCTCGTAATTAATATGATGCTGTTCAAGCAATGCAACAAATGCGTTAAAGCGAGCTGTGTCATTCGATGCACTAACAACAAAACCTACCTGCTCATCCTTTTCAGCCAGTGACTTTGTGCTCTTAACAAAACCCGATTGATAATCGAGAATAGCAGCCTTATTTGCCAATGCGCCTCTAAAAGTGCTTAAAGACGTAGTAATTTGATTTGCTATGGTGTCTTTGAAGGCAAGCTTGCCATTAATAGAGTCCTGAATGTGGCCCCGTGAGCTTGCTTGCTCAAAAAGAATACCCACACTGCCGTGTAAATCTGGATAGGTCGAGCCTTTGCCTGCGTAGAAATCGTCAAACGCTTCTTGGGTAAAATAGAGCTCCCCTTGCTCATCAAACGCGGCAGCGTGATACTGGGCAAGCGCTTCAGTTAGCGTAACGTTCTCATCAGGCGTCAGTGGATTTTTACGCGAGCGCACACCAGGCTGGAAAAAATAGGTGCTGTCTGTCCCCATCTCATGAAAATCGGTGAGGATATGTGGGCGCCATTTATGAAACTGTTTAATTCGCGCCTGCGACTCTGGGTGCGCCAGTAATAGCCAGTCGCGGTTTAAATCAAACCAGTAATGATTTGTTCTACCTGACGGCCACCCCTCATCGTGTTCACGATGTCGACTGTCAGAAACCAGCTGCTTGCCCTTGTGCATATTTGCCCACTGAGCAAATCGAGAAAGCCCGTCGGGGTTGAAAGACGGATCAAACAGCACAATATTGTTATTCAACAAGGCATCAATTTCTTTACCTTCAGCCGCGGCCAAATAATAAGCCAACGCAAGTGAAGCATTGGTTCCGGAAGGCTCGTTACCGTGAATACTGTAGCCCATGTAGAAAATAAGGGGTGCATCGCTACCTACTTTCTTGCCGCTTTCCATTGCATCAATGTGTTGCTGCCTCATCGCCTCAATATTGTTTCTATTTGAGGGCGCTGTGATTGTCAGTAACAGAAGTGGGCGGTTTTCGTGAGTACGGCCGGTTTCTTCAATGGTGATACGGTCAGACTTCTCGGCAAGTAGCTTCATATAATTGACGACTTGGTCGTGACGCACATGCCATTCGCCAATGTTGGCGCCTAGTATCGATTCAGGCGTGGGAATAGCTGGGTTGTAGGATACCGTATCAGGTAGGTATGCTGTCACCGGCTGCCCGCCTACATCAGGTGCAATAGTAACGGCTGATGGTAAGGCTGGCTGTGCTGACGCTTGCTGACTGTTCGTTGCTCCAAAAGCAATAGTGCCAAGAGCTAATAGTGAAGCAAGTGATAAGGAGTTCTTTCTGGCGGTGTAATGCAATTTCGCGAACATAGCGCTTCCCGTCTTGTTGTTATGGTTGAGAATAGTGGCGACGTGCACGCCTCTCAACAAATTCGATTCACTGGAATAATTTATTTAATTAATACCTGACTGTTTTACTCAGGTAAATTTGATACAATAATCCAAATTTCAAAATATGTAGGACTTGCTGATGATAACTATATCAGAAGAAGCCCAGGCTCACTTCGTAAAACTGTTGAGTAAACAAGAGTCTGGCACGAATATTCGTGTATTCGTCGTAAATCCAGGCACTTCGTCGGCTGAGTGTGGCGTGTCCTATTGCCCACCAGACGCGGTTGAAGAAACGGATACCCGTTTGCCATTTAATGGTTTCGATGCGGTCGTAGATGAAGAAAGCGCGCCTTATTTAGAGGAAGCGGAAATTGACTACGTTACCGATCAAATGGGCTCACAGTTAACCTTAAAAGCACCTAATGCCAAAGCGCGTAAAGTGTCTGACGACGCACCATTAATTGAGCGAATTAACTATATGATTGAGTCGGAAATCAATCCTCAGTTAGCGAGCCATGGTGGCAATGTTGTATTGACAGAACTGACTGACGACGGCTACGCCATACTTCAGTTCGGCGGCGGCTGCAATGGTTGCTCAATGGTAGACGTAACGCTTAAAGAAGGTATTGAGAAGCAAATGGTTGAGCAATTCGCTGGCGAGCTTAAGGGCGTGCGCGATGCGACTGAGCACCAAGCGGGTGAGCACTCTTACTACTAAGCGTAATATTGCACTTGCTTAAGTGTATATCTCGATAACTATCTCATGCTAAAGCAAGACATTCACAAAAGCTGGCAACGATTCAAAATAGGTCTATCTATTTTCGTTGTCGGCGTCTTGCTGTTGTTTACCTTAAGTGAACTTCATATCACGCTGCATTACCTGAGCCTTCTTATATTATTTGTCGGTTTCGCTATCGCCATGTTGGGTTACTGGGGAATTTTTATTCAACGTTTTTCGTTTATAAAAAACAAAAAGCCACCGCCTAAATTCTGATTACTTCCTGCTCTACGCCATACCTTCTTGCCCTATTCTTTATGTAAGCCAGTCTGATTGCACTCAGTTTTACCCATACGCCATACTCTACATTGCGCAGCTGTCTCCCGTTCATTTATGTTCGCCTAGCGCTCGTCTCGGGTTATAGGTAGATTAGAGATTGCGCAAAGTGCCTAACAATATGAAAAGGAGCTGTGGTGAATACAACAAAGAAGCTGGGCCTGCTTGGCGGAATGAGTTGGGAATCAACGGTCAGTTACTATCAAGCCATAAACCGTGGTGTAAACGCTCGACTTGGCGGCCTTCACAGCGCACCGCTGATAATAAGCAGCGTTGACTTTGCCCACATAGAGCAGCTTCAGCATAAAGGAGAATGGGATAAAACCGCCGATATACTGATCCGCGAGGCGCAGGACTTAGAAACTGCGGGTGCAAAAGCCATATTAATTTGTACCAATACCATGCACAAAGTAGCAGCTGACATAGAGCAAAAGATCACCATCCCACTTATTCACATTGCCGACGCTACGGGGTGCGTGTTGCAACAAGATAGGCTTAAGAAAGTTGGGCTACTGGGCACCCGCTTCACCATGGAACAAACCTTTTATACATCCCGCCTTAAAGAGATTTTTGGCATTGAGGTTGTTACTCCAAATGCCCAACAACGAGACACGGTTCATAACATTATTTATGAACAATTATGCAAGGGCGTGATTTGTGTTGAATCCCGTAACGCGTATATTGACATTATAAATGAACTGGCGGCCGAGGGTGCTGAAGGCATCATTTTAGGCTGCACAGAAATTGCCTTATTAGTTCAACAACATCACACCAAAGTTAAGTTATACGATACTACCGCTATCCATGCTTCAGCTGCGGTAGATTTTGCATTAGCTCCCCAAAGCGTTAGCAAAGGGTAAGTAGCGAAACACATATAACCTAACTTTGATAAAAGGGAATTGGCCCTACTATTTTCAGAGGACACAGCTATGTTTAGCCACGTAATGATTGGTGCGAACGACCTTGAAGCATCAAAGAAATTCTACGATGCTATTTTAGGAGTATTAGGATACGAGCCAGGCGTTTTTGATGAATATGGACGGGTATTTTACTACACGCCTAAAGGTATTTTAGCGCTAACAAAGCCGATTAACGGAGAGGCTGCCACACACGGTAATGGCACCACGCTCGGCCTTGCCGCTCGAACACCAGACATCGTTGATGAATGGCATAAAGTAGGAAGCGAAAATGGGGGCGTGCCATGCGAGGACCCACCGGGTATTCGAGGCAATGGGGAACGCCAACTGTATCTTGCTTATCTGCGAGACCCAGCGGGCAACAAACTCTGTGCCACGCACATCGTAAGAAACTCGCTGTAGTGCTGCCTGCTTAAATGATCACGCTCTTTTTGCAGGCTATTTGCTTTAAGCTGTCTATTTGGCCCAAAGCCCTTTGAGTAATAGCGCTTTGGGTAATGCCTAGTTAAGTCTACATATAAGCCCTAACCAAACGAAACTGCATAGGTGTTGCTGTCCGGCCGCTCAATATCCTAAACGGGTTTCGCCTTTTCTCTTCTTTGCACTTTGCACTTTGCACTTTGCACTTTGCACTTTGCACTTTGCACTATACATTGTTGCTAGATGAATTAACCTTGAACCAGAAAAAGCTCAGCTAACAGAGGGAATATGACACCTGAAGAAACTGGCAAGGCCTACGACACCATTACACACCTTTGGACTCGTCCTGAATTTAATCAGAAAAATGGGTTAACCGCCTACCAAAAAGCATTGTCATTTTTAGCGGACACCCCATCACAAGAGCCTGATACGGTGCCTAGCGAAGCGCTTGATAAGGGAGAAGCGCTTGATAAGGGAAAAGCGAGCAATAAAGACAAACCAAAGAAACGAGGCTACGCACTAGACATAGGTTGCGGATGCACCAATCGTTTTGTCCCGGTTATCGAACGCGCAGGGCTAACTTACGAAGGCATTGATGTTTCCAAAGATATGCTGGCTATTGCGACGTCCCAATTACCCGCTCATACCTTCTATTGCGCCGACGTGTGTACATTCACTATCCCCAAACACTATTCGTTTATTAGCGCTTGGGATAGCTTTTGGCATATTCCCCTAACGCAGCAAGAGCCTTTGCTTAAGAAGCTAGTGGATCACTTAGACGATGACGGAGTGTTGCTTTTTAGCTGTGGGGGTACAGATGAAAGCGGCCAACACACAAACGAAGTGATGGGTCCAGAAGTCTACTACGCCTCGCTGGGGCTACATAGATACATAGAAATATTGATAGAAGCAGGCGGGTTTGTTCGTCACGTTGAATTCGACCAGCACCCTGAACTACACACTATTATCATTGTGCAAAAAAGAACCGCGAAAAAAACACAGTAGCAAGAATAATACTGAATGATGTGATGCCCTAGAAAAACTGAGAGAGGCAGCGTGCTCAGCACGCCTTCCCTAAGTAAGGTCAGCGAAGCGTTATAAAACACTAGCTTTGCGGTATCGCTAGCTCACCACGTTTATCTAGTCGATAAAAGCTCCAGGCCAATGTCACACCGCGAGCGAGTAAAAAGGCAAGTAGAGCATACCAAAGGCTGACGTTACCCTGATCTTGCGTGAGGTACCAAACGGGGAAATACACCCCTAACGCACTTATTATCATGGTATTTCTCATTGCGCTAGCTCGGGTAAGACCAACAAATACGCCATCGTACAAGAAACACCAATGCGCTAATAGAGGAAGTAATACCATTAGACCAAGATAAGGTAGCGCAGCTTTTACAATGTCACTATGTTCGGTAAGCAGCGCGATAATGTCTTCACCGCCAGCGAAAAATATCAAGCTATAAATAAGGGCAAAAATACTCGACCAGACTAACCCTTGGTAGGTGCGTCGTTTCACTTCGCTGCTGTCAGACGCCCCCTTGGCTTCACCCACCAGCGCTTCCACACCATAGGCTATGCCATCAAGTCCCAATGCAATAAGAACAAAGAACTGCATGAGTATGGCATTGACGGCCGCCGACGTTTCGCCGTAACGGGCACCTTGAATGGTGAGAAACGCTAAGCAACCCTGTAATGCTAAGTTACGTAATAGCATGTCACCGTTAAGCTTCATCAGTACCTTCCGAGCTGCACGGTTAAACCACGATGCACTCACCGCGACACCGCCAACGCGCTTAAACGCCACCGCTAGCGCCATTATAGCCATGGTATACTCAGCGATAACACTGGCCAGCGCCACGCCAGCTACAGACAAACCAAGCCCGAACACAAACACTACATCGAGTCCCGCATTCAATAAATTTCCCACAATTTGAATAGCCATGACGCTGCGCGTTTTTTGCTGCCCTACTAACCATCCAACTAATGCCAGATTAAGCATGGCAGCTGGTGCGCCCCATACCCGGGTCGAAAAATAGTCTTGAAGATGCAGGGCAACTTCACTGTTTGGCTGAGTTAAAGCTAAGCCTATAGACAAGATAGGAGATTGAAGAGCAAGTACCACAGCCCCCAGCACTAGAGCAACCGCCACCGTTTGCCACAGCACTTTTGCTGACTCTAATGTATTGTTCGGTGAGCCTTTAGCTTGTGCACTCAAGCCTGTTGATGACATGCGAAGAAACCCGCACACCCAGTATATTTGCGTTAAGATAAGTGCGCCCACCGAAGCCCCTGCAAGCATGGCTGGTAAAGACATGTGTCCCAAAACCGCGGTATCCACCAAACCTAATAGAGGCGTAGTAATATTCGCTAAGATCATGGGAAGCGCTAACGCCAACAGACGGGAATGGTCGTCAAAAAAGGAGCGCTGAGTTAGTTGGGCAGGGGACATAAATGATCTCAGTAGGGGTTAATTTCGCTATATACTATCAACCTATGCAGCGGCATAAGTGAAATGCGTACCAGCTTGACCATGTATAAGATTGGCCAAGTCGCATTATTTGGAGTTTACCATGCTATTGAATTTGATTAGGCACTCAGTGGATGATGATATGAAAACCAACAATGTAATTCAAAATAGAACGACGAGTCGTACGCGTTTGAAGATGTTATCTTCAATGCTTGCGGGAATTTTCAATGTTTTGTTGGTCTCACCTAGCATTGCTTCAGGCTCAGATGCAAACCCTGTTGCTGATGCGACTTCCACTACAAAGGAACAAAGTGGTAGTAACATCGACTCTAGTGTGAGCACCACGCCTAACGCCGCCATTTTGCTTTATCACCATGTGTCGTCTTCAACACCAGCCAGTACCAGTATTTCGCCTGAAGCCTTTAAATCGCACATGGAATACTTGGACGCACACCACACTGTTGTTTCGCTTCAGGACGTTGTTTCTGCGATACAACACAACACTACACTGCCAGAAAATGCGGTTGCGATTACGTTTGACGATGGCTACGCAAACATTTTAGACAATGCTCACCCAATACTGGCTGACCTAGGTTTTCCCTATACAGTGTTTATCAACCCTGATGAAATTGGCGTAGGTCCTAAGCAGCTAACATGGGAGCAAGTTATTGCTATGCATAACGATGGCGTTGTTTTTGCCAACCACACGCTAGACCACCTTCATATGCTAAACGGTGAGCAAGCAATGGGCGAGCACGCATGGCTGGAGAAAGTTTGGCAGAACGTAGAAAGTGCTGAAAAGAAGATTGAAGATAAACTGGATATTAGCCTTAAATATTTAGCGTACCCGTTTGGTGAATACAACACGGCGCTCGCTAATAAGCTCAAAGCTGAAGGTTACATTGGATTCGGGCAGCATTCCGGGGCTGTGGGTCCATCTAGCGACATGCAGGCACTACCGCGCTTCCCCGCGGCCGGTCCTTACGCCAATTTGGCAACGCTAAAGACCAAGCTTAATAGTCTTGCCATGCCAGTGACGCAAAGTTCACATAAAGACCCTCGTATGACAGCGCGAAACCTGTCATCGCCCATTAGTTTAACGATAGACAGTGACGATGTTCGCCTTACACAAGTAAATTGTTTTTTCGGCGGCGACCCTATAGAGACTAGCCTAGAAGAAAATGTGCTTACGTTTACCCTTGATGAAACGCTTCCAGTAGGACGTTCACGTGTGAATTGTACAGCACCGTCTAATGCGCAATCAGGGCGTTATTATTGGTACTCTACGCCCTTCTTTGTGGCAGATGAGAACGGCAATTACCCAGACTAGGGCATGTCGATAAGGCACATCTATGCTTGAGCGCGAGCGCATATTGATTGGGCTCGCGCTTATATAAGGAAACGTTTACCTATACAGGTTTAGAAAATCGAATAAAGCCTTTATTTATCGACTCTTCCACAAAACTATGGCGCTGATAGAAACGAATGGCTGGCACGTTCGACACTTCAACATCTAGTACCACTTTACGTTTATTCAGTTTTTCTGCTCGCGCTTGCATAGCATCTACCAGTATCGTTCCCACGCCCGTTCGACGGGCACTTTCTTCAACAGAGAGATGGCCTATCATGAGTTCGGTATTAGTAGGCGGCGTAAGATTGATGGCCACGGTCTGATTGCGCATGAGCACTGTCATAGCCTCATCGAGGGTAAAGTACGATGTGATGCTATCAAGGGTCGCCCTATCAAATGTTGCACCAAGTTTGCTGTGCCAAGAGGTCACAACACCGAGTACTTCGTCGCCGCTACACGCCACCCAATGATTCTTAAAGCCATATTGCCCGCCACCGAGCTCCCATGCATGAGACAGGTAGCCCTCAGCTGTTTTATTTTTATTTTGTCCAAAAATAGACGTTAACAAAGACTGCGCCGCATTCAATATAAGCGGCGTAGTTTGCGCAGCATCAGATGCCACACCTTGCCTTATTTTGATTTCCATATTACTGCTTCGAGATTATTATTGGCATATCAGCCAATATTTGCTGGGAATCACTTATCGATAGCTTTCCTGGCTCTCTTTTTGGTTTGAATCTTCCTATCACCCTAGCTTCAGGGTCGACAAGTACGACAGATGCACTGTGATCAACTAAATAGTTGGGGTTATCGGTACTTTCAGCAATGGCATACATCATTCCTAAATTACGTACAAACGGGAATAGCGCCTTGTGCTCTCCAGTTACGGCAATGAACTCCTCATTAAAATAGCTCACATACTCTGAAAGTCTTTCAATTGAATCGCGATTTGGATCAACGGATACAAAAACAATTCGAATAGGTTCGACACTATTTAATGCTTTTAGTTCAGGATATATACCGTTCAATTCAGCCATGGTAGTTGGACAAATATCGGGGCAGAAGGTATAGCCCACAAATACTAAGCTCCACTGCCCTTCAAGCGACGAATTATCAAACACTTCACCTTGATGAGATGTAAGTGAAAACGGTGATAATGCTCTCGGCTCTGGGTAAGTCTGAAAGTATTCAGGCTGACTTTCAACATTTGGGGGCGCGATATACAGCGCCCCTACGATGCCTGCACATAGCGCTAAAAATGCAACAAGGCCGACGGTAGTTCGTTGATTCATAAACTCAGTGGTATGTAGTGATCTAAGAGTAATACGACAAACAATACCATGAGATGAATAATTGAAAACCTAAAAGTTTTCATTGCAGTTTGTGGCTCTGCATCGAATTTTAACTTTAATGCATAGTATAAAAACCCAATGTTAAGCACACTTGAGCCAATCAAATAAATGAGATCGCTCATGCCTGTAAGGTAGGGCAGCAAACATACAAGCCCCAACAATACTGTATACAGCAACACTGACGTTTTCGTAAATGACACACCGTGGGTTACCGGCAGCATGGGCACCTTCGCTTTGGCGTAATCTTTTTCTCTATGAATAGCGAGCGCCCAAAAATGCGGCGGCGTCCAGGTAAAGATAATCAGCACTAAAAGCAGGGCATGGGCATGTATTTCCCCTGTAACCGCGGTCCAACCTAGAAGCGGTGGAGCAGCCCCTGCTAAACCGCCAATCACGATGTTTTGCGGTGTCGCTCGCTTTAAATACATCGTGTAGATAAACGCGTAGCCTACTAGACTTGCTAAGGTTAACCACGCGGTTAGCATATTCACAAAAAGAGCTAACACTACAAATCCAACCACACCTAAAACGCCTGCAAACCACAGCGCGTTGTTTACGCTAACCTTGCCTTTTGCGACGGGGCGATTAAAAGTACGCGCCATCACACTATCTATCTTATGGTCGACAACGTGATTAATAACCGCAGCAGACGCAGACAACATACCAATACCCAATAAGCCACAGATAAGTACGGTTGCGTTTACCCACGAAGGCGTAGCTAAACACATGCCTACTAACGCGGTTAACAGCAACAACATGACGACATTAGGCTTCGTCATTTCATAGTAATCTCGCCACGTGACTACATTGTGCTGACGTGAAGTACGCGCATGTAAAGAGACCGATTTAGCCATGGAAACCTCCTGGAGCTTTAGGGAGAATATGAGAAGACGTTGACGCGTTTAAAGGGTCGTGCAAAGGCGCTTCGTGGATGCTAAATGCACCTGCACCCTGCAGTGGTTTCGAACCTGAGAATGAGCCTGTATTTCGTTTTTCTGTACCGAAGACGTTATCGTTTTCTAGTGCCAAGAATACGGTAAAAATGAGGTTGAGTAGGGAGAGAAGTAACACGGCTGCGACCGCGTTATGCATTACAGCGACAGCCAGCGGCAGCATAAAGATAATGTTACTAAGTCCTAATGCCACTTGCGTGCACAATGCTACCAACATAAACGTACCCACATATTTTTGTTTACTTGTGGTGTAACGGCTTACCAACACACTTATACCTAGTGCTAGTAAGTATAAAAACGTGATGACCGCGCCGAACCTATGCACTATGTGCATGGTAACTCGTTCGCCGTAATCGTGAGCACCAAACTCATAGTTGTCTGCATCAGGCACACTGAATGCACCTGCCAAATCAATTCTTTCCTGCCAACCGCTTTCACAGACCGGCATTTCCGTACAGGCCAACGCAGCATAATTGGCAGAAGTCCATCCACCAAGAGCAATCTGGGTAACAAGCACGCCAAGCCCAATGAAGGCGAAAAGTTTAAGGTTTCGCTGAAAGACTTTGGCTTGAGGTAAGTCGGTAATATCCTGATCATGCATAGCTGACGCTATGGGCGCTTGTTTAGTTTTCGATGCATCGCCTGCGGTGTTGCGCAAGCGGAGGTAGAGAATAAACAGGCAAGAGAGTACAGAGAAGCCCCCCAGCAAATGCCCCATAACTACGACGGGAAGCAGATTGAGCGTCACGGTCCACATACCAAGTGCTGCCTGGAAGATAATAAGCCCCAGCAGTAACAGAGGTAATTTAACGGGCGTGCCTTTATCGCGCTGCCGAATAGCAATAATGGCAATAGCCAGTACACACAGCCCCAGCGTTCCTGCAAAATAGCGGTGAATCATTTCATTCCACGCCTTAAACGCCTCAACTGGACGTTCGGGAAAAGCGGCGTTGGCTTGTGCCACTTTTTCCTCACTCAAAGGCACGGTTAAATTACCGTAGCATCCAGGCCAGTCGGGGCATCCTAGCCCCGCGTCGGTCAAACGCGTATACGCACCGAGAATAATAACGACCGCCGCCAAAAAAATACTGAATAGGGTTAAATTTTTCATGGCCATTATCCTATACGCGATAATTTTAGGAGCTTTCTCATATCTGCCAGCATGTTGCGGCTTTCCATCACGGCGTCTTTTCTATCGTCTTTAATGTCGTAAAAGAGCATGGCGTTATTTTGCGTATCAACAATATAAACACTGCTAGAGGCAAGCGCCGTTGGTGTAGTAACGGGTAAGGTTTCGACAAAAGGGTAGTCTTCTAGCGCGGCTATCGCAGTTTGGTCGCTTGAAGCGGTAGTAACGACCACTGCTTGGGCACGGTCCGATTCTTTACCTAGCGCAAGCCACACTTGGTTAATGCTAAAAAGTGCGTTCTCGCACACTGCGTCACATTTACTTGGCATCACATACAACAAACGCCATTTAGGTTCCGCGTTTTCTAAAAGCGCACTCATGTCGATGGTCGGCGCGAGCAGCTGACCTTTATTTGTCGCGCCTTTAGTAAACCAATCGTTATCAAGTGCGAGCTTTGCCAAAACAACAGGTAAAACAAACACGGCTACCATAATAATTAATGTTTTTTTCGAAGCAGCATTACTCATAACTACGTCCTTTCTTACTAATTGCAAAGCCGCCAATGGCTGCAGCGGCAATGGCTAAACCAAACCATTGAACTGCATAGCCAAGGTGCTTTTCAGGAGACATTACGACGGCCTGATGTTCACGAATAAACGCGGGGTCAGGCGTGGTAAGGTGAAGAATAAAGGGTAAAAGTTTGCGCTCTAAGGCGTTGCTTAGTGCAGGGAATTCTATGTGTTGTACCAGCGCGGGGCTTTGCGACAAAGCCATGTTAGTTTCTTTCACTAAGGGGTTGTTACCCGGCACGCTAAGCACGCCGATTAATTCGCGCGTTTGGCTTGTAAAACTTATTTCCGGTAGCGTGCGTGTTAAGTCTGGCGCAGGCACCCAGCCAAAGTTAACCAAGAGCCACCCGACATTGGTATTTACCGGTACGATGACATCGAAACCCACCCGCTGATTGTGAATCTGATTATCTAATAGCAACACATGGTTAGCGTCTATTGCGCCGCTGAACGATACGGTAATATCCCGAGGATCATCATGAGACAACGCCTCTTCTAAACTCAAGGTTCCATTACTTTGCTTTTGCGCTATGCTAGCTAAGCGTTGTTGCTTTTGGACCATGCGATCAAGTTGCCAGTACCCTAAACCGCACATAATCGCCACACTAAAGCCCGTGAGTAACCAAGGAATAACGTGGCGAGTGCGAGAAAACATGATTATTTCGCACCATGCAAAATTAGAATAAAAACAGAGGTGAATATGTTGATAAAAATAGTCCTTGTTGCGTTGGTGCTGTACATGATTGTGAATTTGTTCATGGCGATGCGAATCATGATGAAAAATGACACATCAAAAGGGCCTATGAGTAAGTACATTGGTCGACGCGTGCTCACTTCTGCCGTCATTGTTATTATTATTCTTATCGCTATTGGTACCGGTTTAATTACCCCAAACCCAAGGCCTTACTGAGTTTGGGGCTCCCTTTTAAAGTACGTAAACAAAGATGTAGAGCATGACCCACACTACATCTACAAAGTGCCAGTACCAGCTCCCCGCCTGAAACGCAAAGTGGTTTTCAGGCGTGAAATGGCCTTTTAAGACCCTAAAAAACAGTACAATTAGAATGATGGTGCCAAGGGTCACATGCATGCCGTGAAACCCTGTGAGCATAAAGAAGGTGTTTCCGTAAATGCCTGACTGAAGCGTAAGCCCCAAGTCGCGATACGCATGTATGTACTCTTCTACCTGTAGGAACAAGAACCCACATCCAAGTAAGATAGTGATACCCAGCATTAGGGTTAGCTGTTTGCGTTTGTTTTGCTCTAGTCCCACATGAGCGAAGTGCAGTGTAATAGATGAGATAAGCAAGATAACCGTGTTGATTGTGGGCAACCCCGCAGCACTCATTTCCTGTGTGGTAGTGCCGCCTGGCGTTGACACCAGCGGCCACATGGCCTCAAAGGTCGGCCATAAGACCTCATTGGTCATAGCGTTGTTCGATGCGCCGCCCAGCCACGGAACGGAAATAAATCTCGCGTAGTAGAGGGCGCCGAAAAACGCAGCGAAAAACATCACCTCTGAAAAGATAAACCAGCTCATACCTTGTCGATATGAACGCCCCAGCTGATCGCTGTAAAGCCCTGCCATAGATTCGTCTATTTGATTTTTAAACCAACCTACAAGCATAACGAGCAATACTGCTATCCCCGCTAAAAGGATATGACCGCCATAGCCTGTTTCACCTTTGGTTGCTTGCACCACATAATTGCCCGCACCTACGGCGATAAGAAATAGAGCAACGGCCCCTACGATGGGCCATGGACTTTGTGCGGGTACATAATATTTTTGGTATTCGTGATTCTGTACTTCGGGTTGCATTTTCTTCTCCTTACCCCTTCGGCCTATTCGCCATTTGATGGTGTTGAAGCCATAAAGGGATTCGGTGTTGTCGTTAGGTCACTGGCTCGCGCTGTGACGTCATAGAGTGTGTACTGCAAGGTAAAAAACGTAATTTCTTCAGGTAGCTGAGGGTCTACATAAAACTGCATGGGCATATAGGCTTCACTACCCGCATCTAATGGCTGCTGATTGAAGCAGAAGCATTCAGTCTTGTTCAGGTACAGTGCTGCCGTTCCGGGGGATACAGAGGGAATGGCCTGAGCTACGATATTGCTTGATGCAGGGTTTCTCACATAAAACGACACCGTATTAAGTTCGCCAGGATGCACTTTCACGCGCTTGGTTTCAGCACGAAACTCCCACGGCATACCGGTATTTGTGCGAGTAATAAACTCGACGGTCACTTCTCGCGACTCATCAATCTCAACCGATTGATAAACCGCAGCCGTGCCTTCGGTTTTTCCGTTAATTCCCGTAACGTCGCAAAATACATCGTACAAGGGAACAAGGGCAAAGCCGAAGCCAAACATGCCAATGACAATAGCAACAAGTTTAATAACCATCTTGTTGTTTGCGCTTTGCTGTGACATCACGTGACCTCCGGGTAAATCCATAGATGAAGGTTGGTAAACGCTTGCTTAGTCGTTTATCTCCCTCACCACCTGCAATGTGTGAATGTCATTCCCATCGGCTTTTGCCGGTTGAAAGGAATGACCTATTCACAACTCCACCTACCGTTACTTAACGACAGGTGGCGTTTCAAACGTGTGATAAGGAGCGGGTGATGGAATTTCCCATTCCAATCCTTCTGCGCCGTCCCAAACTTGCGCTGATACCGGCTCACCTTGCTTTTTGCATGCCTTGATAAGCAGGGCAAGAAAGATGAGCTGAGATAAACCGAATGCAAAACCACCCAGGCTTATCCATTTATTAAAATCAGCGAACTGCAATGCATAGTCAGGAATACGGCGTGGCATACCAGCCAAACCCACAAAGTGCATAGGGAAGAACAACACATTGACCGATACCAATGAGCACCAGAAATGCCATTTAGCTAAGGTTGTGTCATACATTTTTCCCGTCCATTTAGGCAACCAGTAATACACCGCAGCCATGATGGAAAAGACCGCGCCAGTTACCAGTACATAGTGGAAATGGGCTACAACGAAGTAAGTGTCGTGATATTGGAAGTCCACGGGCGTGATCGCCAACATTAGCCCTGACAACCCACCAATGGTGAACAGCACAATAAAGGCAATAGCGAACATCATTGGCATTTCGAAGCTCAGTGAGCCGCGCCACATGGTCGCTACCCAGTTAAACACTTTCACGCCAGTAGGCACCGAGATAAGCATGGTGGCAAACATGAAAAACATTTCCATGTACACCGGCATGCCCGTGGTGAACATATGGTGAGCCCATACAACAAAAGAGAGCAGCGCAATCGACGCCGTGGCGTACACCATAGACGCGTATCCAAACAGCTGCTTTCGAGAGAAGGTAGGAACAATTTGCGAGATAATGCCGAAAGCGGGCAAGATCATAATGTACACTTCAGGGTGCCCGAAGAACCAGAAAATATGCTGGAACATAACCGGGTCGCCGCCACCAGCAGCATCAAAAAAGCTCGTGCCAAAGAACTTATCAGTTAACACCATGGTAACCGCACCGGCGAGCACTGGCATTACCGCAATCAGCAAGAATGCCGTGATAAGCCACGTCCATACAAACAGCGGCATTTTCATCCAGGTCATGCCTGGCGCACGCATGTTAAAGATGGTCACAATCACGTTAATCGCACCCATAATGGATGAAATACCCATGATGTGAACAGAGAACACAAACAACGCTGTCGAATCGCCACTGTAAGTCGTTGAAAGGGGCGCGTAGAAAGTCCATCCAAAAGCAGGGCCGCCGCCTTCCATAAAGAGCGAGCTCAATAGAATGAGAAAGGCGCCTGGTAAAATCCAGAAGCTCCAGTTATTCATGCGCGGTAACGCCATGTCAGGGGCGCCGATCATCATGGGAATAAGCCAGTTTGCGAGCCCAGTAAAGGCTGGCATTACTGCACCAAATACCATGATAAGCCCGTGTACCGTAGTCATTTGGTTAAAGAAGTTTGGCTCTACAATTTGTAGACCGGGTTGGAATAGTTCAGCGCGGATCACCATGGCCATCGCACCACCAACTAAAAACATAATAAAGGCAAACCACAGGTAAAGTGTGCCTATGTCTTTGTGGTTAGTGGTAAACAACCAACGCGTTATCCCTTTAGGAATATGATCGTGGTGTTCATGGTCATCATGTAGGTGACCGTCATGAGGCGCAGAGGTATCTGGCGAAATAACTTCAGTTGCTTTGCTCATTGTCTGCTCCTAGTTTCCGTTTGCCACTGCGTTGACATCTTTGGCTTGAACCATATCGCCAGTTTTATTGCCCCAGGCATTTCGCTCGTAAGTGACTACGGCGGCAATTTCCTTAAGACTTAGCATTTTTCCAAACGCTTGCATGGCTGTTCCTGACTTTCCATGCAGCACGATGTCAATGTGACCTTGCTGATCTTCTAGTGCCATCTTGCTGCCTTTTAATGCCGGGAACACGCCAGGTAAACCTTCACCATTTGGCATATGGCAAGCAGCGCACGTTGCGTTGTATACTCGCTCGCCCTCTTTCATCAGTTCATCCATAGACATATTCATAGAAAGTAGACGCTGCTCTTCTTCTTTTGCTTTACGAACAATCTCTTCTTGTTCGCCCATCCACTTTTCAAACTCGGCGGGTTCTTTAGCAATTACCACAACCGGCATATAGCCATGGTCTTTACCACAAAGCTCTGCGCACTGTCCGCGATAAATACCCGGCTCATTCACCTTGGCCCAAGACTCGTTAATAAAGCCGGGGTTGGCATCTTTTTTCACGGCAAAGTCAGGAACCCACCAAGAGTGGATAACGTCGTCAGAAGTAATAAGAAAGCGTACTTTTTTCCCAGTAGGAATAACCAAGGGACGGTCGACTTCCAGCAGGTAGTTATCTGTTTTCTGAAATTTGTTTTCTATTTGCTCGCGCTGAGTGGCGAGTAAAGAATAAAACTCTACATCGCTATCCATGTACTTGTAGTGCCATTTCCATTGAGAGCCTGTTACTAACACCGTCATGTCAGGCTCAGACGTGTCTTCCATAGCAATTAGAGTATTCGCTGCGGGTACCGCCATGAAAATAAGAATAAGGAAAGGAATAACGGTCCAAGCAATTTCGACCTTCACGTTTTCGTGAAAATTAGCTGGCTTGGCGCCACGGGACTTTCTATGTAGATACATTGAGGCGAACATCACGCCAAAAACTACAACCGCGATACCTACACAAATGAAGAACATCAACATATGGAGGTCGTATACCTGCCCACTGATGTCGGTAGCACCGCGTCTCAAATTAAGCGAAGAGGCTTCTTCGCTTGCTTCTTGCGCAAAAAGCAAAGGGGAAAAAAGCAAAATTGGTATACTAGAACACCATTTTGCGAAAACGGTCGTTAGTTGTTTCACTCAGCACCTCCGTAATGGCGTGGTCAAAGACGCTGATTAATTTGCGCGATGCCCTACCAAATGGTTTGCGAACGATTGACCCATAACCTCAACTTGTAAAACAAATTTAGAGTCGTTGTTATTATTTTGTTAATCTCTGTATAAGAATTGCGCAATAATGTCGTGCCGTCTAGTCTTTTCTATTAAAAATTTAACGAAGTGGTTAATTTTTAATCATTTACTAAAATGGTCGCGGGGATTTCAAGTGCAAAAAAGAGAAAGCGATTGCTGTGGGATGCCCTTGGAATCAAACAGGCATTTTGAACACGGGGTTAAAGTAAATGCTCGACTAACTAGTTAAGAAATCAATAAGTAATCGATGACTCAATGTCGATTTCAAACAAAATTCACAATAAAAAATGGAAAATACTTGAAGCATTCATAGAAAGAATAACGTGAGTAATGATAAAAATAAGCGCGCAGAAAACCAACAGGTTTGCTGGGCAGGATAAAACCTAAGTTGGCAGATTGAAGAAAAAAACAGGAACAAAAGACATAAAAAAAGCGGCTAACGCGCCGCTTTTATACAAACAAGCTAAAATACTACATCCAGTCAGCGTTTCTGATCACACCCACCGCAATACCTTCTATCGCAAAATGTTCAGTCGCCAAATCAACTTTTATTGGTGCAAACTCATCATTCTCAGCATGAAGCAATACTTCACGCCCGCGCTTCTCTAGACGCTTTACGGTGACGTCTTCATCTACACGCGCCACAACCACCTGACCGTTGTGTACATCAGTGGTGCGATGAACAGCGAGAAGGTCACCGTCTAAAATACCAATGTCTTTCATGCTCATACCGTTAACGCGTAGCAAAAAGTCGGCATGGGGTTGAAACAGTGCAGGATCGACTTTGTAGTGCGATTCAACATGCTCTTGCGCCAAGATCGGCTCACCAGCTGCAACACGCCCAATTAACGGTAGGCCTTCTTCTTCTTGTGCGTCGTTATCAAGAGGGATATTGAGCTTAATGCCACGAGACGTACCAGGCAAAATTTCAATCACGCCTTTACGCGCCAATGCTTTCAAATGTTCCTCTGCTGCATTAGCAGAACGAAAGCCAAGCTGACGGGCTATTTCCGCACGAGTAGGCGGCATTCCCGTTTCTAACATGGTTGTTTTAATAAGTTCTAAAACTTCGGTTTGTCGAGCTGTGAGTGGGCGCATAAAAGACCTGTCTGTTCATACAGTTCCTGTAAGTATATACACCTAAAACTAAATAACAAGCACTTGCCGCGTCTTTTGCTATCAGTTTTAGCCACGTACTAATACTATTATTCATCCCATACGACTTGGTTTCTGCCCTGCTCCTTGGCTCTGTACAGCGCCTTGTCAGCAAGCGATAAGAGGGCGCTGAAATCCGCCTCAAAGGTGTCTTTGATAAATGTTGCGCCAATGCTGATCGATAAATTCATCGTGTCTGTCTTGTAGGTCACCCTTCCTTCTTCAACAGCAATGCGCAGTGCTTCTAGCTGCCTATGGATCTCTTCTTTCTTGTCACCTATCATGACTATTGCAAACTCTTCTCCTCCTAATCGAGCCACGACATTTGGCGTTTGATTATGTTTAGCTATTTTTCTCGCAACAGCAATAAGCGCCTGATCTCCAGCATCGTGACCGTAGGTATCGTTTACTTTTTTGAAGTGATCAATATCGACGATAGCAACACATCCACGACAATGTTGTTTTGAAAATGAGATGCACTCGTCAAGGAACGCGCGTCGGTTATAAAGGCCCGTTAAAGAATCAGTCATCGCCAAATGCCTAAGCTTCTCTTCAGCAACGGCTCGGGCTTCCTCAAGCTCTACTGCGTAGAACAAGCCAGCCAATGCATCTAAAAAGGGCTGTAGAAACTCAGCATCTTCGTCAGTGTAGGTATCAAACTTATTCGCTAAACCGACCATTCCCACTACTTTATCTTTCACTTTTATAGGTAGGCCTAAAAATCGGCTAATGCGCGGATGACCGTGCGGAACACCTTTGGAATTAGGGTGACTGTTTGGCGCATTACTAATGGTAACTTCTCCCGTTAAAATTGAGGTTCCAAAAAGGTTGTCGAAGTTACTAAAGTAGAGGTTTCGTTTTTTGTATTCTGCATATTGAGAAAAGCTACTGTTATCCCAAACAATTTCAGAAATCGCATGAATGAAAAGTCTAGATGAGCTACCGTCTCCTTTCATTTGGCCGACGAAGGCAAACTGGCTATCTGAGATATCTATGAGTTCGGCCAATACGGACTGACACGCCATCGTCAAGTCATTGTTTTGCAGATATGATGCCCGGGTTTTATTGATAAATTGAAGGAGCTGGGTTTTCTTTCTCTCATGCAGTTCGCTTTCCATTCGCTGCGTTATATCTCTATGAATACCTGCTATACGAACCGGCTTACCTTGGGCATCTGTCTCAACGGTTTTCCCATAACTTTCAACCCAAACCCAAGAGCCATCAGTGTGTTTCATGCGAAATGTGGTGTTAAAGACTTTGCTCTTACCAATTAGATGCATGTTGAGCTGCTTTTCAACTTTGACGTAATCCGCGGGATGAATGAGCTGTCTAAAAAAGCGGGAGCCACTGTCATAGTATTCATACTCAAGACCAACAATGTCGCACCAGCGCTTGTTGACTTGATTAACATCGGCGGCCAAGTTCCAGTCCCATGTTCCTAACTCTGAAGCCTCGAGTAATAAACGCATCCGCTGATTGGTTTTGTTGAGCTTATCTTCCACATACTTTTGGTCACTAGTGTCAAACAAAAATGCTTGAACCGAGTACAACATGCCGTCTTCGCGAAAATTTGCCGTTGATATCATGCTCACCCAAATAGTACGCGTTGGCGTCCTTATCTGAAGACGGCAGGTGTGCGTTTCAACACCTTCCATGTGGGCCTGCATAGCAAAGGTAAAATCACCCTCCGCCTCCTCAGACAGCACCTCACTC
The DNA here is from genome assembly GCF_003201515.1 of Alteromonas sp. I10. Taxonomy (NCBI): domain Bacteria; kingdom Pseudomonadati; phylum Pseudomonadota; class Gammaproteobacteria; order Alteromonadales; family Alteromonadaceae; genus Alteromonas; species Alteromonas sp. I10. The sequence continues at coordinate 43,692 of NZ_QJJN01000012.1, forward strand.
AATGCCACCGTTCCAGTGAGCAAATCTTGGGGTGAAACTCCCAATACACGCTCACTATTTTTCGAGATATACACCAGCCTCAACGACGTATCATAGCGCCACGTTGCCAACACAATAGGAGACTTCTCAATAAGCCCATGCTCGCGTTTAAGCGCTTCGTGTTCTCTTGAAAGCGAAATATGTTGACTAACCAAAGCACCTATTCTCTCTAAAACTTCTAAGTGTTTTGCGTCTATTTCTCTTGGCACGGTATCAATTAAACATACGGCACCGATTACCTGATCATTTATCTCGATCGGCGTTCCTGCGTAGAAACAAATGTGAGGTTCTCCGGTGACGAGAGGATTATGCATAAACCGTGGATCTTCTTGCGCGTTGCTAACAACCACCTGCTCGCGCTCTTCAACGACGTGACTACAAAACGCATGTTCACGAGTGACTTTAGAAAGAGTGGTTCCGTAGTGTGCTTTAAAGGTTTCTTCAAACTCTCCGACGACGCCAATGAGTGCGATCGGCACCTTGTATGCCTCTGCGAGCACCATCATTAAATCATCAAGATCCAACGGCACTTCGCTATTGAGCATAAAGTCATCAATTGTCTTTAACCGGCTTTGATCATCCACTACTGCTTGCTCATATTCATTTGCCCTTATAAAAGTAGTAACAGTCCGGCTGTACCGCAATTAAATACAGCTAATGTTACGTTCTCTGTATTCGAACCCATTATAGAAATGGCTGTGACTCACAAGAAAAGGAGAAGAGCGCTTTTGAACTTCCCATGTTATGGATAGTCATTACAGCATGAGAAGCGATGAAATTGGCTTGTCGCGAGATTGTGACGCGTTTGTGTTACACTTCACCCGTTTTTATTTCATAGGATTACATAATTCATGTCGTGGATGCGAAAAGCCCTTCTGTCGGTATTTCATTATCCTGTTAAGTTACTGGTTAAAGCCCACAGCATTCCAGTTAACGTTGAAACCGAATTAGGAATAGATAAAAGTAAACCTATCGTTTATCTACTCCCCACCAACTCAGTGACTGACCAACTTGCACTGAGAATGTCGACTAAAGCGCTAGGTTTACCTAGTCCTACAGAAACCCTTACATTAGCGGGGCGAGAGTATTCGTCGACCTTATTTTTACGTAAAACCCAGCCCCTTTTCCGCTCGTCGGCTAAAGATACGGGAATTGAAGACGTTTTTACTGACCTCTTTCATTTGCATAGAGACCATGAAAACCTAGATTTACAAGTTGTTCCTGTCTATGTGACGTGGGGCCGTGCCCCGGGTCGTGGAAAGCCAGGCTTAAGCGATCTCATTGCTGATAAAGCGGCGCCAAGTTGGCTTCGTAAGTTGTTCATTGTGCTGTTTTTGGGCCGCGACAACTTTATTAACTACTCTAAAGCCGTTTCTGCACGCGCGATGTCCAATCAACATGGTAGTGACCAAAGTATTGCACATAAGCTTGTGCGCGTAGCAAGCACTCACTTTCAAAGAAAGCGCCAAAGCATGACTGGCCCTACGCTGTTAGAGCGCCAAGAACTCAATAATAGTGTGTTGGGCTCTGATGCAGTGCGTCGCGCTATTGCTGAGGAATCACGAAGCAAGAAGGTGTCTCATGAAAAAGCGAAAGAGACTGCCCAAACCTACATCACAGAAATCGCGGCAGACTACCGCGAAGGGCTAATTCGTTTTGGCGACAGGCTACTTACCCGTATATGGAACAAAATTTATAACGGTATTAGTGTAGGTCATGCCGATCGCATTCGTGAATTGGCGGCTAATGGTCATGAAATCATCTACGTACCGTGCCACCGTAGTCACATGGATTACCTATTATTGACTTACGTGATTTATCACGAGGGTATGGTTACGCCACATATCGCTGCAGGTATCAATCTGAACTTTTGGCCGGTTGGAAAAATGTTCCGTCGTGGCGGTGCTTTTTTCTTACGCCGCAGTTTTGCAGGCAACAAGCTCTACACAGCTGTTTTCAGAGAATATCTAGAGCTGCTGTTTAACAAAGGCTATTCGGTAAAATACTATCCCGAAGGTGGCCGCAGCCGAACCGGCCGTTTGATCCCACCGAAAACGGGCATGCTAGCCATGACCATTCAAGCCATGCTCAAAGGCGTTAACCGTCCAGTTAGTATCGTGCCTGTTTATATCGGCTATGAAAACGTGATGGAAGTGAAGAGCTATTTGAACGAACTCAAAGGCTCTAAGAAGAAAAAGGAATCTAACCTTCAGGTGTTCTCGGCTATTCGTAAACTCAAGAATTATGGTCACGGATACGTGAATTTTGGCGAACCCATTGCGCTTAACCAGTTTCTTGAAAATCATGTGCCTAACTGGCGAGATTGTCGCGATGCCGAGCCAGAGAAAAAGCCAGCGTGGCTGACACCTGCGGTTAACGAACTGGCCAATAATGTCATGACGCGAATTAATCGCGCAGCGGCATTAAATGGTATGGCGTTAGCGTCGTTATGCTTACTGTCTTCTAAACGACAGACCATGAGTGAAGCTGAGTTAAAACAAGCAATGGGCGATTTCATGGACTTGTTTAAAGCGGTACCGTTCAGCGATGATGCCACCATTCCAGATTCATCAGCGGAAGAGCTACTGCGCGATACGCTGAAATTAGGCCGCTTTGACGTAAAAGAAGACGATTATGGGCGTTTAATCAGTCCTCAACCAAAATCAGCGGTATACCTTACTTATTATCGCAACAACATTTTGCATTTATTCGCGATCCCAGGTCTTATTATGGCATCTATCTTCGCGAAGAAAGGCACCACGAAGAACAGTATTTTTCAGCTTATTGCGGCGCTTTATCCGTTGCTGCAAAAAGAACTGTTCTTGCACCTTACCCAAGATGAAGCGCTTGCGCATACTGATGCGCTTATAACAGCGCTACTAAACAAAGGATTGTTGCGTCAGGAGGGCGATGAACTGTTGCCGCCAGATGCACACTGCAAACAATTCCACTCAGCATGGCTGTTAAGCCGATGTATGCAGGAAACGCTTCAGCGTTACGCGGTGGTATTGACCATTCTTGATAAAGAAAAAGTGATTAGCCGAAGTGCGCTTGAGCGCGAAAGTAAGCAAGTGGCTGAACGCTTATCTGCTCTCTACGGGCTAAGCTCACCAGAGTTTTACGATAAGAATGTGTTGTCTAGCTTTATCAGTGCATTGAAAGAAAACCACTGGCTGGACTCTGAAAAAGATGGCAGCTTGAAGTACTCAGAAGAGTGTGAAGCCTTACGTGCTGACGTTATGGCCCTGATTTGGCCAGAAATGATGCAGCATTTGGAGAACGTTACACTAAACGCTTCGAATTAAGGCGACGCTAGCTGGCTGAATTTGCCAGCACTACGGAGCTTAGGTAAAAAGAGAAAGCCCATGCTACTGCATGGGCTTTTTATTGCGCGTCAATCTATCTTGGCTGGCATTGAAAATCCCCATACTTCATTGATAGATAGACGCTAGATAATGCCGCTTCGTATCGCTCCCCGGTAAACCTGCGCTTAACGCGAAGCAATACAAAGCGAAAACGGGAGATAGGCTCGTTTCGCCTGTTTCGCTATTTAGACCTTCGCTGGTTGCGACAGGAAAAAACGATAGGCGGGGTTGTCTGTTACTTCTTCAACCTTATAGCCTAACTCAGCAACATGCTGGTTAAAGTCATCTCTACTTTCTGGTGCGATATCAAAGCCTGCCAATACCAAACCTTCTGCTGCGCCATGGTTGCGATAGTGAAATAGGGTAATATTCCACTGTTCACCTAACGTATTTAAGAAGTTCAGTAGCGCACCCGGACGCTCAGGAAATTCAAAGCTGAAGACTTGCTCGTTGAGAATAGTTGGCGGACGGCCACCAACCATGTGACGAACATGGAGCTTCGCTAACTCATTATCGGTTAAGTTAACGCAGTCATACCCTTTGCTTTCAAGGTCGCTTTGCAGTGCAGCAAACTCTTGCTGCCCGCCTTTAAGCTTTACGCCCACGAAAATATGTGCTTCGCTCTCACTGGCATAGCGATAGTTAAATTCGGTGATTGCTTTTGCCCCAACGCACTCGCAAAACTGTTTAAACGCACCTTTGTTTTCAGGAATTTTAACCGCAAAGACCGCTTCTTTCTGCTCACCTAATTCACAGCGTTCAGACACATAGCGAAGGGTATGAAAGTTGATGTTTGCGCCACACAGAATGCCGCCTAACTTCTTACCTTTGAGGTCGTGTTGCTTAGCGTACTTGCGAATTGCCGCCACCGACAATGCGCCCGCAGGCTCTGCAATAACACGGGTATCATCAAAGATATCCTTAATTGCTCCGCATATTTCATCATTGGTAACGGTAATAGTTTCATCAATTAAACGATTACACAGACGGAAAGTTTCCTGCCCCATCACTTTAACAGCAACGCCATCAGCAAAAATGCCGACGCTTTCAAGCTCGGTAGGCGCGCCTTGCGCCTTTGCTTTAATGAAACAGGCCGATTCTTCCGACTCTACCGCAACGATTTTTATGCTTGGTTTTAGTTGCTTTAAGTAAACCGCAATACCAGCGGCTAAACCACCGCCGCCCACAGCAATAAATAAGATATCGAGGTGTGGGTTTTGCTCTAGCAACTCTCGCGCGACTGTACCTTGCCCTGCAATGACATCGGGGTCGTCAAAGGGCGGAACAAAGGTATAACCGTGGGTCTCACATAATGCTTTTGCATGGCTACTTGCTTGATCAAAGCTGGTGCCATGCAATACCACATTCACGTTTTCACCGCCGAAGCGTCGTACTGCGTCTACCTTGATATCAGGCGTGGTTTCAGGCATGACAATAGTCGCCTGAATACCTTTCATTTTTGCACTGTACGCTAAGCCTTGCGCATGATTACCCGCAGAGGCGCCAATTACGCCAGCTTGCAATTGCTCGTCGCTTAGTGAGCAAATACGGTTATAGGCACCGCGCAGCTTAAAGCTTTTTACCGGCTGCTGATCTTCGCGTTTCAGAAAAATTTCATTGCCAAGCTCGGCTGAAAGCAAAGACATATAGGAAAGTTCACTTGCCACTGCTACATCGTAAACAGGGGCAAGTAAGATCTTCTTCAAATATTCATGATCGCTAACGTGTTCGGCTGCCATTATAGATTTTCCAGCTTAGTCACATCACGCACTGCACCTTTATCGGCACTGGTTGCTAACGCCGCAAAGGTTTTAAGTGATGTGGAGACTTCACGAACGCGATCTTTCGGCTTCCAAGGCTTATCACTGGCTTCCATTTTCGCGCGGCGTTCTGCTAGTTCTTCATCGCTAATAGCAATATTGATACTTCTATTGGGTATATCTATTTCAATTTTATCGCCATCTTCCACTAGGCCAATGCCACCACCACTGGCGGCTTCAGGTGAGCAGTGACCTATAGACAACCCACTGGTACCGCCACTAAAGCGTCCGTCTGTTACCAAAGCGCAGTGCTTGCCTAACCCTTTAGATTTCAAGTAAGACGTTGGGTACAGCATTTCTTGCATACCCGGGCCGCCGCGGGGACCTTCGTAGCGAATGAAGACCACATCACCGGCTTTTACTTCATCGCCCAAGATACCTGCTACCGCATCATCTTGGCTTTCGTAGATTCTCGCAGTTCCGTTGAATTTAAGAATAGACTCATCTACGCCAGCCGTTTTTACAATACAGCCATCTTCAGCCACATTACCGTAAAGCACGGCTAGGCCACCTTCTTGACTGAACGCATGGTCGATAGAGCGAATGCAGCCGTTTTCGCGGTCGTCATCGGCTTCGTCCCAGCGACAATCTTGGCTAAATGCTTTTGTCGTGCGAATACCCGCAGGACCCGCGCGATAAAAGGTAATAGCGTCTTCGTTTTCAGGGTTAGTGATGTCCCACTCGCTGATAACGTCGGTAAGCGGTTTTCCTAAAACATGATTAACATCGGTGTTCAGCAAGCCAGCCTTATTTAGCTCGTTCAAAATACCCAAAACGCCACCCGCTCGGTGTACGTCTTCCATGTGATATTTGGGTGTTGAAGGTGCCACTTTGCATAGGTGAGGAACTTTGCGAGACAATCTGTCGATGTCTGCCATAGTAAACGGCACTTGGCCTTCCATTGCCGCTGCTAACAGATGCAAAATGGTATTGGTCGACCCCCCCATGGCAATATCCAAGCTCATGGCATTCTCAAAAGCCTTAAAGTTGGCGATATTACGTGGTAATACACTGTCATCATCGTCGCCGTAGTAACGCTTGCACAGCTCAACAATTTGTTTGCCCGCTTGTTTAAATAAACCTTCACGATCGGCGTGGGTAGCCAGCATAGAGCCGTTGCCCGGCAAGGATAAACCTAACGCTTCGGTTAGACAGTTCATGGAGTTCGCGGTGAACATCCCTGAACATGAGCCGCAGGTAGGGCAGGCTGAGCGCTCAATTTCGTCGGTATCAGCATCGCTAACTTTGTCGTCAGCAGCCGCTACCATCGCGTCAACCAAGTCTAGTTTAATAAGCTGGTCTGAAAGCTTGGTTTTACCCGCTTCCATTGGGCCCCCAGACACAAAAATGACCGGAACGTTCAAGCGCATAGACGCCATTAGCATTCCCGGGGTAATCTTGTCGCAGTTAGAAATGCAAACAATGGCATCGGCGCAATGTGCGTTCACCATGTATTCCACTGCATCAGCAATGATTTCTCGAGATGGTAAGCTATACAGCATACCGCTGTGCCCCATGGCGATACCGTCATCCACTGCGATAGTGTTGAATTCTTTCGCCACACCACCCGCTTCTTCAACGCTGCGTGCCACTAATTGGCCGAGATCTTTTAGGTGAACATGCCCAGGTACGAACTGCGTAAATGAGTTCGCAATAGCAATAATAGGCTTGCCGAAATCAGAGTCTTTCATTCCAGTTGCTCGCCATAACGCGCGAGCTCCCGCCATATTTCTACCTTGGGTGGTAGTTGCTGAACGTAACTTGGGCATAAATCCTTCCCGTTAATTTAAGGTTCTAGGTTTAGGCGCTAGACCTTTTTGTGAAACTAAAAAACAGTGGTAAACCAGTAATGCTTTGGCTCAATTTCCAATACGCGCTGTTTTACTCAAAATTGCATGTCATACTGATGATGTAACACATCATCTAAGGTCGTTCAAAGCGAGGAGCAACAAAGCCTAACTGCTAACACATCAGTAGCGCTTTGTTTTATATGATATATTTGACATACAATACCTATATCCATTGGCATTGTAGTTATGAAATGTTGTTCGTTAGAGGTTATGGCTTTACCTCATCACTCAATATCACGAACCGTAATCTCAACAGTACGTTTCGATATTGGGCAAAGAAATAGCATGAAACATAAGGCCTGATCAAGTATTTTGCGGTAGGAATGGCGAGTTTTTAAGGGTAGTAAAAGGGTACAAGAAGATGTTTGATTGGTTTCATTGGTTAAACTTAGCGGGGGTTGCAGTGTGCGCAATTTCCGGCACCCTGATGGCCTATCAAAAGCGTATGGATGGATTTGGCGTGGTCGTGCTTGCCAGCGCAACCGCCATTGGCGGCGGAACACTACGTGATGTCATGTTAGATGTCCCGGTCTTCTGGATTGCCGATACCGATTATTTATACACCACACTGATAGCCGCCTTTATACCCATTATCTGGCTGCGTATTAGCCCACGCTTTCCTTTTCACTATTTATTGATCGCCGATGCTTTCGGGCTGGCGCTGTTTAACGTAGTTGGCATAGAGAAAGCCTTAGCCAACGACACAGGCATGGCCGTGGCGGTTGCCATGGGCACCATTACCGGCGTGTTTGGCGGTCTGTTACGGGACGTTATTTGCCGAGAGATACCGCTGGTACTCAACGGCGAACTGTATGCCATGACCTGTATTGCAGGGGGCGTGGTTTATGGAATAGGCATGCAAATGGAACTCGCCACACAGTGGTGTGGTATTGCGGCCCTTGTCACAACCGTACTGTTTAGGCTTGGCGCCATGCGCTGGCATTGGCAGCTGCCCGTTTTCTACAACGACCACCACTAGCACTAGCCTAAGTTTGCTGAGCAGGATCATTACATGCCAAGCGTTTTATGCACTCTCAGTAGATCCCATCGTTAGTACAGTTACATCTTATCCCGACTCTCTCTAAAGTTTACGCAGACTGCGTTGGCTTACATTTTTTACCGCGCTGACACGTTTGCGTTTCATAACCACGAATCATAAGTATTCAGCGAGAGGAGGTTGTTTAGATTATGGGAATGGCTGTCGTTAAAACCTTTGCAGGGCAGGGCGTGGCAGCGCCAGAAGTAAGTGTAGAGATTCACCTAGCTAATGGTTTACCTGCTTTTCAACTGGTCGGCATGGCAGAAACCAGCGTTAAAGAAGCGCGAGAAAGAGTACGCAGCGCCCTGATAAACAGTGGTTTTGAGTTTCCCGCAAAACGAATAACCGTCAATTTAGCGCCAGCAGATATTCCCAAGTTTGGCGGGCGGTTCGACCTTCCCATCGCCGTAGGCATTTTAGCTGCGTCGGGCTACATCTCAGACATTAGCCTGCTCAACATTGCCTTTGTGGGCGAGCTTGCATTAAACGGTGAAATAAAGCCGGTTAACGGGCTTATTCCTGTTGTCATGGCAGCCGAAAATGAAGATATTGCGCTCGTATATCCGGGGGATAATGACGTAGAGGCTGCATTGGTTTCTCACGCAACGCGCTATCCCGCTTTCGATTTACTGTCTGTTTATGAACACCTTACCGGCAACAAAAAGCTCGCCAAAGGCCAGCCGTTTACCTCACGGGCGCCTAACAAAACCTTAACAGGGTGGGATGACATTATCGGCCAAGAGCAGGCCAAACGAGCGCTTATTATCGCGGCAAGTGGTGCACATAATCTTTTGATGGTTGGCCCTCCAGGCACAGGCAAAAGTTTACTCGCCAGCCGAATGCTATCGCTATTACCCGATATGAGCGAGGAAGAAGCGTTGGAAGTGGCTGCCATTCACTCTGTGAAAGGCGAAAAACTGCATGCAGAGCGTTTTCTAACTCGCCACCTCCGCTCGCCCCATCATACTAGCTCTGCGGTGGCGCTTACTGGCGGTGGCTCAAACCCTGTACCGGGTGAAATATCGCTGGCTCATAATGGTATTTTGTTTCTAGACGAACTGCCTGAATTTGGGCGAAAGGCACTGGATGTATTGCGCGAGCCACTTGAAACCGGCGACGTGCATTTGTCTCGTGCTTCAGGAAGCGCCACATACCCCGCCAACTTTCAACTAGTAGCGGCGATGAATCCAAGCCCGACGGGTGATATTGATGATAACCGACTAACCCCGCAGCAACAGCTCAACTACTTGAACCGGTTATCGGGACCACTGCTTGATAGAATTGATATACAAGTCGAAGTGCCGCGCCTACCTGACTACGACCTGCCAGAGCGTGCAAATAGACCTGACGACTCGTTACACGCAACGCGAGAGCGAGTCATTGCAGCTCGTCACAAACAAGGGCTACGGCAAGGTAAGCCAAATGGTGCGCTGCACGCAGGTGAGCTTGCCGATATATGCTTGCTAGATGACGCTGACTTGCAGTTTCTACAAGCCGCTGCTAAACAGCTTAATTTGTCTATGCGGGTGTTTCATCGCACGTTAAAAGTGGCAAGAACCATTGCAGATCTTGAAGATGAGCACGCCGTATCGCGGGCGCACATTGCAGAAGCATTGGGCTATCGAGCCCTCGATAACCTTATTAAACAGTTGAGCGCTAGCTGAGTACTGCTTTTGCCTTACAATTACGCACGAGATTGCAAGTTTAGCTGCATAAAGGCGTTAATAAGCGGCTCGTTTTGCTTATCCTGCAAGCAGCACAATCCTAGGGCATAAGGCTCAATATCTTCAACAGGTATTTGGGTTACAGCATTGGCCATACTGGAGTGATCAAGTACCACTTTAGGCACAAAACCCACGCCACATTCAAGTGCAACCATGCTCACGATAGCCTCGTTACCGCCGACATAAGCATACACATTTGGACGAATACCGTGTTCAGCAAACCAGTGGTAGGCAGTACGACGGGTTGGGCCGGTTTCAGGCATAATCACCTGATGTTTGGTCCAGTCCAACTGGCTTAGTTGAGTAAGTCGCCACTCTCTTGGGGCAATAAGTACCAAAGGCACATTATCAAGCGCAGTGAAATGCAAATCTGTCGGCATATCAGGGGTGTAGATAGCAATAGATAAGTCGCACTGTTTGCCTTTCACTTTTTCTATCGCAAGAGCAGGATCGCCGGTAATTAGGCGTATATCAACACCCGGGTGCTGTTGCCTGAACTGTCTAAGCATAGCGGGTAAATGGCTTTGACTGGCGGTAACCGAGCAAAATACGCTGAGCTCGCCCTGCAATGCGTCGTTATCTTCTTTTAAGTCGACCTTTAGCTGCTGCCAATCTTTCAGCGCTTGCTTTGAAAAAGACAGCAGCTTGTGCCCACTGTGAGTTAGCGCCACTTTGCGGTTATCACGTTTAAACAGTGTACAGCCTAACTCGTCCTCAAGGCGTTGAATAACCCGGCTTAACGTAGAAGGCGACACATACATGGCCTCGGCGGTAATGCCAAAATGTAGGCTGGTAGCTAGGTGATTGAACAGCTGTAGACTGCGAAAATCCATAAACATTTCACTATATGCAATATTATCTTGCAAATATATCATTTTCCAAAACAAAAGAAATCTTTTAGTCTCAATATCAAGTCGTCATAGACGAGGTCTGTCAACACCAAGGTCGGTGTTTGATATTGACAAAAATGAATGTTGTTCGGAAATTTTTATGGCTAATTATTTCAACACCCTGTCACTTCGCCAGCAGTTAGATCAGCTTGGCCGCTGCCGTTTCATGGCACGCGATGAATTCGCTGACGGTTGTCAGTTCTTAAAAGGCAAGAAAATTGTCATTGTAGGCTGCGGCGCGCAGGGCCTTAACCAAGGCTTGAATATGCGTGACTCAGGGTTAGATGTTTCTTATGCGCTGCGTCAAGCAGCCATTGATGAGCAACGCGACTCTTACAAACGCGCTACCAGCAACGGATTTACTGTTGGTACATACCAGCAACTTATTCCAGAAGCTGATGTGGTTTACAACCTAACACCTGATAAGCAGCACGCTAGCGTAGTCGAAGCCGTTATGCCGCTTATGAAAGAAGGTGCAACGCTAGGCTACTCTCACGGTTTCAATATCGTTGAAGAAGGACAGCAAATTCGTAGCGATATCACAGTAATCATGTGTGCGCCGAAAAGCCCGGGTTCTGAAGTACGTGAAGAATATAAGCGTGGCTTCGGTGTACCAACTCTGATTGCTGTACACCCAGAAAACGACCCTGAAGGTAAAGGTTGGGATCAAGCCAAAGCACTTGCAAGTGCAACGGGCGGTGACCGCGCAGGTGTACTTGAGTCATCATTTGTGGCTGAAGTTAAATCTGACCTCATGGGCGAGCAGACCATTTTGTGTGGTATGCAACAAGTTGCAGCGGTACTTGCGTTTGAAAAAATGGTTGATGACGGTATCGAGCCAGGATACGCAGGTGCACTTATTCAGTACGGCCTAGAAGCTATTACTGAAGCACTTAAGATTGGCGGCGTAACTAACATGATGGACCGTCTATCAAACCCTGCAAAAGTGAAAGCGTTTGAGCTTTCTGAGCAGTTAACTGATTTACTTCGTCCGCTATTTGAAAAGCACCAAGACGACATCATCAGCGGTGAGTTCTCTCGCACCATGATGGAAGACTGGGCGAATGGCGATGCGAACCTGCTTAAGTGGCGTGAAGAAACCGGTGAAACCGCGTTTGAAAACGCACCGGCTTATGAAGGTGAAATTAGTGAACAAGAATTCTTTGACCACGGCATCTTACTGGTTGCCATGATCAAGTGCGGTGTTGAAGTTGCGTTCGACGTAATGGTTGAAGCCGGTATTCTACCTGAGTCTGCGTACTATGAATCACTGCATGAAACACCGCTTATTTCTAACACAATCGCACGTAAGCGTTTGTATGAAATGAACGTGGTTATTTCAGACACAGCAGAATACGGAAACTATTTGTTTGCTAACGCAGCAATTCCAATTTTGCGTGAGAAATTTATGCCTACCATTGATACCAGCGTTATCGGTAAGGGTTTAGCCGCTACTTCTAATCAGGTAGAGAACAAGCGCCTTGTTGAAATTAACGAAGCCATCCGCTCACACGGTGTGGAATCGGTAGGTAAGACCTTACGTGGCTACATGACTGACATGAAGGCCATCATAGGTTAGGACAGTTTCTGTCGTTAGGTGCTTAACTAAGCCCTCTTGCCCGACCATTTTGGTCGGGCTTTTTTATGTCCGTAAGCCTGCTAATAAGTATCTTTCTTACGCAACTGACCACTGCGACACGCCGATACACCTTCTAAATAGAACCTTCACGAACGCGCTCAGCATAGCGTACGGATACGTAAGACAAAGCAAAAAAGACGAGAAATCCCCAGCCGATAGGCATTAAATTTCCATTTAAGAAACTGTCGACGAACAGTGCAACAGGCACCGAGAAAAGGCTAGAAAATGAGCCAATTATGGCCGCGCCTAAACCTGCCATATCGCCAAGCGGCTGCATCGCCATGGCGTTTAAGTTACCAAACAGTATGCCCACAAAGAAAAAGCCTACAAACATAACCGCAACCGTAGGAATTAAAGGCGGCAAGCCGTCGTACGCCAACAGCAACGCTAAATACACAACAGCAAACCCGTTAACCCCTTTAAGTGCAAAACGACAAAGCTTGCGCATCCCAAAACGCATCACCATTTTGCCGTTAAAGTAAGAGGCGAGACCAATTGAAAAAGCAAGCGTTGCAAAGATGTAGGGAAACCATTCACCTACGTTGTAAAACACAGTAAATATGGTTTGCGAAGCGCTTAAATACGCCAGGAATGCCCCAAAAATACAGCCCATGGCAAAGGTGTAACCCATCACTGCTGGGTTAGTGAGAATGAACTTTGACGATGCAAAAAACTGCGCCCATGAAAACTTTTTACGCCTTGCTCTTGGCAAGGTTTCCCCTTGACGAGAAAAAAACCAAATGCCGGCCATGGTAGCCACAATGAGAAACATAGTGAAAATATGGAACCATGAGGTCAACTCCATCACCGTTTGCCCAATAATAGGCGCCAACATAGGCACTAATATAAACACCATCATGATAAACGACATGACTTTTGCCATAGCATCGCCAACGTAAAGGTCGCGAATAATTGCCATAGAGGCTATTCGTGGCCCAGACACCCCAAATGCTTGAATAACGCGACCTACCAGCATGGTCTCCAAATTGGTGGCCATCATGCAAACAAATGTACCTAAGGCGAAAATACACAGGCCCACTAATATAGTTAGGCGACGGCCGCGGCTATCGGAAAAAGGCCCAAAGAACATTTGACCCAGTGCCATGCCTAAAAAGAACACGGTAACGATTAAGTGGGTTTGATGCGCCTCGGCGACCTGTAGTGACTCGCCAATTTGAATCAACGCAGGCAGCATAGCGTCAATGCTCAACGCGACAAGGGATGTCATCGTAGCCATTAGCGCAACAAATTCAACAAGGCCAAGCGCTGGCTTTTGCACAACTGCAGTATCCTCAGATACGCCATTAGAAGTCTGGGGCATAAAGTCTCGAATATGAAATAAAGTGGGGGAAATTAAAAAGGCGCGAAATTAACGCGCCTTGTTGAGTATACCTGAAACTTGGTTAAAAAGCCGCCAGCCAAGCAAAATCTTGTCGTAAATACTGGTGCATTTAACGGGTGTTACTCGGAAGCTGAAACGTTTGCCGTTGCAGCACTCGCTTTACTCGCTGGCCTAAGGTATTGGTCTAAAAATGCATCCATTTCCTTAAAGAAAATATGACGATTTCGCTGAATAGACAAATTGTGGTCGCCACTTTCAAGCTCTACATATTTGTAGACCTTGTCGTAATCATCTAACTCGTCAGCCATGTAGCGACTATGAAGTGGAGGGACAACTCTATCTTCCTCTCCATGTACCAGCAAAATTGGCGTCTTTATTCCTTTCGCATTGTAGTAAGGCGAGCGCGCTTCAAGGTCGTCATAATCATCCCCAATTTGGTTTTTCACAAATTCGTTGTTCAGGAAACGGCGAGAATGAATAATGACGTGTTTAAGTGAACTTACGCCAGCAAAGCTCACCGCACACTTAAACAGATCCGGGGTTTTAACAGTTGCCATCAGGGCGGCGTAACCGCCATAGCTAGCGCCCACAATACACATGTTGTCTTGCTCAGCGTGCCCCTGCTCTACCATCCAGTTTGCCGCATCGGTGATATCATCTTGCATAGCCAAGCCCCAACCTTTCATTTGGCTTTGCGCAAAGCTGTACCCATACCCTCTAGAACCTCTAAAGTTAGGCCTTAGTACTGCATAACCTTTCGATGTAAAATACGCTGTCCAATAGTCGAAACCACTGAAATCTCTTGCTCCAGGGCCACCGTGGGGATGAATAATGGTAGGAAACGGGCCTTCGCCTTTTGGTAAAGTCAAATACGCTTCGATTTTGATGCCGTCTCTGGCTTCATATTCAATTAACGTATGCTCAGATAATTTTGCCGGGTCTATTTGAGCATATTGCTCAAAAAGCATCACTAACGTGCCTTCTTTACGGTCACCCAGCAAATAAACTCCTGGTAAGGTGTCAGACTCTGAATAAACAATATATGTTTGTTCGTCGTCGCTAAAGCTCACTAAGGTATTGTCGTAATCAGGAAGACCAGCATCGATACCATTTTGAAGAGCAACGTAACGTTCATCCCAATAATGTCGACCGTCATGGCGTACTCCTATTGCATCTCGGGTAACCGGTGAATAGATAAGGCTACCATTAACATCATACCCTTCATCAGCATACACCTCTGTTCGCTCATTAGTAGTGAGGTTTAAGGTGTACAATGCACGGAAGTCTCCTTTATAACCTTTGAAATAAAGAATATTTGGGTCTTTTGCAAAGCCAACTGGGTATTCACCCTTGTCAGACATAGCGTTGTAAGCAAATAAGGTGCGCCAATCGTCTCCTTCTTTTAGAAAGACTTCTCGCTCTCCTGTATCGTAATCAAGTGAAACACCTATACGAACGTTATTTTGTTGGTCCGTCATCCAATCTCTAATGCGTTTTTTCCCGCGAATAATGCGACTTACGCCACCATCATTAACATTGATTTTGTAAACCGACGGCAGCCCCAACACCTCAGCGTCTAAGGCAATTAGAATATGTTCTGGATCGTCAGGCAGCCAGTCGATAACGTCATCGTGAAATTGAGGAATGTGGTTCGGGTTACCTGCTCGACGCTTTATTCTCTCCCATTCAACCAAGTTGAATGCACCGCCTTCACCGTCAAACTTAATGCTTAACAACCGTGTGTCGTGAACTTTCGTGGTGCCACGGCGGGTTTCGTAACGAGCGCTAACCACCAGCCGTTCATTGTTCACCCAGTTGTACCAGTTAATTTTTACGCGTTCATTGTCCGATCGCAGTAGGTAGTGCTTTTCACCCTTTTTTAAGTCGTAAGTGGCAAGCATGGCAAACGCTTCTTCTTGCTCAACGTTTTGAACAAAAGCGATTTTTGAGCCATCGGGTGACAGCGACGGAGTCCAATAGGTTGGCAAAGAACTGAATTTTTCGTACTCGAGTTCTGCCTTAGTTTGATCTGCGCCCAGTGTGGAGAAAGAGCAAACCAACAGTAGCAAAGTAACTAGTGTTGTAGGTAAGAGAGCCTTATAAGAAGACATAACATTCCCTTGTTGTTTTTTATTGTTAGTGGAACTTAGCTTAGGCAAAAAACTCAAAGTTAAGTTACGCAGAGTATACTCACTCATGCCCAGATGTACAAAAACAAAGCAATACTAGGCTCTACGTTAAGTGAGTGGATGTGCCAGATATGTTCTGAAGAAGGGCATTCTAGTTAGGAAAATACGTTGAGTGCATTTTATACCAATCCGCATAGATCATTACCCACTCAGCGAGAGTTAAAATGTTCGTAATCGCGGCGTGTTACCGCAGGTATAGTGGTCTACATCAAGGTGACACAACAAAGAGTACGGACATTTTAAACTCGCCCTTCGGGAAGGTCTGGCAAGCTTCCTAGCTTCATTCTGGGAATTTGAAAGGGAACAGCCATTCCTGCATTCCCACGCTTTGCTAGGAAACTTGCCAGCGCCTTCTGAGTGGGCAATTATCTATGCGGATTGGTATTATTTACCGACGTCAGCGCAATTATTTGATCTCTCGTCGTAGTTTGCGGATACAAATTACAAATGTGGTATCATTAACCACAGACATAATATGGATTTTACCATCAAGCGGTAAGCTTCACAGCCCAGCGTTACCTTAAGGATTTAGCCTTTTCATGCCTTCGATTTGGAGCGGGCTTGCCAGTTTGCAAGACCATCTTTTCCGACAATTTATGTTCAGAATCACCAAAGCAGTCCGAGTTTTGGTGGGCAGTACATTGTGCACGCTAGCGTGTGCTCTCTTTACTTTTTCACATGCCCAAGACCCTATTTCCTATAACATTCAGGGCGTAGAAGACGACAAACTGCGTAATAATATCCGCCTGCATTTAAACAGTCTCGACGTGGAAAAATCGTTGCTTACTGACCCTTACTGGCAAGATGAAGTGGGTGAAACGGTAGCGACAGCGGTTCAACCCTATGGTTATTACAACAGCGAGACCAAGGTAAGTATTGAAGAGGGCGACAAGGTTACAGTGAATGTTGCTTTGAATGCGCCGCTTACCATAAATAAGGTTACTCGCGAAATAATAGGTGCGGGACGTGAAGATAAGGCTTTCAGAGAACGTTTTAATTCACTAAAGCTTAAAGAAGGCGACGTGTTAAACCAAACCATTTACGAGTCGTTTAAGTCGTCCATGTTTAACTACGCCTTATCTAATGGCTATTTTGATTATTTTTGGCAGGCGACGCGTCTCGACCTAGTGCGTGACGAAAAACAAGCAAACGTACTTTTGATTGCGCAAAGCGGGCCCCAGTACCAATTTGGAGAGCTAAAATTTATTGGCGATGACAAGGCGAAAGCCATCATTGAGCGGCTAAAGCCGTTTAAAACAGGCGATGCGTACTCTTCATCAACACTTGCCGATTTCAACAGAAGCCTTAATCAATCTGGGTATTTTACCCGCGTTATTGCACGCCCGGTTGTAAGTGAGGCTGATGGTTTGCTGGTACCGGTTGAGGTATCGTTACTTCACAGACCCACAGACGCATTTAACGTTTCTGTTGGCGCAGCCACTGACACGGGCCCACGGGTTCGCTTAGGATGGGAGCGTCCTTGGGTGAATAGTAAAGGGCACTCTGTTTCATCTGATATTTTCATTTCAGCGCCAGAACAATCAGTGACTGCCGACTACCGTATACCGATGAGAAACATAACGCGGGATTACGCGAGTATAGAGGCGGGTTACCAATTTATAGAGTACAGCAACACTTCCTTTGAGAGTGAAACCCTATCTTTGTCTGCACACCGTTACTGGCAACATGACAATTCACCATGGCAACACGATGGCTCGGTGACCTATCTACGTGAAACTTATGATCAAGGGGAATTGAGTACAAACACCACGTCCCTAGTATTACCCGGGTACTCGTTAACCTATCGCGATAAAGACAGTGAGCTCAACATTAATAATGGTACCTACCTTCAAATGCTCACCCAAATAGGCAGAGAAGGTTATGGTTCTGATATCGATTTTGCCAAGGCCGTGGTTGAAGCCACGCTTATCCGTACCTTTAACAATGTGCACAGAATAACCATACGCGGTGAAGCTGGGGTTATTAAAACCAATAGTTTTGATGAGGTGCCAACGTCGTTGCGTTTTTATGCAGGGGGCGATAAAAGTGTTCGCGGCTTCGACTATCGCGAAATTTCTCCGACAGCTGAAGTCATTGATCCAGAAACAGGAGAACTCATTGTTGACTCTATTGGAGGGAAGTACCTTGCTACATCGAGTGTAGAGTATGCCTATCAAGTGGCAGATAATTGGAGAGTGGCAGCGTTTGTCGATGCAGGTACAGCAACAAACGACTCCAGCACAACGCTGACATATAGCGTTGGACCTGGTGTACATTGGCTTTCACCAATTGGTCCAGTCAGACTTTACGTGGCAAGAGGCTTTGCGCCAGACGAGAATACATGGCAGTTACATATTTTGTTGGGGCCTGAGCTATGAGAAAACGTACGCTTTCGGCTATTTTACTTTCACCGGTTCTTATACTGGTCGCGTTGTATGCCGTTTTGATAAGTCCCTTAGGCGGCCCTACCGTTAAGTTACTGGCCAACACGTTTGTTGAAAACCTCTCCATCGATGCCATTGACGGTGGGTTTGCTGACACACTAGAAGTGCATAATGTGGAGTGGGAAAACCCGCAATGGAAGGTGTCTGCACAATATGCCTACATTGATATTACCTGGCGTTGTTTGTTTGAGCCTAGAGTATGTGTCAATGAAGTCACGCTGGAAAACGCTACGCTTACACAGCGATCAAACGCGCCTGACTCTTCCGATGATGCACCTTCAGGTGGCCAGATTGAATTACCGCTGCCCATTGATGTTGGGTATTTAGCGCTAACGAATATCAAACTTGCTCTACTTACGACAACAGTAGAAATTGATGAACTAGAGCTGACCGATTTTGAAGGAAATAGCGACCTCATACTTGACAGCATCGCCGCGAAAGGTGTTCGCATTGCTCTGCTAAACCAAGATGAAGCTGCTAGCTCTACACCGGCAGCCATGACCAATGCATCGGAAACTAATAGTGAGCAGCCTGCTCCCAAAAAAGAACAGGCTCCAAGTGCTGATAGCGCTTTGCCTACGTCATACTCACTAAGCTACGACGTCCCCGTACTACCAAATATAGCTACGCCTATTCCTTTGTCTCTTGGTACTTTTTTAGTAGAAGATCTACACATAATTCAAGGGGAGAGCAAACAGCACATTTCACTCATCTCGCTGTTAGAGGCTCACTTTAAGGGCAGCGATGTCGCTATTGAAGAAATGACCGTTGTACATGAACAAGGTGAGGTGAAAGGAAAAGCGAGCGCAACACTTGACGGAAACTTCCCATTAAATGTGGCTATTAACGCGAAAACGAAGCTTGGCGACACACCACAAGAACTGAGTGTAGCGGCCGCGGGTGCGTTGGACGATTTAACGCTGTCAGTTGTTGCCAGAGGCGCGGTAACCGCAAACGCTAACCTAATGGCCAACATTCTAGACAGTAACCTTCCCATAGAATTCACTGCGAACTGGCAAGAACAAGCCATACCGACACTGGAAAACACTACGCTCAAAGAAGGACAGTTAACGCTTTCCGGCACCATGGGTGATTACGTACTTAAAGGAGCAGGCGCAGCTACATTGCCTGACATTGGCAATGTACCAGTATCACTTGATGTGGTGCTGAAAAAGAACAATATTTTTGTTAATCAAGCCAATATAAACGCTTTGGATGGGAGCTTAACCAACACTGGTACCCTTTATCTAAATGAAAGTATCGCGTGGGAAGGTAAGACAACGCTTAAGAATGTATCAGGGCGGCAATTCAGCACTTATGCGCCTGAAAAAATTAGCGGAGAAATAGACAGTATATTGCAATACTCTGAGCGCGGCGGATTACACATGAGCCTAAGAGATATGACTGTCTCGGGTGTACTTCAGGGCAAACCGCTTCAGGTGAAGGGGAATGCGGTTTATGCTGGCCCCAGCGACTTATTCGTTACTAACGTCAATATCATTCAAGAACACGAGCAAGAGCGAAACACGATACGCGCCATTGCTCAGGTACTGAATAAGCGGCATTTAAATGCAAATATTGCGATAAACGTTAACGCTATTTCAAGCCTATACCCAGAAGTGACAGGTGCGGTAAGTGGCAATATCACAGCCGCCGGTCCTTGGCAAAATCCAAGTGCTAACGGAACACTCTCCCTATCTAATATTGCTGTGTCACCCAATTTAAATGCCTCTGCCGCGCAGCAAGGACCATTGAACGGCGAAATCAAAGTGAACGGTACCTATCGCGATCACACCGCAGATATTGACCTAACTGTTCCCAACAATAATATTGGGCTGTCCTTAAAAGGTGCATGGACGAACAATCACTGGGTGGGGGAAATTAGTGATACCGCATTGAAGCTCGCTAATATGCAGTGGACGCTATCAAGCCCGTTCAGTGTAGATATAGGCACCTCACCTATAACGGCTAAAATAGGTCAGCACTGTTGGACCTCTCGAAAAGAAGGTGAGCTGTGTATTTCAAACGTGAATTATCAACAAAACAAAGCCAGTTGGGATATCAGCGCGACGGCGCTGCCCATCGGGTTGTGGGCGAACGAGTTAGCGCCTACTGTTGTTTCAAGTCCCTCACAAGCAACACTTACCGTAAAAACCAAAGGCAGCTACTCGGCTAACGATCCCATCGATGCCACATTTACTGCGTCTATGAGTTCTGCGCCATGGCAACTTGGTGAAACGCGCCCGCTAACGCTCACTATTAACTCCATAGAAACTAAAGGAGAGATAAAGCAGGGGCAGTTAGCATCAACATCTGTGATCTCAAGCCAAGATGTCGGGGATGCAACACTAACCTTGAATACCCGTCCTTTCGAATCGCGTATACCACTCGATGGTAAACTAGAGATGCAAGGGCTTAATGTTGCACCATTCAAACCCCTTTCCCCTGCTATCAGAACCCTTACAGGAAAGTTAAACGGGAACGTATCGTTGAGTGGTTACATTGACGACCCTACGCTTAACGGTGAATTGACGGTTTCAAATGGCGCTATCGATATACAAGATACACCTGTGACACTGGCCGATTGGAATCAAAAAGTATCGCTTAATGGTCAAACCGCTGCTCTAGACGGCACCTTCTTACTAGGCGGAGGAAAAGGGGCGTTAAAAGGCGAGTTAGACTGGTCATCCAACCCCAGTGCGACATTTAATTTAAAGGGAAACGGTTTCGAAATTCGTCAGCCAAACATTCGACTCAAGGTATCACCGAATATCGATATCGCCGCCACAAAAGAAAAAGTGGACGTGAGTGGCGAGGTAAATATTCCTTGGGCGAGAATTGAAATAGAGTCGCTACCTGAGAGTGCTGTTTCCCCATCAAAAGACGTGCACCTGCGTGGCGAACCGGATAGAGAGGAACCGCTAGATATCGTCCACGCTTCGGTATTGGTCAACATCGACAAAAACAAAACCGAAGAAGTAAAACTCGAAGCGTTTGGCCTTACTGCAAGTTTGTATGGTGGCATTCGCGTAAACACTCAACCTGCACTTGTGGGCTATGGTGACCTTCAAATTTTAAATGGTCGATACAACGCTTACGGACAACAGTTAATTATTCAAACCGGTGAAGTACAATTTAACGGCCCAATTGACCAACCTTTGTTGCTGGTTGAAGCCATCCGCGACCCGGCTAAAACCGATGACGACGTAATAGCAGGTATCCGAATTGATGGCGCGGCTGACTCGCCAAGTATCAACCTGTTCTCTGAGCCTGCAATGGATCAACAGGGCGTATTGTCATATCTACTTACAGGTTCTGGACCGAACTCGGGCACACAAGATCCTAACTACGCTGCGCTGCTGGTAGGTTTTGGTTTATCCAACACCAAAACCCTGACAGGGCAAGTGGGAAGCGCGCTAGGTATTGATGATTTTAGTTTAAGCACTAACGAAGATTTACTGTCGGTAAGAGGGCAGATTAACGAGCGATTATCTGTGGAATACAATGTGGACGTTGGTCTAAGTAACAACGACGCTAATAGCACGCTACGACGCAGACAACTACCGCCTGACTTGGCGGTAAAATATCAGCTTCTACCTAGTTTATATTTAGAAGCCATTCAAACCACACTGGAAGACCAATCTGAGTTCGCGTTAGACCTTTATTATGAGTTTTTCTTGGGTGATAACAGAACCCGTAGAGATAGTGATGAAGACGACAGTGAAGCTGAAGAGTCCAATGAAAGCGCAGAGCAAGATCTGAAAGATAATGCGAGCACTCCGAGCACAAGTAATAACAATTAAGCGCTCAAAGTCAAAACATCGTACTTTTGCACTCATGCGCCCTTAACGCTGCTGTGCCATCTTCTCAAGCGTTTCGAGTTGACGCTCAAAACGCTTTTGTCTTTTGCTCGCCCACACATACCACACTAGCATCACAACGCTCATGGACGTCATAACTATAGCCATCTTCATAACTTTCTCTGGGGTAAGCTCCCCATAAAAATAGCGCTCCACCAGAAAGGCACATCCAAATAACACTGCAGTCCATGTCGAGTGTTTAGTGATTACAGCAATCTTCACGTTATTCTTAATTTGCTTTATTAGCTGTGTTAGGTGGTCAGCGGTTTGAGTGTCTTTTGAAAATGCGGCCACTCTTCTTAACCACAGCTGATAAACAAGTAGGGGAAGAGCCGTGACCAGCATAAAAACAAACATCGCGTGGGCGACAAAAGTGAACTTTTCCCAAGTAACAACTAGCAAGTAGATCGCTGGGATAAACGCTAAGGAGTCAACCAACATATACCAGCGTTGCTTGGTTCGCTCACTGCTTAGGCTGGCTTTTACTTCCGAGAGGTTGATAGTCGTAACTGGCTGAGCTTGCCATAGCGCAGAAAGGCCATCATTCTGCGCATCGTCTACTGATACGGGCGGGTTCGTTTGATTCTCTTTATCTGAATTATGCATGCGGTTGCTCCTGCATGATACTTTGCTTGGCGCGCTTTAATATCACACCAACATGATTTTTAGTCAGACCACAGACGTCTGCAATTTCATCGTAACTTAAGCCTTCAAGAGAAAGCGTTAGCACTTGTCTTGACTGCAATGGAAGTGCCCGTACCGCGCGAAGTAGGCGTTCTAATGACTGGTGTTGACTAGACATTTCCTCTGGTGAGTGGGTAGTACTCGCGAACCCGTCAGAGCCCAAATCATCGTTGTCATATTGATGGGTATCGAGACGCTTCACTTGATTTGCTACGTGAGTAACTGCGCGGTTATGAGCTATCTTCAAAATATAGGTTTTCACGCTGCTATCGCCCTTAAAGCGAGACAGCCCCTGCCAAACGGCAATAGCAATTTCTTGCAATAATTCTTGCTGCATCGCTTCGTTTGCTTCATAGCTGTTGGCTACACGGCTCAATATTGCCCCGTATTGCGCAAAAACATCTTCAAAACCCTGCCCCAACGTCACATCCCTAATCACAAAAACTGTTGTTATTTTATTGTGTTACTTCTATCAGTCTGCCCCCACGAATTTTTATTACAAACTTTTTTCGTCAATGCTGTAATTTTTTTAAGCAACAAACGACTAGTTAAAACAGTAAGTGCAGTAACGTGCGTTTAGGGCATTTTCCCTAAAAGCCTTCAACCTTGAAATTTGGATTAGGAAAAAATTATGTCTACGTTAAGTATAGTTTTGTTAATTGGCAGCCTGACGTCGCTTGTGCTTTTGGCAAGCTACTTAGACGCAAAATTTCAGTGGCGACTAAACGACTGGATGAACGGCGAGTGCAGCAACCCGTTCGTTAAAAGCGTGACCGACAAACAGCAGCAGCGTTTAGAGGAAAAAGATGCGCAGATTGAAGCTTTGATGGCGCGAATCGAAACCCTTGAAACCATTGTTACCGAGCCTGCTTACGAACTGAATAAGAAAATCAACGCGCTCAAATAAACGGTTTTACCAGCTCCTAGCTCGACACCGGTGGGCGACGCATAAAGCGGGGAATTTTTCCCATTGCAATGGCGTTGCCTACCAGCACAATGACCACCCCAACCACAGATAAAACGCTCCAGGTATAGCCTTCGAAAAAGGTGGAAATAACCAGTGCAACCATGGGGTATACCAAGACCACATATGCAGCCTTGTCAGCGCCCATTTGCTTTAACAGTTTCATGTACGCGCCAAACGCAAACACAGAGCCAAAGATAGCCAGATAAAGCAGCGACAGATAGAACTCGGGTTGGGTAGGAATGACCAACTTACCCGGCATTGCCAGTGAGGTGATGAAAAGCAGCACCATGGCATAGCTCATGGCATAGAAGTTCATTTGGATAACAGGCGTACCCGAGGTCAAAATACGCTCGGAGATAACGTTACCTGTTGAGGCGCAGAAAAAGCTGACAAACGCTATAGCGAGGCCGGTAGCAAGCGCCGCATCCATGGAGACTTTGGAAAACTCCGGCACAAACAAACACACAATGCCCAGCAAGCCAAATGTAGCACCTATAACCACTTCTTTTCTTATAGGCTCTTTAAGCCACCATCGCCGAAGCACAACATTAATGTAGATAATACAAGAACTCATAAGGGCTAACAGCGCGCTAATTATGTGCGCTTGCGCCATATACAGCAGCGTGTAATTTAAGCTGTATAAAAAGAGACCGACTGCGGCCATTTTCACATGAACATGTACCGGTAGCTTAAGCGGCAAACGCCTAATAACACAGTAAATCCCTAAACAGGCCGACGCCAATAAATAACGCAGCGCAATGGCAAACGTTTCAGAGGTATGCCCTATTTGGTAAGTGATGGCTATCCAGGTTGAGCCCCAAATCAGGCAGCACAGAGCAAATAAGGTTGCGTTATTCATAGCGGTGTTCTAGCCCTGGGAAGCTCATAAACAAGAAGATAAGTGGGCAGATAAATGGTCGATAGCACTATCGAGCAGTTTTTGCCTAGCGCCATTACCAATCCACGCATTATGCGGCGTTACCAGCAAGTTAGGTAGTGCCTCTTTAAGCAATATATGATCAACAGGCGGAGGCTCGACACTTAGTACATCTAATCCCGCGCCACCAATTTGGTTGTTTTTAAGCGCATGATAGAGTGCTTCCTCATCAATCAAGCCGCCGCGAGCCGTATTAATGAGAAAAGCGCTTGGCTTCATCAGCGACAATGTATCGGCATTAATAAGCTTGTCGGTGGCTTCAGTAAGCGGGCAATGAAGACTTACCACATCGGCATTTGGTAAAAGCGATGCAAGACTTGGACGAGGGTCGTCTTGTTTACCTGGGCGAGCAGCGATACTCACCTGCATACCCATAGCCTTAAACAATGCCTCTACACGCTTGCCAAGCTCGCCATGCCCAACAATTACCGCATGCTTACCCGCCAATTCCACCACGGGATGATTGAGTAAGCAGAAATGAGAAGATGCAGACCATGCTTGGTTGCGCATATCGCGCTGATACGTCACAAAATTGGTGGCCAAATTCAACGCCAAGGTCAACGTATGTTGAGCAACGCTATCAGTGCCGTAGCCCTCTACATTTTGAACGGTAATACCAGCCTGTTCGCAGTAATCACGGTCGATATTGTTCATGCCGGTCGCAGTTACACCAATATAGCGAAGCTGACTGGCCTGCTGTAAATCTTTGGCTTGTAGCACGACTTTGTTAACCAGCACAGCATCGGCATTTTTAATGCGCTCGGCCACATCTTCGGCTTGAGTTTGTTGATGAAGCGTAATACCTGCGCCGAAATTGTTTTGTACGTCATCGAGTGAAGAGGTATCAAGGCTGGGCAAATCCATGGTTTCGGCGTCTAGAAAGACAACCTGCTTTTGATTGCCGTTGCTCATCGCTTGTGATGCATTGTGTTTCGTCATTTTTGCCATGCTCTACATTACTTCCACAATCGACTCTAACGCTGTTTTCACATTAACAGGAATAGGAATGGCCTTGTCGGTTTTTCTATCTACAAACACATGCACAAATTGGCCATGAGCCACGCGTCGCTTATTCTCTCCGGCATAAACCGATAGACCATAAGTCACTGAACTTCTACCAATTTTGATAACGCGCAAGCCTACAAAAATGTCTTCAGGGTAGGCTGCCGGAGCAATGTACTGACACTGACTGCTTACCACGTATGCCACGGATTGCCCGTTGTGTATATCTAGCCCACCTTCTTCAATTAAAAAACGGTTTACCGCGGTATCAAAGAAACCATAGTACACAACATTGTTGATATGTCCGTACGCATCATTGTCTTGCCAACGCGTGGCGATAGTGACTTTGTAAGGGTAGTCGGCAAGTGTAGGTGTGATATCAGTCATGATCGTCCCTTAGTGAATAAATGTATCGCTTTGTTGTTGGCGCAAATAATGGAAATCGATGAACGACTAACGCCAATTAATGTTTAATGTGCGGTAGTCTATTGCAGCGATTCTTTTGAGTAGCGCTATGAGTAAAGCACCATATCGTCACGGTGAATGGCAACATCTGTTGTTTCATAACCTAACACACTGGCAATTTCTTTCGACTTTTTCCCTTTTATAAGCGTTAAGTCTTTTGCGTTATACAGGCAAAGCCCCTTGGCAATAACTTCGCCTTGGCACACCACTTCAACAGCATCGCCTTGTTCAAACAAACCGACGACATCAACAATACCCGATGGCAGTAATGACGCGCCTTTTCGCACTAACGCCTCTTTCGCACCGCTATCAACGTCTATTCTGCCAGCGGTTTTAAGAGTATGGGTAAGCCACAGTCTGCGCGCGCTGGCGGGAGTGCTACTAGCATTAAATAGGGTTCCCGGCACTTTACCTTCAAGTAATGCATCGAAGGTTTCGCCTTTTCGCCCGTTGACAATAAGAGTTTGAATACCGCTACTGGTGCACTTATCTGCCGCTTCAATTTTTGTGCGCATGCCGCCAGTTCCTACCGCTGTTCCAGCGCCGCCGGCAAGGCCGTAAATAGTGCTGTCTATTTTATCTACCTGTGGAATGAGTGTGGCGCTGGCGTCTTTTCTTGGGTCTGCGGTAAATAAACCGTCGATATCTGAGCAGATAATGAGGGTGTCTGCTTGGGCGACCAGGGCAGTGTAAGCACCCAAGTTATCGTTATCACCCACTTTGAGTTCGTTGACAGCTACGGTGTCGTTTTCATTCACAATAGGTAACGCATTGTGATTCAAAATTTCGCGCAAGGTATTTTTAATATTTACGTAGCGGGTTCTATCGCGTAGATCATCCGCCGTTAACAATACTTGTGCACAGGGAAAGTCGAAAAAGCGCTGCCAGTTGGCCATCATTAAATTCTGGCCAATCGCAGCCATGGCTTGTTTTTCTGCAATAGATGCGTTGTGACGAACCTTCACTTTGCTGCGGCCCGCGGCAACACTGCCAGAAGAGACAAGAATAATCTCTTTGCCAGCTTCGCGACTAGCAGTAATAAATCGAGCAAGAGACAGTAAATAACGCCCACTACACTCATTGCCTTCAGGAGCAATAAGCGCACTGCCAACTTTTATAACGGCACGTTGCCAATTAAAACGGTTCATAGGGGGAAGAAAAAAGAAAACAAGAGCTTAAGAATACGACAGTTAAAGCGCGAAACAAAACGATCTGTTACAGTTTTTTTGCGTTAAAACATGGTTAGTTTACGGTCAAAAAATTGGATTGTGACAGGCATACTTATATACTAGGCGGTGTTATCTTATAACAATTCTAACTTACAAGTTGCAAGGAACCTGCATGAGCACCGCAAAACGACACTTTTTCTGGCTAGCGCCAGTGTTGTCTATGCTGATTTCTCTTCCTAGTACCGCCGCTATTAAACAAACTAAAGGCGATTTCGAAGATAAATTCCGTCAGCTGGACGAAGTTCTTCCTACTCCAAACGTATACCGTAACGCCGCTGGTGAGCCAGGCCACCAATATTGGCAACAACAAGTAGATTACGATATTGACGTAAAGCTACTTGAAGACAAACGCCGCATTGAAGCAAGCGAAACCATTACTTACCACAACAACGCGCCAGATACGCTTAAGTACTTGTGGATCCAGCTTGACCAAAACAAATTCCGCGACGATTCAATGTCTGCGCTTACTACCACGTTTGGCGGTATCGGTAACCGCGGGCCGGGTACGCAAGCTGCTAGCGGCGATGCGCCAGCTAAGCTAAGCATGGGTGCATTGCGCCGTCAGCAGTTTGTTGACGACAACGAGCTGGGCTATACCATTTCTCGTGTTGAAGACAAAGCGGGCAATGACTTACGTCACACAGTAGTTGGCACCTTAATGCGTGTTGACTTGGCTCAACCGTTGAAGCCAGGCAGCAAAGTTACGTTTGATATCGATTTTGCGTTTAACATTGTTGAAGAAGACGCTGTTTCAGCACGTGCAGGTTACGAGCATTTCCCAGATGACGAACGTGAAGGCGGTAACGACATCTTCTTGCTAGCACAGTGGTTCCCTCGTCTAGCGGCTTACACCGACTACGAAGCATGGACCAATAAAGAGTTTATTGGCCGTGGCGAGTTCACGCTAGAGTTCGGTAACTACGAAGTAGATATTACGGTTCCGGCTGACCACATCGTATCGTCAACGGGTGTGCTTCAAAACCCGAAAGACGTGTTAACTAAAACACAGCGCGACCGTCTGAAAAAGGCAGAAAAAGCTGACCGTATCGTATTCATTGTTTCACCAGAAGAAGCAATTGAGAACGAAAAAGAAGGCACGACTAAGCTTAAAACCTGGACCTTTAAGGCAGAAAACGTACGTGACTTTGCATGGGCCTCTTCGCGTAAATTTGCGTGGGATGCGCGTGGTTATCAGCAAGGCGGTGACACTCAACCATTGGTAATGGCTATGTCTTTCTACCCGAAAGAAGGTGGCGAGCTATGGCAGAAGTATTCTACAGAATCAATCATCCACACCATGGATGTTTATAGCCGCTTTAGCTTCGATTACCCATACCCAGTAGCCCAATCAGTAAATGGTCCAGTTGGCGGCATGGAATACCCCATGATCACCTTCAACGGCCCGCGTACAGAGCTTCGTGACGATGGTTCACGCACGTACTCGCTTGCTGAAAAACGCTTCCTTATTGGCGTAGTTATTCACGAAGTAGGTCATATCTATTTCCCTATGACGGTTAACTCTGACGAGCGCCAGTGGACATGGATGGATGAAGGTCTTAACAGCTTCCTAGACGGCGTTGCCGGTCGTGAGTGGGATCCTACGATCCCTTGGGGCGTAGAGCCACGTGATATCACAGGCTACATGAAGTCTCAGACGCAGGTGCCAATTATGACCCAGTCTGACTCAGTCCTTCGCCTTGGCCCAAATGCTTACACCAAGCCAGCTGTAGCGCTGAATATTCTTCGCGAAACTATTCTTGGCCGTGAGCTGTTTGACTTCGCGTTTAAAGAATACGCGCAGCGTTGGATGTTTAAACGTCCTACACCATCAGATTTCTTCCGCACTATGGAAGAAGCGTCAGGCGTTGATCTAGACTGGTTCTGGCGTGGTTGGTTTTACACCACAGACCATGTGGATATTAGCCTAGACAGCGTATATAAGCTTCGTTTAGACACTGAAAATCCAGATATCGATTTTGCTCGCGAACGTGAAGCAGAAATGGAGAAACCGAAGTCACTTACCGACCTTCGTAATAAAGAAGAAGGCAAAAAACTTTGGGTAGATCGCTTTGAAGATATCAGTGACTTCTACGACGAAAACGATCGTTACACCGTAACTAACAAAGAGCGCAACAAGTACAAGAAATTCTTGAAAGATCTTGAGCCTTGGGAGCGTAAAGCGTTTGAGCGTGCGGTGAAAGAAGACAAAAACTACTACGTGCTAGATTTCAGCAACAAGGGTGGGTTGGTGATGCCAATCATTCTTGAACTAACGTTTGAAGACGGCACGAAAGAAGAAATGCGTATTCCTGCGGAAATCTGGCGTCGTACACCTAAAGCCGTAAGCAAGCTTATTGTTACCGACAAAGACAAAGAGCTGGTAAGCGTAACCGTTGATCCGCACTGGGAAACCGCAGACGTAGATGTGGAAAATAACCACTACCCGCGTCGTATCATTCCTTCGCGTATTGAAGCGTATAAGAATAAGCCGCGTAACACTTACGAGTACCGCGACCTTATGCACGACTCAAAGACCGAACTGAAAACCGACGACGAGGACAAAGATGACGAATAAGTTGTCTTTGGCTCGCTTGCAGCAGAGCGCTCATGCTCTGCTCGCAAGCGTAAGTGCATTCGCAATTACGGCTGCGCTATTAGTTAGCGCAATGTCGTACAGCACTGCAGCCCAAGCGCATCAAATAAAAGCAGCAATTACCACGGTACTGTTCAATCCTAGAACAGAAAATATTGAGGTGATGCACCGCTTTAATTTGCACGATGCTGAACACGCGGTTAAGGCGCTGTTTGACAAGCACGCAGATATTATGGACGACATAGAAACGCAGCAACAATTCGCTGATTACGTCGCCCACCACTTTGCAATTTTAAATGCAGCAGGCGAGCCATTAAAGCTTGCTGATGTTGGCTTTGAAGTTGAAGGTAAGCACTTTTGGGTTTATCAGGAAACTGCTGAGCCGCCTGTACTTGAAGGCATTAAGATTCGCCACGATGCATTGCGTGACTTGTGGCCGAAACAGGTGAATACGCTAAATGTAGAAGGCAAGGGTGATATCAAAACCCTGACCTTTGCTGATAGCGTAAATTTGCTGGAAGTAAGCTTCAAAAGCCAAAATAGCGACCATCACTAATACCTAACGGTATAAGTTTGTGAAAGCCCACCCGCATTCCTTGTCAAACGGCAGTGATTGCGGGTGGGCTTTTTTGTTTGCGTGCTTCACGGTGTTCTTGAAGATAATGTATGCCTACCTCAGCCTTTGCCCCCTCTAATTCGAGCGCCGCATTCGAATAGGGAAAATCTAAAACACGTTTTCTAATTGTCGTGTGAGACCGAAGTCGTATAGTCATCTAGGCATGCATGCTCTACCTTAACTATGGACAAACAGTTACTAAATTCAGTTAATGAGGTACATCATGACCCATAGCGCTGCATCACCGTTGCCTTCACAGGTCAAGAAACCCCAATCAAGAAGTGAGCGTAGTGCACGAAAACTACGTGCATCTAAAGCAGCTCAGTGCGCTGTTCAAGCAGAAAATGCACAGCAAACGCAAGATGCCGATGCAAAGAACGTCAAACAAAACAATGCGTTCGCTGATAAGAAAAATATCATGTGGGTGCTGTTAAGTGGCGCAATGGCGCTAACCTTTGTCGTCATGCTGTTTTTGCCAGATACAGGGATGGGCGGCGGCCTTGTTTCCACCTATTCTGCCATGCTTTGGTGTGGCTTTTTTGGTGCAGCACTTTGGCGTTATAGAGCGACAAGTGGCTGGGCTGGGTTTGCTTATGGAAGCGTTGTTGGACTAGTGATTCAATTTATTTCACAGATAATCTAGCACACAGTGTTTTTACAATTGCCTTATGCAACTCGCCTAGTAAGAAAGCGCTAAGCGACTAGGAACGGCAAGTACACATTTCTTTTAAGTATATTATGGGCAATCTAAACGCGGCTTTTAAATCAGACTTCTGTTTAAACAGCTGTCTTATCCGTTGATTGCCCTGTTAGCAGCCTCACTTCCTAAACATTAAGTCCTGTTGATCTTTGATGTACAGCAATGGTCAACAGGTCCTCAATGACTTTTGGCTGGAAACCCGATCCAGACGTTTTGTCCCACAGTATAATTTATAAACTCCAGTTACTTTTTTAGGTTATGTTTAGCCAATAAAAAACCAAACGTTACCCTTTGCCCTTAATAAAACTGAGTGAGCCTATGGCAGAGAAGCCCAATAAATACGCTGAATCACCAACCCGTTCTAGTAGAGCGGTACCATCGTCGCGTTTATCGCGCATAGGCCGCTTGGGCTCATTGGCAGGTAGAATTGCAGGTAACGTAGTATCACAAGGTGCAGGACAACTTTTAAAGGGCGAGAAGCCCGCGTTGTCTTCGCTGCTCTTAACGCCCAAAAACATTTCAAACATTGCAGATCAGCTTGCCAGTATGCGTGGTGCAGCTATGAAGCTCGGGCAGCTTATTTCAATGGATGCAGGAGATTTTCTCCCCGAAGAGCTCGCGGTAATTTTAGGGCGATTACGGGACGACGCTGACCCGATGCCAAAAGACCAGTTAATTGCCACGTTGAATCAGTCTTGGGGCGAAAAATGGCAAGATGACTTACTTTACTTTTCCTTTGCCCCTATAGCTGCGGCCTCTATTGGTCAGGTGCATAAAGTCATTACGATGGACGGTCGGATGTTAGCAGTAAAAGTGCAGTATCCTGGTGTGAAAAAAAGCATAGATAGCGATGTAGACAACGTAGCTACACTTATAAAACTTACTGGCTTGGTACCCAAATCATTAGATATCAACCCGCTTTTACAAGAGGCTAAAGCTCAGCTTCACCAAGAAGCTGATTATGTGCGAGAAGCTGACATGCTCAACCGTTATCGCGCGTTGGTTGAAAGCACCGACATCCAAAACAGGGGGAGTAATGCGTTTGTCATTCCGCAAACCTTTGCTCCCCTTACCACCAGTACCGTGTTAGCGATGGATTTCATAGAGGCGCAAGACTTAGATGCGCTATTAAACGAGCCTCAGGACGTCCGAGATGCCGTGATGACGGCGCTAATGACTTTATTTTTTAATGAAATTTTTCATTTTAAGCTGCTGCAGAGCGACCCTAACTTAGCCAACTACCAGTTTAAACCCGATACAAAAGAAATCGTTCTGTTAGATTTTGGTGCTACACGGGATGTGCCTGACGCCATTTCAGCCCAGTATCAAGCGTTACTCAACAGCGCCGCAGCCAACGATAGAGCGATGATGCAGCAAGCCGCGTTTCGCATAGGATTAATTGACGAAAGCCACTCTCAAGCGCAAGTCGACGCCGTCATAAACATTGGTATGGAGGCGTGTGAAGCGATTCGCTGCGAGGGCGCTTATGACTTTGGACAAAGCGATCTTATTGCAAGGCTTCACGAAAAGGGAATGGCGCTGACTATGGAGCACAATTTTTGGCATACGCCGCCAGTAGATGCTCTGTTTATACACAGGAAACTAGGTGGCTTATTTCTGTTGGCTAAACGATTGAAAGCTAAAGTAGATATGCGAAAGGCTGCAGGCACATGGCTGAATCTATAACCTGCACTTCGTTGGTGTGTTAAGCGAGTAAGAAACTACTTATTACGTAGCTTATATTTCGTTTATATCGGTTTTGCGTTGCTGGGCCATGTTTTACTGTAAAAACGTTACGCTGCGACCTTACGATACTTAATAGAACCCACTTAAAAAAGCTTACAGCGTTCGTACAACAGTCTAGTAAGGCAAATCCATACTGAACGGTAACGCCATCTGCTCTTTACTTTTTGGCGGGTTGCCAATCATTTCATCGTAAGGGGTATCGTGCTTCATTACCGCCTGCTGAACATGACAATGCGCAAAGGCTTCGCGAATGTGGCCGGCACTAAAAAAACGCATGGGCTTATCTTTGTTGTCGTAAAGCATGCCACTTTGACTGCCGATAGTGAGATAAACCAGGTAAACATTCATCTCATACGACTGAACTTCCAGATAATCTATCGCGGTAGGCGACTCTTCAATATCTCGAAAATAGAACTTCTGCATTTTTCTACCTCATGAATCAAGTATGCACCTTGCACGCCCTATATTCTTATTTAATGACGGAAGCTAGGGCGAAAAAGCAGAATATATACGTTAGGCAAGGTGCTCAGGTTCATTAGATAGATCTAGCGGAGGTCGATGGTTTTTAAACCGTACTGCATTTGCCAACACCAGTAAGGATGCAAGAGAGCAGGCACTGTATAGGAACGCCGCCGTTCCCATTCCAGAAGCAATCCATAGTAATGGAAATACCAGCAACCTAGGGCCTTCAACAGCTAAAGCGACTTTCGCTTTAGACAGTATAAAGCCATTTTGTATACTCATAACAATGACAGTCGCTACAGCAATGATCTGATGCTTAGTTGACAAGTTATTGATATTTAAAAGGAGATAAAGCATTACTCCCAGCATGATTAGATGCTGCATAACACTGTAGCGTTTTACTGCTCGGTGTAATTTAGGGTGATACTGTCTAAACTTACTCACGCTAATTATCCTATAAGGGCACATTTAAGTTGAAACGGGGTCGTGAGGCTCGAAATATTCACTAATTATTATAGATAACAACGAGCTAGCATTTGCTTTTCAATGACTAATCAACACATTAGTACACAAACCCAATTTGTTAAACATTTGTTTAAAAATAATTTTTGCATTTACATAATATCGAATGTGAATGAGAAGAAAAAATGAGGGTTTTCCACTAAATTTGTATAAAAAGAAATCGGAAAGTGACTTTTTTACGTTAAAAAGTGTTCAAAATAAGGAATTTACAATCTAAGGGAACATTTCCCTTGATTGATTTTCTAAATTTGGGTGTTATCTCTGGTAGTATTACCAAAAGGATAGTTTTGTAGCGGAGTCATTATGAGCGAATCGTCGGAAAAGAAATCGTTAGGCCCACACTTTATCATTGTAGGCATCCTTCTTGTTGTTATTCTGGCTGTTGTGTTTTGGCCCAGCGACGATGAGCCTGAGCCAGTAGTTACGCCTGAGCCCGAAGTGACTGAACCTGAAGTGACTACGCCAGAAGAGCCTGAAGTATTTGAGCCTACTCAGCCAGCCCCAACAGTAGAGCTTGAGGAAAAAGACGAGGTTGAGCCGCTTCCAGAGCCAGTTGAACCAGAACCGGAACCTCTGGATACCAGCGATCCTGCGGTGAAAGCTTCACTTATTGAGAGTTCGTCTGCGAGCGAAGAAACCGTTAACCGCATGCTGGTTGATGAAGGTCTAATTCAACGCTTTGTGGTGTCGGTTACGAATCTAGCAAATGATGAAATGGCGCCTAATCACCAGTTACTAACGCCACCTGAGCAGAACTTCCGCGTATACTCTCAAGCAGGCAAGCAATGGATTGATGCAGCAAGCTATAAACGTTATACACCATACGTAGATATATTGGAGTCATTCAATAACGAAGCACTGCTTAACATATACGGTATTTATAAAGACGACATTCAGGCGAAGTACGCCGAAATTGGAAGCCCTGACCAAGACTTCAACAGCGTATTGCTAGAAGCGATTGATCAGCTTCTTGATACACCTGAAGTGCCGGTTCCTGTAGAGGTTTATACCGACTCGGTCGCCTACAAGTATGCTGATGATCGTCTAGAGAGTTTAAACGAGCCACAGAAACAACTTCTTCGTACTGGCCCAGATAACATGCGTCGCATAAAGGCAAAGCTACGCGAACTGAAAGTATTGGTTGAAGAGCGTGGATCTAACTAGATTTCAGCAGCAGCTTAAGGGCACGTCGTCAAAAGCGCGCCCTTTACCTCCTGTTGAACAATGGAACCCCGATTTTTGCGGTGACATTAATCTAACTATAGCGCTTGATGGAAGATGGTTTTATGAAGGCAGTCCTATTGGGCGTGCAAGCTTGGTTCAGCTTTTTGCTTCGGTGTTAAAGCGGGAAGGTGAAAAGTACTTCTTAGTTACTCCCGTAGAGAAAGTAGGCATTACCGTTGAAGACACACCTTTTCTTGTAACTCAATGGCATAGAGAACAGGGTGAATCAGCAAGTGACAGCACCTATGTGTTTACCACACAAACAGGCGACATTGTAAGGTTAGAGCGTGCTGATCAGCTCGAACTTCGCGTTCCGCCTAAAGCCATACAAGATCCAGAGGCAACGCCCATTCCCTACCTATGCGTTCGCAGAAACTTGTGGGCAAGACTACATCAAAATGCCTATTATCAACTGCTTGAACAAGCTGATGAAAAACCGGATGAAGCCGGCACGCAATTTAGTATTCAGTCAAACGGCATCACCTTTATTTTAGGTGAAGTAAGCAACTAGCCTACTTTGTTGCTTCTGTCTCTTCGAACATATCAAAACGTAATTCATCTTCAATAAAGCACCGTTAACAGCGCTTTGTTTTGCGTTATACCTCTGACTGCATTACATTCGATATAGTCTATAAAACAATCAACAAGAAGACCTATATCATGAAAAAGCCTCTGATTACGCTGGCTGTTGCCAGTGCCTTACTCTCATCGCCCTTTTCCACTGTAGCCGACACGCTGATTCATGCAGGAAAAGTGTTTACTGGCACATCAAACTCTCTTCAGGAAAATGTGACTATTGTTGTTGAAGACAACATGATCAAAGCGGTAAAAAAGGGGTTTGCTGAAGCCCAAGAAGGCGATACTGTCATCGACTTGAAGACGTCAACCGTTATGCCAGGTCTGATGGACATGCATGTTCATTTGTCTTCTCAACATGGTGGTCCACAAACGTATCTGGAGCGCTTTTCACTAAATGAAGCCGACTATGCATTACGGGCAGCGAACTACGCTAAGATTACGTTAGATTCGGGCTTCACCACAGTTCGCAACTTAGGGGATGGCTACAACGAAACCGTTGCGCTAAGGAACGCTATTAGTAAAGGCTATGCTACAGGTCCGCGAATCTATACCGTTGCCAAATCTATTGCCACTACAGGCGGGCACGCCGATCCAAGTAATGGCTTATCTCATTTACTTCGCCCAGACGTAGGCCCTAAGCAAGGTGTGGTTAATGGCGAAGCTGAAGCCCGTGAAGCAGTAAGAACTCGTTACCAAGATGGTGCGGACTTAATCAAGATCACCGCAACCGGCGGCGTATTGAGCGTAGCTAAAAGCGGCCAAAACCCACAATTCATGACCGATGAATTAGAAGCAATTGTTGAAACGGCAAAAGACTACGGTATGACAGTGGCGGTGCACGCGCATGGGAAAGAGGGAATGAAGCGGGCTATTGAAGCCGGTGTAGATTCTATCGAACACGGCACTTATATGGATGACGAAATCCGCAAATTAATGAAGAAGCACGGCACCTACTATGTACCAACAATACTGGCAGGAAAGTTTGTAGCAGACAAAGCCAAAATTGATGGCTTCTTTCCGGAATTGGTGCGCCCGAAAGCTGCCGCTATCGGCCCGCTTATCCAAAATACGTTTAAACAAGCGCATAAA
Organism: Alteromonas sp. I10; assembly: GCF_003201515.1. Lineage (NCBI taxonomy): Bacteria > Pseudomonadati > Pseudomonadota > Gammaproteobacteria > Alteromonadales > Alteromonadaceae > Alteromonas > Alteromonas sp. I10. The sequence continues at coordinate 80,708 of NZ_QJJN01000012.1, forward strand.
GCAGGCGTAAAAATTGCTTTTGGTACAGACAGTGGTGTATCAGCCCACGGCGACAATGCGCAAGAGTTTTCATTAATGGTTGAAGCTGGTATGAAGCCTGCCGACGCGCTGCTAAGTGCCACCGTGAATAGCGCGAATTTACTAGGTATCAGCGATATTCTTGGCACGCTGGAAGAGGGTAAGTTGGCTGATATTGTTGCGGTTCAAGGCAACCCGCTTGACGATATATCGCTTATGGAAAGCGTGTCTTTTGTGATGAAAGACGGAGTTGTTTACAAGCAGTAGAGAAAATAAAGTGGTAGGGATTACATGGAACTAGGTAAAAAGGTTAAGCACAAAACCAAAAAACTTGTCGATTCTAAGCATATGTTAAAGGGCATCACTCTTGCCTCATTTTTAGAATCAACCATTGTTCCCATACCACTAGAAGCCGTAATGGTGCCACTAATGCAAGCAAGACGAGAGTCGCTTTGGCAAATTGCATTGATGGCCACCATAGGCTGCGTGATTGGCGCAGTCTTCGGCTATGCTCTTGGCTATTATCTTTTCGATATGGTTGGTCAGTGGCTTATAGATACTTTTTTTAGCCAAGAGCAATTCGACAATGTAAAACAGCAGATGCAAAACCAAGGTTTTTGGTTCGTAATGACCTTAGGTATTGCCCCTATTCCTTTTCAGGTTGCGATGCTTGCAGCAGGTGCAACCCAATACTCACTTCCGCTTTTTCTTTTAGCTACTGTTATTGCACGTTCAATTCGCTATTTCGGACTCGCAGCCGTGGTTTATTACACAGGAGACAAAGCTGAGCAGCTCATTAAGCGCTACAAAATGAAAGCGGTTATTGCTATCACAGTTGCGGTGCTTCTTTTATGGTGGCTTTCAAATTTAATCAGCTAATAAGCTCGCCTGTACTAGTGACTCAAAGCACTTAATAGGCGAGACAAACGATGCCGTTGGTTCACGACAACGTAAATATCAAATCAACCCAATAGATTTTTTGAACTTTACATTTGATAATGATTCTTATTTGCACTAATGTAATAAAAAACAGGAGGTGCTTATATGAATGTTCAGCGGCTATGCCCAGTTTACAAAAAGTGGCTACAGCTAAACCCTTCAAACGCGCGACAGCATCGCTATGCTATGCAAGCGCAGACGCAGCAAGCCCATCAACAGGGCAGATTGGATTATGCGAGAGAGTTAGGCTATCAAACCTTTGAGGCCGCAAAGGTTATCCTTAATGCGCTTCAGCCTACCTCTTTGCAGAAAGTCAGTGTAGTTCAAGAAGACGTACTCGCTTTTTCCACTATGGGAATGTACTTATCTTCTCTGCTTGCCGAAGAACATAGGAAGCGAGAATCTCACGCTATTTTACAAGAATGTCAGCAACAGCTTATTGCCATATTACCCCTGCATGCCACCAATCCTTCTATATGCAGGCTAATCGCGGCCATTCAGCATACCCTTGAGCAAACCTATGTCCCCCAAGCAAGCAAACGACTCGCTTCTGTGGCCGTGCATTAAATACTTTAGATAAAAGGAGATAGTTATGGCGTCGAAACAAATTTCAAGCGAAGACGGCTTTGTCTCATTAAACGTTAGAGCTTCTGTACTTCAAAAAATGCTTAATGGTGAAGTGCTACACATGACAGATATTCACTGTACCTGTTCGCGAAGCAAGCAGGTTTTGAAGCAACTTTTATTGCAGGCTGCTAGCGGCCGCGAATAGAAACAGTAACAAAAAAAGGCGCTCAAGCGCGCCCTTTCTTAATAACGTATTGGTAAGGCATGGTCTCGGTTTGAGACGCAACCAGCGTGTGGTCCATAAAGCGGCAAAAGCTAGGAATATCTCTGGCCGTTGAGGGATCGTCAGCCGTGACCGATAAAGTTTCCCCATCGGCCAGCTTTCGAATATTCAGACGCACCATCATTACTGGCTCTGGGCAACGCAATCCTAGCGCATCTAAATGCTGACTAGCCGCGCTAAATGCGCTGTCAAAATCAGATGCCATAATTTTCACGATAGGTGTTAATGGCGCTGATTTCGCTATCAAACCCGCCTTTCTCGGTCAGATAAGCCACGACATCGGCAAGCGATACAATAGAGATAACCTGAGTGCCAAAGTCGCGCTCGACCTCTTGAATAGCTGACAGTTCGCCATTACCGCGCTCTTGTCTGTCTAGCGCAATCAGCACGCCAGACAAGCTAGCCTGCTGTTGCTCGATTAAGGTCATCGATTCGCGAATAGCCGTACCCGCAGTGATCACGTCATCCACCAGCATAACCTTACCTTCTAGTGGGCTGCCAACTAGATTGCCGCCTTCACCGTGGGTTTTCGCTTCTTTGCGGTTGAAGCAATAAGGGACATCAAGCTTGTGGCTATCGGCCAATGCAACGGCTGTTGTTGTCGCAATAGGAATGCCCTTATAGGCTGGACCAAAAAGTACATCGAACGCAACGCCTGTGTCCATTAACGCATCAGCGTAAAAACGCCCCAACTTAGCCAAATCGCCACCGCGATTAAACAAACCGGCATTGAAAAAGTACGGGCTAACGCGGCCTGACTTTAAAGTGAATTCGCCAAATTTAAGTACGCCACGTTCAATGGCAAACTCAATAAAATCACGCTGAAACGCTTTCATGATGACCTCTTAATTTCTAATTTACGCGTTGGTTCTAACTACGTGTCGATGACTCGCTTACGCTAGCGCCGCTTTTTGAATGTCGAACAATTCACGTAAACCGTGCTTACCAATTTTCAGCATCTCGTCAAGCTCTTCAAACGAGAACGGTTCGCCCTCTGCAGTACCTTGAACTTCAATCAGCTTGCCGGTTTCGGTCATTACAATGTTCATATCTGTTTCTGCCTCAGAGTCTTCGGTGTACTCAAGGTCAGCGATTGGCGTACCTTCGTAAATACCTACTGAAAGGGCGGCAATCATATGTTTAAGCGGGTTAGTTTTGATAATGCCTTTTGCACGCATGTAAGTAAGTGCATCAACAAGAGCTACACACGCACCGGTAATTGACGCTGTACGCGTACCGCCGTCGGCCTGAATAACGTCGCAGTCTAACGTAATGGTGTTTTCGCCCAGAAGTTTTAAATCTACCGCTGCGCGTAGTGAACGCGCAATTAGACGCTGGATCTCTAACGTGCGGCCGCCTTGTTTACCGCGCGCCGCTTCACGGCCGCTTCGCGTATGAGTAGCACGTGGAAGCATGCTGTACTCAGCTGTAATCCAGCCTTTCCCTTGGCCCTTCATAAAGCGTGGCACACCTTCTTCTACCGTCGCATTACACAACACCTTAGTGTTACCAAACTCTACAAGAACAGAGCCTTCTGCGTGACAAGTGTATTGGCGAGTAATTGTAACAGGGCGAATTTGACTGGCGGTTCTGCCGCTTGGACGCATAGTGTTCTCCACAACGTAAGTGCTTAAAAAAGGGTAGCGTTTTACAGGTTTTATTGGCGATATGTGAATAGAAAGCCCAATTCGCGGTCAAAACCTATAAATTCGATGTAGCTACGAAATTGCGCCTAAGTATAACGCAATACCCGCGGCCGTTAAAAACGAACTTTACATGTTTGCTTATTGAATTACGTAAATGTGCGCTAATATACAAAATACAAGAAAACCTGCTGTAGATATTCACGTATACAACACGACGTTCGGGTTGTTTTTGCAGGCTTTCAGTTAAATTTAAAGGATATTTATGATTTACAGCATGACAGCGTTTGCACGCGTAGAAACCAAAAAAGAGTGGGGCTCAGCCGTGTGGGAAATACGCTCGGTCAACCAACGCTTTTTAGAAACTTACTTTCGCCTGCCGGAACAGTTTCGCTCATTGGAGCCGGTTTTACGTGAACGATTCCGTAAAAAGCTAGCCCGAGGTAAGGTGGAATGTGCGCTGCGTTTTACTGCCAACGATGCTGCTGTAACTAAGCTAAGCTTAAATGAAGAGTTGGCTAAGCAAGTGCTTCACGCCGCTGACTGGGTGCAATCCCATGGCCAATCCACGGGGGTTAACCCACTAGACGTTTTGCGCTGGCCTGGGGTAATTGCAGCGGAAGAAGCCGATATGGACGCCATCCACGCTGACGTAATGGCCGCGTTCGACCAAGCTCTTAACGATTTTATCAGTGCCCGCGCTACCGAAGGTGAAGCCCTTAAAGGTATGATTACGCAGCGCCTTGACGCTATAGAAGTGGAAGCTGAAAAAGTAGCCGCGCGTATGCCTGAAATCATGGTGTGGCAGCGAGAAAAAGTGCAAACCCGCTTTGAAGAAGCAAAGGTTGAACTTGATGCAGGCCGTTTTGAACAAGAAATGATCATGCTGGCGCAAAAAGTAGACGTAGCAGAAGAGTTAGATCGTCTGAATGCTCACGTTAAGGAAACCCGTAATATCCTTAAAAAGGGTGGAGCAGTAGGCCGCCGTCTTGATTTCATGATGCAGGAGTTTAACCGCGAATCAAACACGTTAGGCTCAAAGTCTATCAGCACCGACATCACACAATCGGCGGTTGAACTTAAAGTCCTGATTGAGCAGATGCGCGAGCAAATTCAGAATATTGAGTAATTAAAAGCAGACTCAAACTCATTCAATAATTAACACCAAACCCAGCTTTCTAGCTGGGTTTGATACTTCTGTAGGGCGTTTGGTAGCTCGTCAGTTACGAGCTGATTGAGTCACTGTTGACGCGCTACCTGCCGCCAACATCTAACGCTTCTAATAACTCATTTCAGATACTGTGTTAAGAAGGCCTCATGCGAGGGGAGTTTAGCTACGTGATTATCCACCTGCTGCTTTAATCCTGCCATAAACTGCTTAAGTGACTGTTCACTCATTTCATCGGCAACACGATGATACTGGCTAGGTGTCATGCCTTGGCCCATTAATACCTGGGTCCAGGAATCAACACGGAAAATATCTCCGTCATCTAAAAATACACGGCCAGATTCAGCAAACAAATCCAATTTATGTTTAAGAGAAGACGGAATGTCCATGCGTTGACACTGCTGCCAAAAGGGGCTGTCCTCGCGCTGTGTCACCTTGTAATGCATAACAATAAAATCGAGTATGGCCGACATTTCGCTATCAAACTTATTATTGTATTCGTCGATTGCGCTTTGGGTGATGCCATCAAAAGGAAATAGGCGCATTAAGCGTATGAGGCCAGTCATGATTAGATGGATACTGGTCGACTCTAAAGGCTCAATAAAGCCACTGGATAGCCCTAGCGCTACGCAGTTTTTATTCCAACCGCGCCTGCGTTTTCCAGGAGTAAAACGAATCACTCTCGGCTCATTAATGGGCGCGCCTGTCACCTGCGATTTAAGTGTATTGATGGCGTCTTCATCGCTCATAAATCGGCTACAAAATACCAATCCATTACCCATTCGTTCTTGAAGAGGTATTTGCCAGCGCCAACCGGCCTGGTGTGCCACACTTTTGGTGTATGGCACGGGTGGGGCAGTAAGCTCAGTTTGCATGGCCACCGCACTATCGCAAAAAAGATAGTGTCGCCAATCGTCGTAACCGGTGTGAAGGGCTTGTTCAATAAGCAGTCCTTTAAAGCCTGTACAGTCTATGAAAAAGTCGCCATCTATGACTTCATCGCTTGCTAATCGAAGGGACTGGATGTTGCCTGATTGCGGGCATACTACGACCTCTTCTATATCTCCTTCCTTGTGAGTTACCCCAGCATCACACGCTAGAGACTTTAAAAATCGACCGTAGGCAACAGCATCAAAATGATAGGCAAAGTTAAGCGGCATGGCTTCTGATGTGGCGAACTTGCTCTGTTTAGCGGCAATAAGTTCCGGGCAATAATCACCAAATTCACCACCAAATCCGTATTCTTTAGCCCTCAGCCAAAAATGGTGAAACTCGCCAGCCCAACACTCTCTTCCGGTTATACCAAAAGAATGAATATAGCTGTGACCTTGTTCACGCCAATTTTCAAACTCAATACCCAGTTTGAACGTGGCTTGTGTGGCACGCATAAATGCTTTTTCGTCAATGCCAAGCAACTTGTGAAATGTTCTAATAGGCGGAATAGTCGCCTCGCCCACACCTACAATACCAATATCTTTCGACTCGACTAACGTAACGTTTATTGACTTACCCAAAAGCCGTGACAGCGCTGTGGCCGCCATCCATCCCGCAGTACCGCCACCCGCAATAACAACGTTCTTAACGGGCGTTTGATTTTTACTGCTATCTAAACCCGATACGGTCATAAGAGGCGTCCTTTTTATCTGAAGTATTTTTTATGTCATTACAACTCGAAGCTGAAGCGTGTTTGTTCTTTTCACGTTGAACAAGCGAGGGCACGTGTTGTTTTTCATTGTTGTAGCGCTTTGCAATATCATTGAGCAAAACTCTGTTAGACGGCAATCCCTGCAGATAAGCGTTTTTAGTTTGTTGTAAGGTTTCGCGAATGTGAACTGCTTTACGCTTATGCTCTTCATTTAGCCGTAAAGGCGATGTAGAAGAAGAAAAGCCCATTCCATACAGTACATACTGATAGCTAGCAGAGGGGAAAATCTCTTCGTTCTCGATAAGATCTAAACGTGAAGGGCTTTGATACTTCCACAGTTCAAGCAATTCAGCGAGGGAATCGGGTATGGACGCCTTATCTCTTTGCGCTAACCAATACGGCTCTTCTCTATCGCTTAAAGCATAATGTAGTTTTAGAAAGTCGATAACGCGCTGCCAGCGATATGCAAAGCGCGAGTTGTAGCGCTTACTGACTATTTCCATGTGTGCTTTGTTTTGCGGAAAAGCCTCACAGAGCATACGTAAGCCAAGCTCGACCATGGCAATGGCTGATGCTTCAAGCGGTTCAACAAACCCCGAAGACATACCTAAGCTCAAACAGTTTTTTACCCAAAACTGTGATCTATAGCCAGGCTCAAAGGAGAGTGTACGAAAAGAAAGCTCTGCATCTTGTGCACTAGGGTAACGTTCACGAACATAGTCAATCAGCACCTGCTTTGCTTGATCTTCATCTGTGAATTGAGAAGAGTAAACTAGGCCTACACCTCGGCGGTGCTGCAACGCAATATCCCACGTCCACCCACAGGTTTGTGCAGTGGCCACTGTGGTACTTTTTATTTCAGCATCTTCGTTTGAATAAGGCACTTGAAGCGCAACGGCGCGATCGTTGAGCATTGTGCGCTTAACCGGTACCCAGGGAATAGTAAAGTGTTCCTTGATAAGCAAGCCCCTGCTGCCAGAGCAGTCGATAAATAGATCGCCAACTATTTTTTCCCCGTCCTTTGTTGATACGCTTTCAATATCCCCGTTTTGATGAGAGTGAACACTGTCAACATGACCAACGACATGAGCGACATTTAACTTGTCTACGCAATGATTTTTTAACAGCTCAGCAAGCTTTGTGGCGTCGAAATGGTAACCGTAATTGAGCACATGGGCGTAGTCCGGCGTAGCAATTTGCTTTGGCGCCTTGCCTGCGGCACACATGGCGGCTTGTAACGAAAACACATCTTCGTACGATGTGTTTGGTGCGATTGATTTCCAACATGTATAAATATCGAGCTCGTTGTAGCCTGTTGGAACGGTAAATGGATGATAATAGCAGTGCCCGCCTTTACGCCAATTAACAAAGCTGGAGCCTTGCTTGAAAGCGCCATGACACAGCGTTAAGAATTCCGTTTCACTAATACCAATATCAAGAAGGGTATCGCGCAGTGACGGCCAAGAGCCTTCGCCCACTCCTAAAGAAGGGATGTTGGGTGACTCTATCAAGGTAACGGTGTGATTCGCGCTTAGTTTTGCGGCAAGTATCCCTGCTGCAAGCCACCCAGCCGTACCACCACCGACAATGACGACCCGATGCATACTGCTATGACTTTCGTTATCACTCATACGTTAAGAACCACGATATGCCCCACTGCACTTCTACAAACATGTTCAGTCGTTTTTCTGGTTACTATTCAAACAGCACTATGACAAAAAAACCCGCTAAAGCGCAACCCTAAGCACTTTAGCGGGTAAACACACCCCAATCGTTAAAACTTGTAGCGAACTCCCAGTGCATAGCGAGCGCCAAGCTCATCTAATTTCCACAACATAGCACTTGTTCTGCCGTGTCTACGGATATTTTCATCTGTGATGTTTATCCCTTCAAATGATACCGTAAGATCTTCAGTGATGTCGTAAGAAACATTGAAGTCTATTTGTGAATAGTCTTCGGTATAGCCCGGCTCATTAATGTACTGAGAGGTTGTATCAAGGAACTTATCACGCCAGTTGTAGGCAATACGCGCTTGCAAAGCATCTTTCTCATACATCAAGATGAGGTTTGCTGTGTCACTTAGTCCCACAAGGGCAAACTGAGTTATCGATGGATTTGCGTCATTATCAAAACCAATATCACCTTGCACTGTGGTGTAGTTAGCCAGTACCCCGAAGCCGCTATCACCAAAGAAGTGCTGCGCAGCAAGTTCGAAACCGTAAATATTCGCCGCTTTATTGTTAACAGGTTTAGAGTTAATGAAGGTAATCAACGGATCTTCGCTATTGGGCAGCACATCGAATTGCTGCTCAAACTGCTCGTCAGTCAACGAGTCATACTCGATACCGTTTTCCATCGCAGCAACCATGTTAAACAATGACGTGTCATTAATTGGAATACCACGCGCCTCTAATTCAGCGCGAGCCGCCTCTGCACGCGGTCCATTGGTAACGTCTCTCAACCCAAAGATATTTTCTTCAACTTGTTCATTACCGATAAAGTTCTTAACACGCTTATCGTAAAAACCAACCGACACATAGCTTGTCTCATCGAAATAATATTCGAATGAAAGATCAAGGTTGTCTGATTCTAATGGTATTAGCGATGGGTTACCTGAACTCGCGGTGGCGGTAATGCTGTCAGTAAGAATTGTCGGCCCGCTTTGAGGCGATACTGTCGATGCAGCACTTAACCTATTATAAGTTGGTCGTGCGATAGTTTTGCTGTAAGAGAATCGCGCAATCATGTTTTCAACAACTTCGATATCGAAATCTAATGCAGGAAGTACATGGTCGTAACTTGATTCAACTTCAACATCTTCCATGTCGCTTCCAAAGCGGACGTTGAAGTCATTATTACCTTCCCACGCAATGCCGCTAGGTAAACTTATATTTGCAATTGAAGTTACATCGGTATTTTCGTAGCGTACACCTGCCAACAGGTTGTACTCCATGCCGTTTAACTCGCCAGATAAATCCAATTCGAAATAAACCGCAGTTATGTCTTCTTCAATAGTACGGTTAGTTGCAAACGGGTTGTTGGCAAGAAAATCAAAACCGTATTCTTGAGCAGCAAATGCACCAATTTGCGCAACGCTACCGGTAAAGCCCTGAGAGAACATCCCCTCAGTATTGAAATCGCTAAACTCACTCGCCAAATCCAGCGGTGTTAAAGAACCAGCAGGAAGCTCACCCGGGTTCTCAATTCCCCAGTTGCCCATGGTGTGGCGGGTTAGAGATTGGAGCGATGTGCTCTCCATTGAGCGTGACTCGATACCAAAGTTAATGCTTCCGGTATCCATAACGTAAGAGCCATCAAGACGAGCTTGAGTAATTTCGGTGTCTTGCGACGAGAAATTCATGTCCAATATCGATGTACCTACGTCATCTTGGTCAAGCACGCCATTACCGTTAAGATTATCACGAGCTTCATCGTCAAAATCGACGAACATAATTGGGAAGTCGCCTCTGAAATCGACACCTTGCCCTTTAACTACGTTTGCGCCTAAACCAAGATTTGTCCACGTTCCATAGGGCGCATCTGGGCGTCCTTCTGCCGTCGAATTATGAAGGTCGAAGACTAGAGTTAGCTCGTCATTTACGAAGTACTCAAGATTTAAACCGATTGACTTGTTTTCGTTGACTTGGTTTAGTTCTTGAAGTGCCAAACCTAGATCACGAGGTAGCAAATCTCGGCGTTCTTGAGTGATTAATACCGGCGCTATTTGGCTTTGCTGGCGCGGCGTTAATCTGTCTGTACCCATTAAATGACGAAAAACAAAAAGAAGTTACACAAGCTTTACTCTCTCGACGTAGCGAACAACCGCCGATATCGGCATAATACAGTCAGTTAGAGTGATTGTTTTAGAAAACGAGGTCTTATCACGTGCCCACCATTTATCAAGTTGCGAGCGTGCAGGTGTTTCTTTATCTACGGTATCCCGCGTATTAAATGGTAAGGCTTCGGTAAACAAAGTACTGAAAGAACGCGTAGAGAAAGCGGTTAAAGAGCTAAATTACCGCCCAAATTCTGTCGCTCGTTCATTGGCAAATAACCGCACTGACAGCGTCGGGGTACTTGTACCTGAACTCAACGCCCCGTTTTTTGGCGATCTGATGCAAGCTGTAGAGTCAACGCTGCGCGCTGCAGATAAACATGTCATTATTTCGGTAGGACGAAATTGCCTAGAAACCGAGAAAGATGCGGTAGAGTTTCTTATTAGCCGTAACTGCGATGCACTCATCATGCATGCAGAAGCATTATCCGATGAGTATTTATTGGAGTTAAACCAGTCGAAACTTCCCGTTGCTTTGGTTAACAGACAGGTGGAAGGGCTACCTGAGGCATGCACTAGCCTCGATAATGAAAAGGGTGGATATCTGGCTACCCGCCACTTACTCGAGCTAGGCCATAAAGACATTGCATATATTTCTGGGCCGACTGACAAGTGTGACGCGAGCTTGCGCTTGGAAGGACATAAACGCGCCTTGTCGGAAGCAGGGTTGCCCATAAACCCACAGTTGATATTTAACGGCGACTATTCTGAAGAAGACGGGAAGATTGGCTTGTTAGAGCTCATGGCGCGCGATGTGCCTTTCACGGCTTTAGTGTGCGCCAACGATTGGATGGCATCGGGTGCGATAAGCTGCGCGAGAGATTTAGGCATGAGCCTTCCCCATGACTTGTCTGTGGTCGGTTTCGATGACGTGGTATTTGCCCACCATGTTTTTCCTCGTCTTACCACGGTCAGTAACCCAATTGCGGAAATGGCTGAAATGTCAGCCAAGTACATACTTAATAAAGTATATGGTCAGGCTAATAACGTTCAGCTGTACTTCGAACCTTCCTTGGTTGTTCGGGAGTCTACGGTAAAACATGAAGGATGAAGCAGCTGGTAAGTCGAAAACCGACGCTCATCTAAACTCTTAATTAAAACTTTCAATTAAGTGCCTTTCGCTCCCAATAGCGCACTTTGCTATCCACCTTAATAATGATACGACCCACAATAGACGCGAAGGCCTGTCTTACAAGTATTTAAGCCAAGGGGCGTGGTGCTTTGATTTATAGGCGCTAAACCATTTAACAGGGAAATAAAGCACTAAACTAAGGCCAGCAGCTATTAACCATATTTGATAAATATGGTCTACGCCCACGTATTTTCCTTTATTCGTCCCCCAAATAAAGAATGCAATACCGTACATCACCAGCAATACGTACAAATGCAGGATGTAGAAAAACATCGGGACCGAGCCAAAGGTGTCGAGAAACGCAAACTGCGTATCCTTAACGCGCTCGAAAGCAAACAACAATAGAAACATGCCGGCCAGCGTAAAGAGCAAAAATGCTAAAGACGGGGGGTACTTAGTCAAATTAAGTAATGACATCAACGTAGTGATGGCACTTTGTTGTAGCTCCCAAGGCAAGGTCTCACCATAAATATTTAAACCGCGAAGTAGGAAAAATAGGCTGAGCGACACTGCAAATAAACCAAGCAACCACCGACCGCGTCGCGCTTTATCAAGCTGTTGACTGTAAAGAGGCCCACATGCATAACCGAGCAGTATTACCCCTATCCAAGGAAGCACGGGATAACTCACTTTAATGTTTAGGGCGGCTGACTGAAGTATATATCCTCTATCGTGCAGCATTGTCCAAAGCGTATAGCCTGTTTCATGTGGAACATAGCTAATTGGCGTTAGTGCATTATGTCCAAAGACAATTAAGAGGCCTAAAATGAGCAACAGAGTTCTTGGAAGATAACTCAATACAGCCAGAGCAATCATGCTGATACCTATGGCCCACATCACCTGAAGATAAAGCGTTTGGAAACTCGCCCCCCAGCTAAACGTAATAAATGTGACCTCTAAGAACAAAATAAACAATCCACGCTTAATTAAGAACTCTCTGACATTACGTGTCGGCTTAGCCTTATTCGCTGAGTCCATTGGATTGGCATAGAGCCATGCAGACAGCCCCGTTAAAAACACGAATGTGGGTGCGCAGTAATGGGCGGCTAACCGTGTGAAAAATAGAGAAGGTGACGTAGTATCGATATCCATAGGATCAGATACCTGCAAATGCAGAAAAAAGCGCTCTCGCACGTGATCGATAAGCATAATGAGCATGACCAAGCCACGCATCATATCGATGCTTCGAATACGGTTTCGTTGAATACTAGAAGACATTTTAGCCATTACATCAAGGAGGAAATATTTGCTATCAACACAACTTCGTTCAGAATTTAGCGGTAGTTTTAGCCACTCACAGCATCGATAGTTAAACGATTAACCCAATGCTATAACATTGCAGTAAACAGTGGCAATTATTTGCTTCGAATATACTAATGATGCGTTCAACAGCATAATAAGAAATACTAGAAGAAAAGCGGAGTCACTATGAAATATCTATTGTTAGGTCTGGTCATGCTTGCTGTTGCGACGACGGCCGTTGCGAACAACGACCGCGACGCAGTGAATCAGACACTTAATGCTCTACATCACAATGCGTCTATTGCAGACTTTGAGCAGTATTTTGGTTTGTATCACGACAGCGCGATCTTTATTGGCACCGACGCATCTGAGGTATGGACCAAAGAAGCGTTTAAGGCGTATGCCAAACCTCACTTTGACAAGGGCAGAGGATGGACATACCACCCGCGAGACAGGCATATCTATTTTTCCCCTAATCACGATGTAGCCTGGTTCGATGAACTGCTCGATAATGAAAGCCTGGGAGAAACACGAGGCACGGGTGTCTTAATAAAAGAGGGAGCAAAGTGGAAAGTCACCCAATACCATTTAACGATCCCTATCCCCAACGCGCTTGCAGATAGCGTTGCTAATCAAATTAAAACCATACAATAAAAAAAGCCCCGACGTAACGGGGCCTTTGTTTCTCTTTGGGTCTTAACTACCTTTAGGTATTAGACTGTGTGAGTGGTTGAATTTCCATCTCTACTCGACGGTTCATCGAGCGGTTTGCTGCACTATTGTTAGGTACTTTAGGTGCGTATTCGCCCATACCTACCGTCGTGATACGCGTCGGGTTAACGGAATAGTTAATAAGTAAATTCTTAACCGCTCCTGCGCGACGCTCAGATAAAGACTGGTTGTACTGCTCAGAGCCAGTGTCATCCGTATGACCTTTGATCATAAGAACGGTTTTTTCGTAATTGTTTACGACTTTGGCAACGTCTTGAAGAACCGGATTGAAGTTAGGGCTGATGCTAGAACTGTCAGTAGCAAAGGTAATGTCGCCCGGCATGATCAATCGCAGATTATCGCCTTCTCGCACAACTTGAACGCCAGTATCAGAAAGCTCATTTCGAAGCTCTTCTTCCTGTTTGTCCATGTAGTTACCTATCGCACCACCTGCGATTGCACCTACCGCAGCGCCCCACGCATAACGACTTTTGTCGTTATCACCTGTCGCTTTACCCAGCAATGCGCCTACTACCGCACCAATAGCGGCACCTTTTTGCGTATTATTCGGATCAGTTGCGCAACCTGCTACCGTTAGTGACGCAGCAATCAAACTTACAGCAAGAGTCTTTTTCATAACTTCCTCTTATTTCAATTAAAAGCTCAATATTGATGAGTTGCATTTATCCATTGCCACTCTCAATAAGCTCAGTGTTAGTTTTGCATTAAACAACTACAGTGATAGCAATTAGCGTTCCACTGGCAAATATTCTGTATATAAGCAACAACGAGTATCTGAGCGCCACGAGTTCGCTTCCTGCTTAACTTTTTCTAAAAATCAGCACTCAAAGGCACTACAGCACTTCATGTTTAGAGGATTGTAGGACATCAAACCTGAACGTTAGCTAAATGAACGTTGGAATAAAGAAGAAAAAATGCGTTGGTACACAGTGTAAATACTACACTGTGTTGCTAAAAAGTAACGTTTTAGCCTATTGAAACTTAACGCTCAAAAAATGCGTTCAGATCAATCTTATAGTCAGACGCTATGACGGCTTTGTTGATACTGATTGTTTTATCCGATGATAGGTCAACATCTTTCGGCGTTAGATAGTGGTTACTGCGAACCGAATAAAAAACCTTTACGAGTGGCGTAAGCGGGGAGTCTCTCTGTTCAAGCACCATCGCTAATTTATCATTTGATAATAGAACTAGGCTCCCTACGGGGTATACGCCCAGACACTTTATAAACTGTTGAACGAGCGACTGGTCAAGACGCGTTGGCGCATCACTCATCAAAATAGAGAATGCCTTTTGGCTAGACATACCGGCCTTATACACCCGGTCCGCGGTGAGTGCATCGTACATATCGGCAATGGCAAGCATTCGGCCTGCTTGACTAATATCCTCACCTTTGGTCCCAGCAGGGTAGCCTAACCCGTCCAATCGCTCATGATGCTCACTAATCGCTTGAATCAGTGGCTGCGCAATTTCCGTACTTTTTAAATAGTCGACCCCGTGCTTTACATGACCTTTCATGATGTCCATTTCGCTGTCCGTAAGGCGGCCTGGCTTATGAAGAATTTCATCTGGAATTTTGATTTTGCCCAAGTCGTGTAGAAAGCCAGCATAGGAAAGGTCTTGCACCTCTTCTTCAGACATCCCTAAATACTTGCCAAAATTGGCGAGTAAAATAGCAACGTTCAGAGAATGCTCTAGTAAATAGTCGTCTTTTTCTCGAATTTTAGTCAGACAAAGTAACGCATCGGGGTTTCTATCTACCGACTCTACCAACTTGTTTGAAAATGCTTTGGGAATACTTGCATCAAAAGGCGTCTCTTTTTGTACATTGGCAAGTAACAACTTTTGAATTGCCTTTCCTTGCTCGTGAAGCTTTGCGGCTCTTACCAGCTCATTTTCTAGTGATACTTTTTTTGATTTTACCGGCTGATCAGAAGGCGAGTTTTGGTGCTTTTCCACAGTAGCCGATGAGCTAGGTTGCTCAACGTTAAACGCCTTATCTGTATCAATGGCGAGGGTTTTCACACCTCGCTTTCTAAGTGTTTTAACCACGTCATCAGACGTAACGCGGCCTTGGCTCGTAACCCTCAACGCACCTTTTTGCTCTAAAATTTGATGAACAAACATGCCTGGCACTAACTGATCAATAGTAATCTTTTTTATCATCTTATATGCACTGCACTATATTAATCGCCATATATTTGCTAACTGCTTTCATATAAAAAGTGAAAGCTCAGTACTCTAACTCTACTAGTATAGTGTGTAAATCTGGCTTCCAACCAAACTTCGTCATATTCACTCGGTAGTTTTTAACGACCACACCTTCCTCTGCTAATCGCTCTCGCTGCTCATCCGCTTTATCAGAGCCAGCAGGAAAAGCAATTTTACCGTCAGCACGTAGTACGCGATGCCAGTGGCAGTCAGCATTTATCTCTCTTAAACACTTTCCCATCATTCTAGCTCTGCCGGGTAATCCACACAGGTCAGCGAGCAAGGCGTAACTTATTACCTGTCCCTCAGGCACTAAAGAAAGCGTTTTCTCTACTCGAGATTGTACTGCTTCATTCGGCATGTTGTATATTATCCTATCTATTAAGTTACTTAGTTAATAAGTGCGATAAACGTTCAAAAGAGAATAAAGAAATTCAGTTATGCGCCTTTATTGTGAACACTGTGGATATCCTCAAAAAACCTGTATTTGCTCTCACATTAACACAGTAGATACATCGTTAGAGATTGTGATAGTTCAACACGAAAAAGAAGCACTTCACGCCAAGAATACGGCGCGCTTAGTTTCATTGTGTATTCCTTCGACGCGAATCATACTTGCTAATGATGTCGTCGCTATGCAATCACTATCCGAACACTGCTCACGTCGACATTCAGTGCTTGTTTACCCAAGTGAATGCAGTACACCGATAGAAAGTGTCGATGCCGTTGCACGTTCTGAGATCACAACGCTAATTCTAATAGATGGAAGTTGGAAACAAGCATTTGGTCTAGTGAAACAGAACCCATGGTTAACAAAGTTACCAGCGTTTCACTTCATTTCTGCACCCACTTCTAACTATGCTATTCGTCATACCACATTAAGCAATGCACTTTCCACGCTAGAAGCAACAGCTTATGCACTACAGTGCTTAGATCAAATCGACGTTTCTGGGCTTTACAGAGCACAGAGAGCCTTACAAGATAAGTGGCAAGGCCCTATGTCACATAGAAGGCATTTCTAGCGTAGAACTTCGTTTAGCGCACATTACGCGTTCATGGGAATGAAGCCCTTTTGATCTTTGACTAAACTTATCCAATTTCGAATGGCGGGATAGGCGGAAAGGTCAAACCCGCCCTCGTGGGCCACGTGGGTATACGCAAACAATGAAATATCCGCAAGAGTTAACGTGTCACCTAGCAAAAACGGCGTAGTTTTAAGTTGATGCTCCATGACAGCTAGTGCTCGATATCCACCCGCTTGTTTAGATTCGTACTCCGCTTTCCTGTCCTCGGGTAGCCCTAAATAAATATTGATGTAGCGAGCAACGGCGATATAAGGCTCGTGACTGTATTGTTCGAAAAACTGCCACTGTAAAAGTTGCGAAAAACTATAGGGAGAAGAGGGGATTAAAGGAGTGTTAGATGCCAGGTAGTGCATGATGGCATTGGATTCTGACAACACCCTGCCGTCGTCTAGTTCAAGCAACGGAATTTTCCCATTAGGGGTCTTTTCTAGGAAAGAAGGAGCGCGTGTTTCTCCTTTCATAATGTCCACATCAATCCATTCGCAGGTTTTACCTAACAAAGAAAGAAGCAGTTGGAGTTTGTAACAGTTTCCTGAACGCGTGTCGCCGTATATTCGCATAAGGTAAGTTCCTTAAATGTAGAAATTTAAACAGCCATAGCCTTTCACCACGTTGGTGTAATACAAACTAGCAAAGCAGCAAAATTCATTACACTTATTATAATTTCCATGAAGACTTTGGGTCGCAGAGCGTTTCTTTTACATGCAATAAGTGCTCTATTTCTTTACTTTTCTCTTCAACCAAGCTTTGTTTTATTAGCTGCGCTATTGTCTTATCAATTTCTTTCGCCACAGCTAGTTTTATCTTTTTAACTTGATGGTGAAAATACATAAGAGGAGTGAGCAGAAATGCTACAAAAAACGCAAACAAGCAGGAAATAAAAATTGCATCAAAGAGGTGAATTGGCTGATTTATCCAAAAAACGGGAATGACCAAAAATACCATCGACGTCGTCATTACTGTTGTTACGGTAAGGCTTATGACGTACTTATAAAGCTTTAATTTCCCCATAGCATCAACAGTATCATCGGACAAAAACTTCCATAAGTACCTGTTAACTGTTGTCAGCTGCATAATAAAAAGAGACAGAAGCAACCAAAAGGGTATCGCGCTCATTGCAACAATAAACACTTCTTTCTCGTCGATCCGTTCTATAACACCTTCCGAGATCATGTATAGCAAAGGCATCATAAATCCTATAGATATCGCCCATACCAGTTGCTTTTTAAACTGCTCAGACAAGATTCTTCTATGCAAGCCAAATTCATTGTGCTTTTTAATAGTATTAAGAATTAATAGAAGGTTATTAGCCGCTTTTTGTTGAAGTACTCTGATTGCTAACAGAAAGACTCCGCTAAGCAGAGATGTTCCTATGGCTGTATTTAGATCTCGTTGCGCATCACTAGATTCTACGGGGAATTGAATAGTGCCAGAAAAGCAATGCAAAGCAATCATGAAAAGGATTAGCAGTACTGGGTACATCAGGTTGTCGAATAAAACATTGTGTTTCATATGTTTAATCGTATTAGCTTGCTCATGGTTACCTATCAAACTTAGGAAACAAAAAGCGCTAAACTCCACATTATTGTTATGAAGGATAGGCAAGCAGCTAGCCTTACTTTATCCCGCCTTTCAAATAGTCTCATTGAAAGAATACTTAGCCTTTCCAGCTCTTGATCACATCTTTCATATTGCTCTAGCTTATCAGACGAAATCTTACATTCCATTTCTTCTAGAAGTTTACTGCTTACATTCGACTTCTCCTTTAACCACTGAGACTTCAGCCTGACGACAGGAAAAAAGAGATAAACACCGATTACTACCGAAAATAAAAGCGTCATCAAAATGTCGTAGATTGGAATATTTTTTCCTAACCAAAAAATGGGGAACAGTGAAATAGCGCCTAACGAGAGGGTAGCATTCACAAAGGAAAGTTTTGCTAAAGAAGAAAGTGAGTTTAAGTAATCGTAATAGTTCTCGGTTTGGCTAAGTACGTGATCTTTTAGGTAGCTAACATTCGATGAAGATTGCGCTAGAAAAAGAAAGAACAAAAACCAAAATAAAACGGCGCAGATCGTTATTACATATTGGTAAAACTTTACATCGTTAAGAAGAAGGTTCTCTACAAGAACATATACAACAGTATTTAAGATGGCTATAAATAGGCAATTAGCGGATTGTAGTTGGAACTTGCTTGATAACTTTTGCCTGTGCTGATTCAAATGACTCAACTGACTTGTTTTTACAAGGATTGAGATCAAAGTACTTACTACATTTTTGTGATTTAGCTGAATACAAAACCAAAAATAGCCTGATAGTAAACTCATACCTATTGCAGTGTTGAAGTCTCTTAGGCCCCCCTCTTTAATGGGTAAAACTAATGCTCCCGAGAAGTAATGCACCATAAGGAGTACAGCAACCAACAATGCTGGATACAGTCCTATAAATGCACCGTTGTGTACATTAGCGTAGGGATTGAGCTTCATTAATAATATTTTTACTAGCAGATAAAGTAGAGCACCTAAGCCGTATTTCTGACTCAGTGCACTAGCGTACTTTAGATCAAAGATAACCTTACAACCTTAAGCGCTAATAACGATGTAAGCAATAAAAATAAACGTAAGAGAATGTGAACGACCACTTTTCGTTCGGCAATAAAAAACCCGCCATTTGGCGGGTTTTTTCAAAGCTGTGCTTTTTATTTGCGTAACTTCTGAATAAGACGAAGTTGAGCAATAGCTTCTGCAAGCTCGTGAGCTGCTTCAGCGTAGTTAAAGTCAGCGCCTGGGTTGGCGATGTGCTCTTCTGCACGTCGTTTGGCTTCTTCTGCTGCCTGCTCGTCAAGATCTTCAGCTCGAACCGCGGTATCAGCCAGTACGGTAACATTGCCAGGTTGTACTTCTAGTACACCACCAGCAACATAGATTACTTCTTCTTCACCGTGCTGTTTAACCAAACGCACCATACCAGGTTTAATAGCAGAGATAAGTGGCGCGTGCCCTGGGTGAATACCCAGCTCACCTTCGCTACCTGTCACCTGAATCGCTTCAACGCGACCTGAGAAAATCGCTTTCTCCGCGCTTACTACGTCCAAATGTACTGTCATTGCCATGTGAACCTCCTGATTAGGTACGTTAGCATGATGCTAGGCTAGCAACTGCTAGCCCTGTCATTATGCTTTCTTGGCTTTCTCTAGCGCTTCTTCGATAGAACCAACCATGTAGAAGGCCTGCTCTGGAAGGTGATCATACTCACCGTCTAGAATGCCTTTAAAGCCACTGATTGTGTCTTTTAGCGATACATATTTACCAGGTGCACCAGTAAATACTTCTGCTACGAAGAACGGCTGAGATAGGAAACGCTGAATCTTACGAGCACGTGATACCACTTGCTTGTCTTCTTCAGATAGTTCGTCCATACCTAGGATCGCGATGATGTCTTTCAGCTCTTTATAGCGCTGAAGAACAGTCTGTACGCCACGTGCTACGTCATAGTGCTCTTGACCAATTACTAGCGGGTCTAGCTGACGAGACGTTGAATCTAGTGGGTCTACCGCAGGGTAGATACCAAGAGACGCGATATCACGAGAAAGTACTACCGTTGCATCCAAGTGAGCAAAGGTTGTCGCTGGAGATGGGTCCGTCAAGTCATCCGCAGGTACGTATACCGCTTGGATTGAAGTGATTGAACCTGTCTTCGTTGACGTAATACGTTCCTGAAGTACACCCATCTCTTCTGCAAGAGTAGGCTGGTAACCTACCGCAGATGGCATACGACCTAGAAGTGCTGATACTTCAGTACCTGCTAGGGTATAACGATAGATGTTATCTACGAAGAATAGAACGTCACGGCCTTCGTCACGGAACTTCTCAGCCATTGTTAGACCGGTAAGTGCAACACGTAGACGGTTACCCGGTGGCTCGTTCATCTGACCGTATACAAGCGATACTTTATCAAGTACGTTTGATTCGTTCATTTCGTGATAGAAGTCGTTACCCTCACGCGTACGCTCACCAACACCAGCGAATACTGAGAAACCGCTGTGCTCGATTGCGATGTTACGGATAAGTTCCATCATGTTTACGGTTTTACCTACACCCGCACCACCGAATAGACCAACTTTACCACCCTTAGCGAATGGACAAACCAAGTCGATTACTTTGATACCAGTTTCTAGTAGTTCTACCGAGCTAGACTGATCTTCGTAGCTAGGCGCTTCACGGTGAATAGACATACGCTCTTCTTCACCAATTGGGCCTGCTTCGTCGATTGGGTTACCCAATACGTCCATGATACGACCAAGTGTCTTCGTACCAACTGGAACCATGATTGGGTTACCGGTATTTTCTACTGCAAGACCACGCTTTAGTCCGTCAGTAGTACCTAGTGCGATGCCACGAACAACACCACCACCTAATTGCTGTTGCACTTCCAGGGTTAGACCTGACAAGTCACCTTCGGTAACTCGTAGTGCGTCATAAACTCTTGGTACCGCATCTTGTGGAAATTCAATATCCACAACGGCGCCAATGATTTGGACGACCTTACCTTGACTCATAATTTGTCCTCGTTATCTCTTTTAAACCTTTGCCTACACCGCTGCGGCACCGCTCACAATCTCACTGATTTCTTGTGTGATTGCAGCCTGACGCGCTTTGTTATATACCAGTTGTAACTCATCAATGAGGTTACCGGCGTTGTCGGTTGCTGCCTTCATGGCAACCATTCGCGCAGCTTGTTCTGACGCCGCGTTTTCTACAACACCCTGATACACCTGAGACTCAATGTAACGAACCATTAGTGCTTCCAAAATTTCTTTTGGATCTGGCTCGTAGATGTAGTCCCAACGATGTTGATATTCTTCGTCTTCTGACTTTGGCAAAGGCAATAACTGATTGATCACAGGTTTCTGTGTCATGGTGTTAACGAAGTCATTGAATACCAAGAATACTCGGTCAATTTGTCCTTCGTCGTACGCTTTAAGCATAACGCGTACAACACCCACTACATCGCTCACAGCCGGCTTGTCACCTAAACCAGATTCAGCAGCAAGCAACTTGCCACCAAAGCGGTTGAAGAAACTGCACGCCTTAGAACCTAATGCAGCAAAATCCACTTCTACACCCTGTTCACGCCATTTTTTGACGTCTTGAGTGACGAGCTTAAATTCATTGGTGTTCAAGCCACCACATAAGCCTCGGTCAGTGGAAATCACAATGTAACCGACTCGCTTGACTTCACGCTCTTCCAAATAAGGATGGCGATATTCAAGGTTACCGTTTGCAATGTGACCAATCACTTTAAGCATATTTTGTGCATATGGACGGCCAGAAGCCATGCGTTCCTGCGCCTTTTTCATTTTAGACGCAGCAACCATTTCCATCGCACTGGTAATCTTCTGAGTATTTTTGATACTCCCAATCTTACCTTTTATTTCTTTACCGCTGGCCATGACTATCTCTCCGATTACTCAACGAATTGCGCTGGTGGTTAAACACCAGCACCATTGATTACCAAGTTTGTGTCGCTTTAAAGTTTGTTAAAGCGTCGTTCAACTTAGAGGCAATCTCGTCGTTGTAGTTACCTGATTCGTTGATAGTCTTCATAAGGTCAGCGTGTTCGCTGTTCATGTAAGAGTGAAGAGCGGCTTCAAAATCTAGGATTTTGTTAAGCTCGATACCCTTAAGGAAACCTTTTTCTACCGCGAACAGAGATACACCCATATCAGCAATTGAAAGTGGTGCGTACTGCTTCTGCTTCATTAGCTCAGTTACGCGCTCACCGTGCTCAAGTTGCTCACGAGTTGCATCATCAAGGTCAGAAGCAAACTGCGAGAACGCCGCAAGTTCACGATACTGAGCTAGGGCTAGACGGATACCGCCACCCAACTTCTTGATGATTTTAGTCTGTGCAGCACCACCAACACGAGATACCGAGATACCAGCGTTAACCGCTGGACGGATACCTGCGTTAAACAAGTCAGTTTCTAGGAAGATCTGACCGTCGGTAATTGAGATTACGTTAGTTGGTACGAATGCAGATACGTCACCAGCTTGCGTTTCGATAATTGGAAGCGCAGTCAATGAACCTGTCTTGCCTTTCACTTCGCCGTTTGTGTAACGCTCAACGTATTGTTCGTTTACACGTGCAGCACGTTCTAGTAGACGTGAGTGAAGGTAGAATACGTCACCTGGGTAAGCTTCACGGCCTGGTGGACGCTTAAGTAGTAGTGAGATTTGACGGTAAGCAACAGCTTGCTTAGACAAATCATCATATACGATTAGCGCGTCTTCACCGCGGTCACGGAAGAATTCACCCATAGTACAACCAGAGTAAGGCGCTAGGTATTGAAGCGCAGCAGACTCAGATGCAGATGCTGCAACCACGATAGTGTGGTCAAGTGCACCGTGCTCTTCTAGTTTACGTACTACGTTAGCGATAGTAGATGCTTTCTGACCAACCGCTACGTACACACATTTAATGCCTGTACCTTTTTGGTTGATGATAGCGTCAACAGCCATTGCTGTTTTACCACACTGACGGTCACCGATGATAAGCTCACGCTGACCACGACCTACTGGGATCATGGCATCAACTGACTTATAACCAGTCTGTACTGGCTGGTCTACCGATTGACGCTCGATTACGCCAGGTGCAATTTTTTCAACTGGCTCGAAACCAGCTGCGTCGATTGCGCCTTTACCATCGATAGGCTCACCTAGTGTGTTAACAACACGACCTAGTAGTGCATTACCTACTGGTACTTCAAGAATACGACCAGTAGATTGTACTTTATCGCCTTCTTTAAGGTCCGCATAAGGACCCATAACAACTGCACCTACAGAGTCTCGCTCAAGATTTAGTGCAATTGCGTAACGGCTTCCAGGAAGCTCGATCATTTCACCTTGCATTACATCTGCAAGGCCGTGAATGCGGATAATACCGTCTGTTACTGCGACGATAGTACCTTCATTACGTGCTTCACTGCTTACATTGAACTGTTCAATTCTTTTCTTGATCAGTTCAGCAATTTCAGTGGAATTAAGTTGCATGCTCTTATCCCCGTTATGCTTGCAACGCGTCTGCTAGACGGTTCAATTTCGACTTTACGGAACCATCAATAACTGTATCGCCGGCATTAATTACCATTCCAGCGATCAGGGCAAGGTCCACGTTACAATTAAGCTTCACTTTACGTGCCAAACGTTTTTCCAAAGATGCAACCAACTCGTTTTGTTGTGCATCAGTCAGCGTAGATGCTGAGGTTACGTCCACTTCTATTTCTTTGTCGTAATCTGCTTTAAACGCATCAAACAAAGTAGAAATTTCAGGCAACGCGGCTAAACGTTTATTCTCAGCCAAAACCTTAACCAGGTTTTGGCCGTGTTCGTCGAGTTGCTCACCACAAACATTGTTAAAAATGTCGGCAAGCGTGTCAGCGGCAACCGCACCAGACAAAAGCTGGTGCATGTCATCGTTCGCTGCTACAGCGCCTGCAAAGGCGAGCATTTCTTGCCATTTTGCAACGGCATCTTTCTCGACAGCAAAATCGAAAGCAGCTTTAGCATAAGGACGAGCAACGGTTGTCAATTCAGACATGGCTCATCTCCCTATTAAAGCTCAGCGACAAGTTTTTCAACAATGTCGTTTTGTGCGTTTGCATCGATTTCACGTTGTAAGATTTGCTGTGCGCCAGCTACTGCAAGTGCAGAAACCTGCTTGCGCAAATCTTCTTTGGCACGATTGCGTTCAGCTTCAATCTCGGCATAACCAGAAGCGATAATCTTTTCGCGTTCCGCATGGCCTTTTTGCGTTTCTTCGTCAACCAATTGGTTGGCGCGCTTTTTGGCCTGCTCGATAATTTCAGCTGCTTGCGCTTTCGCATCTTTAAGCTGCTCTGTTGCTTTCGCTTGAGCTAGCTCTAGGTCTTTCTCTGCACGTTCAGAAGCTTCAAGCCCATCGGCAATTTTCTTCTGACGTTCTTCAATCGCTGCCATTAGTGGAGGCCATACATATTTCATGCAGAACACCACGAACACAGCGAAAGCGATTAATTGACCAATAAAAGTGGCGTTAATATTCACTATCGCCTCTCCTCATAAAAGTTCGCTAGAGTATGAATTAAAGTAGGTACTGAGGTGGAGCGAACAATAGGAATAGTGCGATACCAACACCGATCATCGCGATGGCGTCGATAAGACCCGCTACGATGAACATTTTAACTTGTAGTTGTGGTGCAAGTTCTGGTTGACGAGCAGCAGACTCTAGGAATTTACCACCTAGAAGACCGAAGCCGATAGCGGTACCAAGAGCACCCATACCAATTAGGATAGCAACTGCGATTGCAAGCATGTTTAAATCTCCGATTTAAAGTTTAGTTAAGGTTAATGTTTAAAATAAAACTCGGTTAAAAACGGTACCGGCAAACCTATTCCCGGTACCCGTTAATTCTTAGTGGTCTTCTGCCGCTAGGCTTAAGTACACGATAGTTAGCATCATGAAAATAAACGCCTGAAGCGGAAGTACCAGAATATGGAACACAGCCCACATGAAGTGCAGTGGAAGCTGGAAATAACCAATTGTAGCAATCAAAATGAAGATTAGCTCACTGGCATACAAGTTACCGAACAAACGCAGCGCTAGTGAAAGCGGACGCGCAAGCAAAGTAACGGTTTCAAGAATAAAGTTCACCGGAATGAAAAGCGGGTGACCGAAAGGCTGCATAGTAAGCTCTTTAGTAAAGCCACCAATGCCTTTCATCTTGATTGAATAGTAAAGAATTAGGATGAATACACCCGCCGCTAGTGCAAACGTAAGGTTAAGGTCAGTAGTTGGAACTGCCTTCATGTATACGTCGTGTGGATCCATACCAAACGCTGAAGAACCAATTAGGCCTGCGATAGTAGGCAGCACGTCAACAGGGATAAGGTCCATAAGGTTCATTAGCAATACCCATACAAAGATAGTCAGTGCTAATGGCGCAATAAGTGCGCTCTTACCGTGGAAAGTGCTCTTCACATTATCATCGACAAACTCAACGATTAGCTCAACAAATGCCTGCATTTTGCCAGGCACGCCGGTTGTAGCTTTTGAAGCAACGCTTCTAAAGATGATTAGGAAAAGAAGACCAAGACCGATAGACCATGCCAGTGTATCAACATGCCATGCCCAAAAACCAGCGTCAGAACACGCTTTATTAAAAGCTATTCCGTTGTCAGTTGAGCACATGGTGGCATTGGTCAAGTGGTGCTTGATGTATTCTGAGGTAGTGTATTCAGATGCCATTGTTTAACCCAAGTTGTAAAGTGTAAAAATTTGGTGACTGGTTCTTTAGTCTCAATCGGTCGATTACGTTGTTTTCGTTATCGCAACGCCATGCGTTGTCTTTATTCTTTCGTACCGTAGTGAAACATGGCTAGCGCATGGCTAGCGGTTGTAATCACGAACGCTGCAAAAATCTCAAGCGGCGTAGCATTTAAGCCTTTAAACGCAATTACAAATAAAATGATTGTCAGTGCCAGCTTCATTTTTGAGCCTTGGCTAAAACTTCGTGCAACAAGGTCGTTTTTACTGGCGCCTGCATAGCGAAATGCAAAGCCAGCAAACACTATTGTAGGCAGTATACTTATTAAGGCACCTGCCGCTGCCGACATGGCGGAATGACTTCCTCCTGCGGCGCCTGCGAAAGCGGTAACGACTAGGGCTGTAATAGCCTGAAAAAGTAGCCCTTTCTTGGCGAGGTCTAACCCGCGTTTTGCTAACTTGTTCGTCACTTTTACTCGCAGCTTGTTCACGTCTTACAAAAAGCGTCAGAAGTATACTGTTTTACCGACAATTTTCAACAGTACAACGCTTTTTGAAAGTTATTCTGAAAATTTTCTATTGCTATAACCGGAAAGGAGAGTGTCCGGTGTTTGCACCGAACAGCGTATCAATTGCGGGTTGGCAAAGGGAGCTTCTCTACTAATTTTATTTTAAACTATTGAATTTTAGAGATAATTCCATCTAATTGTTCAAGGTCGCTAAAGCTAATTGTCAGCTTGCCTTTGCCTTTCGCATTGTGGTCAATACTCACAGGAGTGCCTAAATTTTCTGAAAGTCGTGTCATAAGGTTTTGCACATCGGGATCAACTTTCTTCTCAGGCTTAGGTTTAGCTGGCTCCAAAAGCTTTTTAACAAGCTTTTCTGTATCGCGCACAGTAAGGCCTTTGCCCGATACTACTTGCGCAGTTTCCGACTGGGTATCACCTTCTAGCGCTAACAGCGCTCTAGCGTGACCCATTTCAATATCGCCATGCTCGACTAACAGTTTCACGTCGTCGTTCAAATTATTCAGACGAAGTAAATTTGTCACTGTGGTGCGTGATTTGCCCACCGCTTCGGCAACTTCTTGATGGGTAAGCGCGAACTCATTCATTAAACGGTCAAGGGCTTGCGCCTCTTCCATAGCATTTAAATCTTCACGCTGGATATTTTCGATAAGCGCAATGGCCACTGCCGCTTCGTCAGGCACGTTCTTAACCAAACAAGGCACTTCGTCTAGCTGTGCCAGTTGTGAAGCTCGCCAGCGACGTTCACCGGCAATGATTTCATAGCGGTGCTCGTCGACTTTTCTCACTACGATAGGCTGAATAATACCTTGCGCACGAATGGACGATGCTAATTCTTCTAATGCCTCAGGTGACATGTCTTTACGAGGCTGATACTTGCCCGGCACTAAGTATTCAATAGGGAGTTTACTCAACTCACCGTTGGTTGAATTTACCTCGGCGGCATCTTGTTCTTTTTGAGCAGATGATTGGCTGGTTGCGAGTAGCGCATCTAAACCGCGGCCAAGGCCTCTTTTACGTGCTGACATAGTGTCCTCTATGGCATGTGCTGATAGTGTTCAGCTTATTGTAGTTTAACTTGCTTTTGCCTGTGCAGGCGTTGTTTTGTCCCTACGACGCAGTATTTCACCCGCCAGTGCCAAGTAGGCTTTAGCGCCTGTCGATGACTTATCATAGTACATCGCTGGCGTACCGAAGCTTGGTGCTTCAGCTAGACGAACATTGCGCGGAATAACCGTGCGATAAACCTGTTCACCAAAATGGCGCTTCAACTGTTCTGAAACGTCGTTAGCAAGGCGATTGCGCGGGTCGTACATAGTACGCAATACGCCTTCAATCTTCAATTCTGGATTCACTACGGATGCCAATTTTTGAATGGTATCCATAAGGGCAGTGAGGCCTTCTAGTGCGTAATATTCACACTGCATAGGCACCATTACCGAATCGGCAGCTGCCAGGGCGTTCACCGTTAACTGGTTTAGCGAAGGCGGGCAGTCGATAAAGACAAAATCGTAGTAATCCATAACGGGCTTCAGCGCATTGCGAAGTCTTACTTCACGGGCAAACATTTCCATCAGCTTGATTTCTGCCGCGGTTACGTCACCGTTCGCCGCGATGAGGTCATACTTGCCGCTTGTCGCTTTAACGATAACATCGTTAATTGGCTTTTCTTCAATCAACAATTCAAATGCCGTAGATTCAACGTCGTATTTATCAACGCCGCTTCCCATGGTCGCATTACCTTGTGGATCGAGATCAATCAGCAACACCTTACGCTTGGTTGCTGCCATTGACGCTGCCACGTTAACTGCGGTGGTTGTCTTTCCAACACCACCTTTTTGATTTGCGATCGCGATTACCTTAGCCACGTTAGATCCTGTTCTCGTCTATTTCTATTTTTCGGCTATTTCTTTTTTAGCCAAACCAGATGTCGTTCGCCTACCAAATTTGGCACAGTGAGGTTTTCCGTTTTGCTCACATGGAAGTGATCACTCACTTCGTCTATCTCATCTTGTGGAAACTGACCTTTAAGCGCCAAAAATTGACCTTCTGAATCTACCAGATGCTGACACCAGTGCAACATATCTTTTAGCGAAGCGAAAGCTCGGCTTAGCACAATATCGTAAGGCGTATCGCCATTGTGCTCTTCAACGCGGCTTTGCACAGGAGTTACGTTAGTTAATCCAAGCATGTGCACACATTGGGTCATAAACCGTACACGTTTGCCTAGCGAATCAAGCAGTGTAAAAGATTTATCCGGAAACGCGATAGCTAATGGCATACCAGGAAGGCCAGGGCCCGTTCCAACATCAATGATATTGTCACCATCAAGAAAGGGCACAATAGCCAGCGAGTCTAGAATGTGTTTCACCATCATTTGCTTAGGATCGCGCACAGAGGTCAGGTTGTACGCCTTATTCCATTTGTCCATAAGCAGCACATAGTCAACTAGCTGCTGCTGTTGCTTATCACTTAAATCTAGTGAAAGGGCATCGAGTCCAGACACCAAAATGGTGTGCAATTCTTGCTGTATCGTCATCGAAAAATCTGTCTGTTCGCGTTAATGTCTTTTGCCTTACACAGTCCCTACCATAAACACGTGCGGAAAATCATTATCTGCCGCTCATTTACAGCCGTTTCTTAATGCAGTTCTTCATGCTAGATAAAAATGCGCTTGAAGAAAGCACCTGAATTAATCAACGCAGCAATTTATCAACGCTGCGTAACGAATGTAAATTGGTGTAATAGGACGGTGTGAAAAGCGCCGAGTTTTTCTAGTTTTCGCACAGTTTAGGCAATTATGATAATCATAATACGCGAATAAATAAGAAAAACTAAGCGCTGCGCGTAATGTGTTGAGTTAAGCGCGTGTTTTACGCACTAATTTTCTCTTGCTTGCGCAACATGCCGTGTTTTTTAAGATAAACCAGCAGTAAAGAGATGGCCGCCGGGGTAATGCCCGAAATACGCGACGCTTTACCAATAGTTTCCGGTCTGGCTTCGGTTAGCTTGGCTACAACCTCGTTCGACAGGCCAGAAATTTTGCTGAAGTCCATATCAACCGGCAACAAAGTATTTTCGTGTCGCTGCGTTTTCGCGATTTCATCCATTTGACGGGCAATGTAGCCAGCGTACTTAATTTGAATTTCCACTTGCTCTGCAGCAATCGGATCTTCAAGACCTGGGCCAACACTTTCAATTTCCATTAACTGACCGTAAGTCATTTCAGGTCGACGGATCAGCTCTTCAAGAGAATGTTCACGACTCACCGGATTTTTCAGCATGGTATTGAGTTCTGGCGTTGCCGCGTGATCAGGGTGGATCCACTGACTGCGTAAACGCTGTAGCTCACTTTCTACCGCTTCCATCTTGTCGTTAAATTTCGCCCAGCGCGTATCATCAACAAGACCAATCTCTCGGCCCATCGCGGTTAAGCGGCTATCGGCATTGTCTTCACGAAGCAGAAGTCTGTATTCTGCACGGCTAGTGAACATGCGGTACGGTTCTTTCGTACCCATGGTAGCTAAGTCGTCGATAAGTACGCCCATGTATGCTTGATCGCGGCGTAAAATCATCGGGTCTTTTTCTTGAACTTGTAGCGCTGCGTTTGCGCCTGCTACTAACCCTTGCGCACCCGCTTCTTCATAGCCAGTGGTACCGTTAATTTGGCCAGCAAAGAACAAACCTCGAATAAACTTCGTTTCCAGTGTTTGTTTCAGATCGCGTGGGTCAAAGAAATCATATTCAATCGCATAACCCGGGCGAACAATGTGCGCATTTTCAAAACCTTTGATCGAGCGGACAAGGTTCATCTGTACGTCAAATGGCAAACTGGTTGAAATACCATTTGGATAAACTTCAATGCTGTTTAAACCTTCAGGCTCAACGAAAATTTGATGCGATGTCTTGTCTGCAAAACGAGTGATCTTATCTTCGATGCTTGGGCAATAGCGCGGTCCGATACCTTCGATTACCCCAGTAAACATGGGTGAGCGATCTAATCCCCCGCGAATGATATCGTGGGTTTTTTCGTTAGTGTGGGTGATATAGCACGGGATCTGTGTAGGGTGCATGGTTCTATCACCCATGAACGAAAATACCGGCGTAGGATTGTCACCAGGTTGAGGCTGCATTACAGAAAAATCTAACGAGCGAGCATCAAGTCTTGCTGGTGTCCCAGTTTTTAAACGGTCAACACGAAACGGAAGGGCACGTAGTCTATCTGCAAGTGCGATAGACGGTGGATCGCCGGCACGACCGCCGCGATAGTTTTCCAAGCCAATGTGTATGGTTCCGCCAAGGAAAGTACCCACTGTCAGTACCACTGACTTAGCTTTAAACTTCAAGCCCATTTGCGTAACAACACCGCATACCTGATCGTTTTCAACAATCAGATCGTCAACGCTCTGTTGGAACAAGGTTAGGTTTTCTTGATTTTCAACAATGTCGCGAATAGCGTTTTTGTAAAGCGTACGGTCCGCTTGCGCACGCGTTGCACGAACAGCCGGGCCTTTAGAAGAATTCAATGTTCTAAACTGAATACCACCTTTGTCGATAGCCAGTGCCATTGCACCACCTAACGCATCGATCTCTTTTACAAGATGGCCTTTACCGATCCCACCAATCGCAGGGTTACACGACATCTGGCCTATCGTCTCAATATTGTGAGTGAGCAACAGCGTATTTGCACCCATGCGAGCAGCTGCAAGTGCCGCTTCTGTACCTGCATGTCCACCACCTACAACGATGACATCAAATGCTTCAGCATAAAACATGGTTAAACCTCACTATTAACTTACGATAAGCCGATTAAAAACTAATTTTTCTCACGCAGAGACTGCTGAAAAAAGGGCGCGTATTTTATCTGACTTATTGGATAAAGAAAATGATTAAATTTTCCTCAAAACCTGTTTTTGAAAAGGTGTGATCGAATTATAAGATCTTAAGATCTCTTTTAGATCTGTTTATTTTTACTTTTATTAGGATCATCAAGATCTGTGGGTAACCGATCAAAGCACATAAAGATCATCAAGTTACGCGATCAATAACATTGGGAAACCCCGATCCATAACCCTACCTCAAACTTGTGTATAAATGGCCTTTTTATCCACACCCCGAATCGTTTGAAAAGTTATTCTTTTTTCGATCAAAGCTTATGCACAGTGGTTTGTAGGATCCTATCCACAGGGGTGATCAAGATGTGATCCAACTGGGGATAAAATGTTTGCTATTTATGTATCGCGCTCAAAAGATCGTGTAGATACGTGCGTTATAGCGTGATCACATTGTGGAGGAGATCTTTTCCAAAAGCTGTGATTAGATCGCCCGATCGCATTTATCAACACCTTCAAAAAATGTGCACGTTTTTATGGACGACAAGATTATTTTATCAAAACAGACCATTTTTCAGGAGAAAAACATAGAAGATGACCAAAATACAGTCACTTTTACAAGGAAGAAGTCAGTCTGTAAGAATGGTTATTTGTTTGACTGAAGGAGATCGTTGAGTGTATCTATGAATTAAAACCGTATTGTTTTGGTAAAAGTGTGATCAATAGGCTAAGTGATTCGCTATTACCTGGCACAACAGGAACATGCAATAAGGTTTAATGAAGGAAAAGACCTAGCAGAGTAAAGGCTAGGTTTCGAGAGAGAGGAAACCAGGTGCTATTAGCGCACCTGGTTGGGTTGATAGCGTGGCTGTGAAACAGAGCCTTGCATGTCTTCTTGTTCAATGGTTAAGCCTTCACGGCGGCTTGGGCCTTGGAACCTAACCTTATAGGTATCGTATTCTTTTATCGACTCAAAACAATAGGGGCCAAGGGCATTTTCAAGTTCGGCTAAATTGTGATTGGTGATCAAAATACAGTTTTTCTTGTTTACCAAGCGTTGTCTTAGCAGGTTACCAAACCAACTCTGCGCATTTTTCTTTAACACGCTTTCGTTTACACACACCTCATCAAGAATAAGAAGATCAACGTCTAGCAGTTCCTGATTGATCTCCCTGAAGCGCTGCCCCGCGTTGTCCGAAGCCCCAAAATCAAACGAGAAATTGCGCATTTCAAGCAGTGTAGACAGTTGACGATAAAGTACTGAAATTTCGTACTGCTCTATAAGTTGATGGGCTATGGCGCCGGCGATATGTGATTTACCACGTCCGTAATCGCCGTAAAACAGCATCATATGCGAGCCGCTTTGACGCCATGCAGGGTCGTCATGGGCAGCAATAAAAGACTGAGCTATAGATACGGCTTCAATCACATCGTCACTGTCTTCAACTAAGTTGGCGAAGGTCCATTTAGGATTCAGATCAGAACGGCCATGAATAGCCTCTACACGCGCTTTTTTACTACGCTGCTGTAGTTGTGATACTTCTTCGTTCGCTTTCGCCTCGTACTGCTTACGAAGCGTTTTATAGTCGATGTATTCACGATTGGGATCGACGTCTTTGTTGAGCGCTCTCGCTAAATTAGCAATTTTGTCGGTTATACGATCCATAACGAATTAACTCTTCTTAGTTGCGGCATACTTTTCCACCAGCTTTCTAGCATTATCATCTGCTTCTATGCCGGCTGCAACTTTCACTTGTTGCGTTCCCACTACTTTTGTTGGGGCGTAGCCTGAAGCGAGACGCTTGCGCTTGATATTGTTGGCAAACTTTTGTGTCCATTGGAATTCGCTAAATACTGAACTAGGTCTTCCTAACCAATAGGCAATGAATTCACCCACCTCGTTGTCATCAAATGTTTTATCGATAATACCCAGTAGCGAGGCCATTTCTTCAAACAACGCTTTATTGGGCGTCCAATTAGGGGTCATGGCGCTATGACGGGCATGTAGTTGGTCGAAGTCCGATTGTGGCTCGCTTATAAGCGGAAGAAGTAAGGTTTTCCCGTTGATTGTGTGCTCTAGATCAAGTTCAAGGGGCAGGGCAACCAAACCCACTTGTTCAAGCTGCTTCACCAAGCTATTGATTTGACGACCGCGTTGGTAAGGCTCGTCTTTGCTGTCGCCGTTTAGCAAGTTCAATAATTGCTTATAATCAATAGGTGCTGACGATGTCGTTGCCGAATTTGCACCTGTTCGAAGCCCAAGTAAATACAGTACCCGGCAATCGTTAGAAAGGGGAGATTGCAACGCCGCTAGTTCAGCTTGGGTAAGGTTGCTGTTCATCGCATTGGTTCCACGTAAAAAAGCTTGTTAAGCATTGGCCAGCTTTTCGTCAAACCATTCCACGGCGGCATCTTCAGGGATAGGGTGTTCTAGCACATCGATGTATAGCGCGTCGGTAATTAACGTGCCACCTGCGTTTTTAATATGCTTTTCCATTTCTTTTGCGCCGAAACAAAAGGTGTCGTAACTGGTGTCACCTAGCCCAATAACGTAGGCATTTACTGCGCTTAAATCTGCGCCCTCTAACTGCTTTGCGAACGGCTGGATGTTGTCAGGTAATTCGCCAGCACCGTGTGTTGATGTACACACGATCCACGTTGATTCTGTTTTAATCTCATCTAAATTTGGTTCAGCGTGAATAGTGTGGGTGTGCCCGCTCGCATCAAGTTTTGCCGCAATGGCATCAGCCACATATTCTGCGGCACCTAACATGGTGCCGACGATGATTTCAAAATGCTTGCTCATTACTGGGTCGCTTCTCTATTTACAATTGTCGTCTTAACGTAAGTACGGCTTATCCGTTACGTTATTCACCATCTTACTTATAACTTTATTGGTTGCGCTATTTACCAATACAGAACGATGAAAAAATCTTACCAAGTAGGTCGTCTGACGTGAATTCACCGGTTATCTCACATAGTGCCTGGTGAGCCAAGCGCAATTCTTCAGCAAGCAACTCACCCGCCATAGCGTCATGCAGTTGTTGTTCGCCTGTGCTTACATAACTGTAGGCTTGGTCGAGTGCGTCTATGTGTCGTCTGCGCGCGATAAATTGACCTTCAGTTGTAGTATCGAAGCCCATGGTTTTTGCCAGATGTGCTTTTAGCGTGTCGACTCCGCTACCTTCTTTGGCTGATAGATTAATGACTGAGATATCACCTTGCTCGGTGGCAACCGTGCTTTGTCCAATATCTAAGGTACTAAGGTCGGCCTTGTTACGAACTACGGTAACGGGGATGCCTTGTGGCAATCGGGCCATAAATTCTGGCCATATTTCATAAGGGTCGATAACAGCAGTTGCGGTAGAGTCTACAACGAATAATACGTGGTCCGCTTCATTGATAGCTTGCCACGCGCGCTCAATACCAATTTGTTCCACTTTATCTGGGCTTTCTCGAAGTCCTGCTGTGTCGATAATGTGCACCGGCATACCATCAATGTGAATATGCTCTTTAAGCACGTCTCGCGTGGTACCAGCGATATCGGTAACAATGGCGCTATCTCGTCCTGCCAGGGCGTTTAATAAGCTCGATTTACCGGCGTTAGGTCGCCCCGCAATCACCACCTGCATACCTTCGCGCAACAAGGTGCCTTGTTTAGCCTGTTCGCGCACTTTGGTTAAGCTTTGCATAATTGCGCTTAAGTCACCTGATACTTTCCCATCAGATAAGAAATCAATTTCTTCTTCAGGAAAATCGATGGCCGCCTCTACGTACATACGAAGATGCACGATTTGGTCAGATAGCGTTTGAATTTGTGTAGAAAACTCACCCTGTAGCGAGCGCAGCGCACTTTTTGCTGCCTGTTTAGAACTTGCATCAATCAAGTCGGCAATCGCCTCTGCTTGCGCAAGGTCTAATTTATCATTTAAAAAGGCTTGTTCACTGAATTCACCTGGATTGGCAAGCCGGGCATGGCCCGTTGCAAGCACGGCATCAATCAGCATGTCCATGACAACTTGACCGCCATGGCCCTGCAGTTCAAGTACATCTTCACCGGTAAATGAGTTAGGCCCTTTAAAAAACAGTGCTATGCCCTGGTCTATTACGCTGTTGTTAGCATCAACAAACGGCGTATAGGTCGCAAGACGTGGTGTTAGTGCGCTTGGTACTAACGCCTCTGCGATAGCTTTAGCCTTAGGACCTGAAACACGCACAATACCTACGCCGCCACGACCGGGTGCTGTCGCTTGTGCGGTAATAGTGTCGGTAGAAAGGGTGAGTGATTCCATAATTAGTCGCGGAAGTTCTTAAATTGGAAAGGTTGGCCTAAGTTCGACTCTTTAACTAGCGAAATCACTTGCTGCAAATCATCACGCTTTTTACCTGTTACGCGAAGTTCTTCGCCTTGAATAGCCGTTTGCACTTTGATTTTGGCGTCTTTCACCAGCTTCACAATCTTCTTCGCCATCGGCTGCTCAATACCTTCTTTAAAGGTAATGGTCTGACGGTAAGTTTTACCGTGGGCATCGTAGGGTTTAACATCCATAGATGAAGTGTCGACGTTACGTTTAGACATCGCCGTTCTAAACATGCTTTCCATTTGCTGAAGTTGGAATTCAGCTTCAGCTTTCATGACCACGGTTTTATCTTTGTACTCAAAGCTCGCATCAATACCGCGAAAGTCGAAACGCGTTGATAGCTCACGGCTTGCGTTTTCAGTGGCGTTGCGTACTTCTTCCATGTTGATTTCAGAAACAATATCAAATGATGGCACAGGTTATTCCTCTTAAGACAAAACAGCCCGCATAGGCGGGCTGTATAATTCATTGATCAGCGTGTTATTTACTGCTGATGCCCCGCTTCTCCATTGAAGCATAAATCATTTTGGCTTGAACCAAGGTAATCACGTTACTGACTAGCCAGTATAGTACCAGACCTGCAGGGAACCACAGGAAGAATACACTCATTGCTACCGGCATCCATTGCATGATTTTCTGCTGCATTGGATCAGTAATGGTGGTTGGCTGAAGTTTTTGCAATAGGTACATACTTGCGCCAGTTAGAATTGGCAGCACAAAGTATGGGTCTTTTGTAGAAAGGTCAGTGATCCAAAGCACAAAGTCTGCGTGACGTAGTTCAACACTTTCCATCAGTACCCAGTAAAGCGCAAGGAAGATAGGCATTTGCAGAAGAAGAGGTAAGCAACCGCCCATTGGGTTTACTTTCTCTTTGCGGTAAAGCTCCATCATAGCTTGAGACATTTTTTGTCTGTCGTCGCCAAAACGGTCTTTTAGCTGCTGCATCTTAGGTGCTAAGTTGCGCATACGTGCCATTGACTCGTATTGCTTCTTAGTTAGCCAGTACATCGCGCCTTTTACTACAATAGTGATAAGGATAATTGCCACACCCCAGTTATTAACTAGGCCATGAAGGAAGGTAAGAAGGGCGAACAGCGGCTGTGAAATCCAGAAAAGAATACCGTAATCAACGGTTAGGTCTAATCCGCGCGCAATCTTCGCTAGGCTTTCTTGATCTTTAGGACCCATGTAAAGGGTAGATGCAAGGGTTTTGGTTTCACCAGGCGCTACGCTTTCAGACGGAGACAATACACCAATTACCGCATACTGATTTTTCAGGTTACGAGAATAAAGCGTGTTAGTTTGCTCTTGTGAAGGTACCCATGCTGATACAAAGTAATGTTCAAGCATGCCAACCCAACCCGCTTTCGTGGTTTCGCGTAGGTTGTCATCTTCAATCTCGTCAAACGAGTACTTCTGGTAGCGGTCATCTTCTGTTGAATATGCAGCACCACGGTACGTTGGCATAAACATGTTGCTGTCGTCTTCAAACTCCATCACTTGTTTAAGCTGTGCATACGGCTGAACCGTTGCTGCGCTGCCAGTACCATTTTCAACGCTATAGCTCACGTTTACGTCGTACTGACCTTTAGTGAAAGTGAAGGTTTTGGTAACTGACAAGCCTTGGTTGTTTTTCCATGTAAGAGGAATAACAAGGGTGTCGCCAGTCATTTCATAATAGTCACTTTGTGCATTATACACCGGGCGGCCACTGCTGCTTGCATCAGGCCCTTGAGCACCTATTAGGCCACTTTGCGCTACATAAAGACCGTTGCCAGAGCGAAGTAGGCTGTAAGGAATATCCGAACCTTGCTCTACCGGAAACTTAAGTAAGTCTGCTGATACTACATCGCCGCCTAGCAAATCGATGCGTAAATCAAGCGTATCGGTTTTTACTTCAATAATGCGGTTTGAGCTTTGCGCCGCTGCGATAGGTTGTGCAGCAGGAACGCTATCACTACTAGGTACATCTTCGCTGCCATTTTCATTAAATGACGGTACGCCTTGTGATGTCTCTTGCGTTTGTTGTTGCTCAACAGGCACAACTGGCTGTGGCCCATAATCTTTTTGCCATGATTGCCAAAGCAAAAAGCTAACTAGCGCAAGGCCAATTATCAGAAAACTACGTTGCGATTCCATAGAGGTCTCTTTATTTTGAGTGTTTATCTTGTTGTTTTTCCGGCACTGGATCATATCCGCCGGCATGCAAAGGGTGGCATTTTAATATGCGTTTAATAGATAACCAACCGCCTT
Organism: Alteromonas sp. I10; assembly: GCF_003201515.1. NCBI lineage: Bacteria > Pseudomonadati > Pseudomonadota > Gammaproteobacteria > Alteromonadales > Alteromonadaceae > Alteromonas > Alteromonas sp. I10. The sequence continues at coordinate 118,484 of NZ_QJJN01000012.1, forward strand.
TTACTAATCCGTGCGTTTTTAATGCGTCTATAGCATACCAAGAACAAGAAGGATGGAAACGACATCGTTGCCCTAACATAGGGGAAATGAACCATTGATAAAATTTTATCAATGCCAAAGGCACTGCAATTAAGAGTTGCCGCAACGCTTGTTTAATTTTTTCCATAGCTTGTCCAATGTAGCGAAAACTTCTTGGTTGCTAAGGTTGTCAGCGCCAGACTTGCCAATAACGATAATATCAACATTGGGTAAGTTGTGCTGTTTATGCCTAAAACTTTCTCTGACTAATCGCTTCAAACGATTTCTATCGTGAGCTTTACGGATACGTTTTTTCGCGAGCGTAATGCCTAAACGAGGAGTTGAAAGTGTGTTTTTTCTGGCTAGAACAGTAAAAGAGGGAGATACAGCTGGGGTTGCGTTATCAAACACATAGGTAAAGTGGGTGGGAGTTAACAGACGTAACTCCCTAGAAAAATTATTCTCGCCCACTTTGGCGTCTTTCAATTAAGCTGAAAGACGAGCGCGGCCTTTTGCACGGCGAGCTGCTAGTACTTTACGACCATTTTTAGTCGCCATACGAGCACGAAAACCGTGAGAACGCTTGCGCTTTAGATTGCTCGGTTGAAATGTTCTTTTCATGACCAAAGTCTCACTTATATTTAGTTAAACATAGGCGTTTTTGGTAACACATTATGCTGTTGCCAGAACAATGTGGTGTTTTCACCAGAAAAGCCCATCGAAAAAGGACGCTGAATTCTAGAGATCTCGGGGCGTGCTGTCAATGCATATTCTCGCTTTTCGGATGAATAAGTGAACAATTTTTGCATTTTCTAATCGATAGCTTAATCGATAACGCAGTTTTCGTACAAATCGTCTGTGAATAACGCGTAAAATTTGGTTAGGTTATCCACAGTGCGTTGTGAAAAACACAGAGATAGATATAAAAAGCAAGGTGATCTAACGGTTTTTTAGCACAAATTTAGAATGAATTTTTCTCGTTATAGTTTGATTTGATCTAAAAGAAAAAAGCATACTAATCAGTTACTTGTTGTTTTGATCGAAAAGATCGATCGGGATCGCCATTTACATTGTGTTGATAAAGTAAGATAATCCACAGCGATTAAAACGATAACTTAATTTCTCGCTGCTACCCAACACTTCCAACGCTATTTTCTTCTAATGGCGCTTTTTAGTGCCTGCTTTCTTTATGCTTGGCTTTTCAGGAGTTGGTTTTTCTAGCGAGTTACGGGAGCTAACTACGTACCATGTCCTTGTGGAACCAATGCCTTGAAAGATTGCGTCAAGAATTACCAACGCAGCAGTTTAGTATGTGGATACGACCGCTTGTTTGTGAAGAACAACAAGGCGTGGTTGCACTCTATGCTCCCAATCGCTTTGTACTTGATTGGGTAAGAGACAAGTACCTGAATAATATTACCGCACTACTAAAAGAGTTTGCCGGAAGTGACGCACCACAATTGCGTTTAGAAGTGATGAATCGTCACAGCGTAAGCCGTAGTCAGCCTGTAAGTACCAGCGGATCTTCGCCTGCTCCAAATACGCCTAATAATCAACCAAGTAAGCCTAGTGCACCTGCGGGCGGTCAAGGGTATCAGAACTATAATACTAGTAATCAGCCTGTTCACAGCGGCAGTAATGGGCAGCACACATCGTCTTATTCACCAATGTCGAATAGCGGTATGCCATCATCGGCAAGCCAAGCGGGTGATCAAGGACAAAACAATGCGTTTTCAAAATCACCTTCATACACACAGGGTATGGATCTAAATGATCGCGGTGCGCAAAACCACGACCGTAATGGATATAATGCATACGCAGATCAAGCGCCAAGATCGTCTACACCGCCGAAAGTGATCCCGATCCCTGAGGCGATGAAGCATAAAAGTAATATTAATCCGACTTATCAATTCGACAACTTTGTCGAAGGTAAATCTAACCAGCTAGCACGTGCGGCTGCAACTCAAGTCGCAAATAACCCAGGCGGTTCTTACAACCCACTGTTTATTTACGGTGGTACGGGCTTAGGTAAAACTCACTTATTACATGCAGTGGGTAATGGCATCGTAGCTAATAACGGTGACGCTAAAATTGTGTATATGCATTCAGAGCGTTTCGTGCAGGATATGGTTAAGGCACTACAAAATAACGCGATAGAGGACTTTAAGCGCTTCTATCGCAGCGTTGATGCGTTACTTATCGATGATATTCAATTCTTTGCTAATAAAGAGCGTTCACAAGAAGAGTTCTTCCACACGTTCAATGCGCTTCTTGAAGGTAACCAACAAATCATACTTACTTCTGATAGATATCCTAAAGAGATTGATGGGGTAGAGGATCGATTGAAATCGCGCTTCGGTTGGGGTTTAACTATTGCTATAGAGCCACCAGAGCTTGAAACCCGAGTGGCTATTTTGATGCGCAAAGCGGCAGAGAACCGGATTCACTTACCTAATGAAGTGGCGTTCTTTATAGCTAAGCGATTGCGTTCAAACGTACGTGAGCTCGAGGGGGCACTTAACCGTGTTATTGCTAACGCAAACTTTACCGGTCGCCCTATCACTATTGATTTCGTTCGCGAAGCCCTTCGAGACCTTCTCGCGCTTCAAGAAAAATTAGTAACCGTTGATAATATTCAGAAAACCGTCGCAGATTATTATAAGATAAAAGTAGCTGATATTTTGTCTAAACGACGTAGTCGTAGTGTAGCGCGTCCTCGCCAAGTCGCGATGGCGCTGGCTAAAGAACTTACCAACCACAGTTTACCTGAACTAGGAAACGCGTTTGGTGGACGAGACCACACTACGGTTTTACACGCTTGTAGAAAAATAGAGCAGCTAAGAGAAGAAAGTCATGATATAAAAGAGGACTATAAGAACCTCATTAGGACTTTGTCTTCCTAACACCACGACCTTAGAGGCGAGATAGCACTGCGATGAAATTTACTATAAGCCGCGAACAATTTTTACAACCCCTACAGTTGGTATCTGGTGCTGTAGAGCGTAGACACACACTGCCAATTCTTTCCAATGTTCTCATCAAAGTAAGTGAGGACGCACTTTGGCTTACTGGTACAGATTTAGAGGTAGAACTAATTTCTAGCGTGAAATTAGAAGGTGAATTCACGGAAGGTGAAATTACTGTTCCTGCTAAAAAGCTGTTTGATATTATTCGCGGTATTTCTGAAGGAACAGATATTCATTTCTCGTTAGACGGCAGCAAAGCACTTATTCGTGCCGGTCGAGGTCGTTATACGCTTTCTACTTTATCTGCCAACGACTACCCAAATCTAGAAGACTGGGAAGGCGAAGTTGAGTTTGAATTATCGTGCAGTGATCTAAAACGTCTTATCGATGCAACGAGCTTCTCAATGGCTCAACAAGACGTACGTTATTACTTAAATGGTATGTCCCTTGAAACGGAAGAGAATATCATTCGTACCGTTGCAACAGACGGTCACCGTCTTGCTCTTTGTCGCCTAAACTACGAGACCGCTTTGCCATCTCGTCAGGTGATTATTCCACGTAAAGGCGTGTTAGAAATTTCTCGTCTTATTAGCGAAGATGATAAATCTCTTAAGGTGCAAATAGGCGCCAACCATCTTCGAATTTTCTCAAACGATTTCATTTTCACTTCGAAATTAGTTGATGGTAGATTTCCTGATTATCGCCGTGTTTTACCTCAAAATGGTGACAAGGAAATTATTGCGAGCAAAGCCGTATTAAAAGAAGCATTTTCACGTGCGGCCATTCTATCTAACGAAAAGTTTAGAGGCGTACGATTAAACTTGTCTTCTGGTGAGCTTAAGATAACGGCTAATAACCCAGAGCAAGAAGAAGCGGAAGAAATCGTTGATGTTCAATATCAAGGTGACGATTTAGAAATTGGCTTTAACGTTGCCTATTTAATTGACGTATTGAATGCGCTTGGATCTGATGGTGTTAAAGTTAGCCTATCAGACTCAAACGCAAGTGCGCTAATCGAAGATGATGCTGATGACGCCGCGTTATACGTTATTATGCCAATGCGACTGTAGTCACTACTACATTAAGTGTTTGCAGCGTTTCGCATATTCCACGTTATTTTGTTATTTAAGTTATCAATTCAAGAAGCGATGAGTGTTGATACTCCTCGCTTCATTTCTTTCATCAGTGTGACCTCATGAAACTGGACCGCGTCCAGATTACACAGTTTCGTAATCTTACTTCCGTATCACTTTCTCCTTCACCAGCTTTAACCATCATTAAAGGGGTAAATGGGAGTGGGAAATCTTCGCTAATCGAGGCACTTTACTACCTTGGTTTTGGACGTTCTTTTAGAACAAATAAGCACAGCTCGGTTATTCAAAATGAAAAAGACAGCTTCAGTGTTTTCGCGTCATGCAGAACCGAAGAAGGGGATAAATTAAAGCTAGGCTTTCAACGAAGTCGAAATGAGACATTCACCTGTAGTATTAACGGTGAGCATTCAAATAAGTTATCAGATTTAGTCAGCCTGGTACCGCTTCAGCTTTTTACTCCGCAGAGCACTGACCTTATTATTGGTTCGCCATCCGAGCGCCGTCGGTTTTGTGATTGGGGATTGTTTCACGTGGAACATCAGTTTCAATCGCTTGCAAATCAGTACGGTAAATTTCTAAAGCATAGAAATGCGTTGCTGAAACAGCAGGCAAATTTAAGCGCACCACAAAACCAATATTGGGAGTCGCAGTTTGCTGAACTAGGTGAGTCATTATCTGCTACTCGTCAGGGATATGTGGATACCCTGACACCTATTTTTAAGCAGTACGCGCAAGAATTTCTTCCTAACTTCGATGTGGAATTGAGTTACTATAAAGGGTGGGAAAAAGATGTCGGTTTATCGGAAAGCCTAGTTAAAAAACGTGAGTATGATGGTAAAATAGGACACACCTCTTCTGGGCCCCATAAAGCCGATTTAAGGCTAAAAGTGAATGGTGTTAATGCTCAGGAGCTTTTATCGAGAGGGCAGCTTAGAATGGCTGTGGCAGCGCTTCAAATGTCACAGACTAAGCTATTTAACACGGCAACGCAGCGTAAAAGTATCTTTTTACTTGATGACGTTGGTGCCGAACTAGATGCCGATAAAAGAGAACAATTTATTGATGGGTTGCTCAAAATGGATACGCAGGTTTTCGTTACTGCAATAGAATCCACGCAACTCGCTTTTATACAAAAATACAACGAAAAGAAAATGTTTCACGTGGAACATGGAAGCGTGAAAGAGGAGTAAAAGCTAGTATGTCAGCAGAGAACAACTACGACTCGTCCAGTATTAAAGTACTTAAAGGATTAGATGCCGTAAGAAAGCGTCCTGGTATGTATATCGGTGATACTGATGATGGTACCGGATTACACCACATGGTTTTCGAGGTGGTCGATAACTCTATCGATGAAGCACTTGCTGGACATTGTTCTGAGATTACTGTGCTCATTCACAGCGATGGCTCAGTATCTGTGTCTGACGATGGACGTGGTATACCAACTGAGTTGCACCCAGAAGAGGGTGTGTCTGCAGCTGAAGTTATTATGACGGTTCTTCACGCCGGCGGTAAGTTCGACGATAACTCTTATAAAGTATCGGGCGGTTTGCACGGTGTAGGTGTATCAGTAGTAAACGCACTTTCAAGCCGATTGAAGCTTCGTATTCGTCGCGGTGGTAAAGCGCATGAACAAGAATATCATCATGGTGTTCCACAGGCGCCACTAGCCGTAACAGGCGATACTGACAAAACGGGAACTATGATCCGTTTCTGGCCAAGTTCAGACACCTTCACAGATACGCTTTACCACTACGATATTCTTGCTAAACGTCTTCGTGAACTATCATTCCTGAACTCTGGTGTGTCTATTCGCTTGAAAGACGAACGCGATGGAAAAGAAGACCACTTCATGTACGAAGGTGGTATCAAAGCTTTCGTTGAGTACCTAAATGAAAAGAAAACACCTGTTCACCAGAAAGTGTTTCATTTCAGCAGTGAACAAGAAGACGGTATTGCAGTAGAAGTAGCGATGCAATGGAACGATAGCTTCCAAGAAAACGTGTTCTGTTTCACCAACAATATTCCTCAGCGCGACGGCGGTACTCACTTGGCGGGCTTCCGTGGAGCGTTGACGCGTACATTGAATAACTACATGGAAAAGGAAGGCCTGAACAAAAAGGCTAAAACGAATGCCAGTGGTGACGACGCGCGTGAAGGTCTAACCGCGGTTATTTCCGTTAAAGTACCAGATCCAAAATTCAGCTCACAGACTAAAGATAAGCTTGTATCTTCTGAAGTTCGTCCAGCTGTTGAATCGGCAATGAATGAAAAGCTAGCAGAGTTCTTATTAGAAAACCCAGCAGAAAGTAAAATCATTGCGGGTAAGATTATTGATGCTGCTCGTGCCCGTGAAGCTGCACGAAAGGCCCGTGAAATGACACGCCGTAAAGGTGCGCTCGACTTGGCTGGTCTGCCGGGCAAGCTAGCTGACTGTCAGGAAAAAGATCCTGCACTTAGTGAATTATACATAGTGGAGGGTGACTCTGCGGGCGGTTCAGCTAAGCAGGGTCGTAACCGTAAAAACCAAGCTATTTTGCCGCTTAAAGGTAAAATCCTAAACGTTGAGAAAGCGCGTTTTGATAAGATGCTTTCTTCTCAGGAAGTTGCGACGCTTATCACGGCACTAGGTTGTGGTATCGGTCGTGACGAGTATGACCCTGAAAAATTACGCTATCACAGCATCATTATCATGACCGATGCTGACGTAGATGGTTCTCACATTCGTACGCTTCTACTCACATTTTTCTATCGTCAAATGCCTGAAATCATTGAGCGTGGATATGTATATATTGCACAGCCACCGCTATACAAAGTGAAGAAGGGTAAACAAGAGCAGTATCTTAAAGATGACGATGCGCTAACTAACTACCTAACATCAATCGCAATTGACGGTGCGTCTTTGCACACCAGCGATGAAGACCCAGGTATTAGTGGTGTAGGCCTTGAAAACCTTGTTAAGCAGTACCAATCGGTAGAGAAGATGATTGCACGTATGAAACGTCTTATGCCTGCATCTATCCTCTACAGAATGCTTTACACGCCTACGCTAAACCTTGAAGACCTTAAAGATCAATCCGCACTAGAGCATGTGGCGAAACACTTCGTAGAGCAGCTTACAGAGCGCGAAAACGATGGTGCTACATACCGTTATGAAATTCGCACTGATGCTGAGCTTAGCGAGTACTACATTACAATCATTATGCGTATGCACGGTATCGATTATGAGTACGTTATCGATCATGAGTTTATCGAGTCGTCTGAATATCAGCGCCTTAAAGAGCTTAACCTTGCTATCAATGACATGATGGGTAAAGACGCTTACATCCAGCGTGGCGAACGTAGACAGCCAGTTGAGTCTTTCAAAGAAGCCCTAGAGTGGCTAATGAATGAAGCGAAACGCGGCCAATACATTCAGCGCTATAAAGGGCTAGGTGAGATGAACCCTGAGCAACTATGGGAAACCACCATGGACCCAGAAAGTCGCCGTATGCTTCAAGTTACCATTGAGGATGCTATTGGTTGTGACCAGCTGTTCACTACATTGATGGGTGACCAAGTTGAGCCTCGTCGAGAGTTTATCGAAGCTAACGCGCTGAAAGTGGAAAACTTAGACGTGTAGAGCTTTTCGCTATTTGAAAAAAGCGACCAACGGGTCGCTTTTTTTGTGCCTAAGCTCAGGTGAATTACTCGTACAAAACAGAGAACTTTTTATTGGCATTGAATGTGAGGCAAGAGTCTTTACAATGAAAAAAGGATTAGTGAATGCCGCTACTACTACACGGCACTCAAGTCTAAACTTTAGAAACAACCAGAGCGACTTCCCCCGCACTTGCTGCTGTTGCTGTAAAGCGATAGGTGCCAGTTGAGGAGGGGGTAAATTGCAAGTTCTCTGAGCCCTGTTCACAGACTAAATAAACAGTGGAGCCTAACATTACAGGCTGCCCTTTATATTTGCCGCCACAGCTTTGTGAGGGCGTCCATTTTGCATCTGACAACCTAAAATCATAAGGTTGTCCGTCGGCTATGAGTTCAACGTCCACTGTCCAGCCTGAATTTGATCGTTTGAACTTGTAACTTGGGTCAGCCTCCCACCAGTTAAATACACCTCTAAGAAACATGTTTTCGAATTGAATGCGAGGCACGTCTGGTGCTATTTCTGGAATTTTAAAACTTCCACTGCTTGAGCATGCTGAAAGTGCTATGCACATAGAAGCAATAGTTAATAACTTTTTCACAGCGTCTCCATTTATAAAAAAGCCCAACGTTAGGGCTGGGCTCTTTGTTTTTCGCGGCATAAAACCGCGCTAACTCTTACTAGCCTACGACTTCGCGAGAATAGATATATCTGCGGTAGTAAGGAAAAGTTGCCTTAAAAGCGACAGTAAAGCAAGTCGGTTATTCTTAACCGCTTCGTCATCAGCCATAACCATTACGTTATCGAAGAAGTTATCGATTACATTACGTAAGGTTGCAAGCGCAGTAAGAATACGCGTGTAGTCCTGTGAAGGAACAGCAATATCAACTTCTTTCTGTGCGGCTTTCAGCTCAACGTAAAGCGCTTTTTCAGCTTCTTCAGCTAACAGTGACTCATCAATATTCACTGTGTCTGTCACTTCAACGTTCTGCTTAGCAAGGATGTTTGCAACACGCTTGTTAGCGGCAGCTAGCGCTTCGGCTTCTTCCAATGCTCTGAACTTATCTACCGCATGAACTCGGGCTAAGTAGTCAGCTGGCTTAGTAGGGCGACGAGCAGCAACGGCCTGAATAACGTCAATGGCGATAGCTTGATCTTGTAGGAGCGCAGTAAATCGACCCAATACAAAATCAACAACCTGAGATTGTGTTTCAGCATTTGTTAACTTATCGCCATACACATCGATAGCTTTGCTTACTAGCGTTTCAAGATCTAGCGGCAGTGACAGCTCAGTGACAATACGTAGTACACCGATAGCTGCACGACGAAGCGCAAATGGGTCTTTATCACCCTTAGGTAACTGGCCAATACCAAAAATACCCACAAGAGTATCTAGTTTGTCCGCAAGCGCGACCGACGCGCTAACGCCTGAACTAGGAAGTGCGTCACCAGCAAATCGCGGCATGTATTGTTCATACAGTGCTTCTGCAACAGGCGCATCTTCACCGTCGTTTAGCGCATAGTATTTACCCATAACACCTTGAACGTCTGGGAACTCCATAACCATGTTCGACATTAAGTCGGTTTTAGCTAGAAGACCTGCTCGTGCAGCTTGTGTTTCATTCGCATCTATTTGCGACGCGATAAACGCCGATAGGGCAGATATACGCTCAGACTTTTCTTTTAGCGTACCAAGCTGTTTTTGGAACAACACGGTTTCTAAGCTTTCAAGGCGGCTTTCTAATGTCGTCTTTTTATCGCTGTTAAAGAAGAACTCAGCGTCTGCAAGACGAGGACGGATAACCTTTTCATTGCCAGAAATAACTTGAGACGCATCGCGACTTTCGATATTCGTTACGAATAAGAAAGTGTTTGAAAGTGCACCATCGCTATCTAGCAGCGGCACATATTTTTGGTCGTCTTTCATGGTATAGATAAGCGCTTCTTTCGGTACTGCTAAGAAAGCCTCATCAAACCCAGCTTGAAGTACGACCGGCCACTCTACAAGTGACGCGATTTCTTCTAGTAAGTCTTCATTATAGTCTGGCTTAAGCGACAAACTTTGCGCTGCGTCTTCGAGCTGCTGACGCACTTTATCTTTACGCGCCTCAAAATCTGCCAGTACATATTGTTGCTCTAGGGCAGAGGCGTAATTGTCAGCATGATCAAGTTCAAAGCGACCTTCGCCATGGAATCGGTGACCCTGAACAACGCGGCCGCTTGTTAGGCCCAATACAGAAACGTTAACCACTTCGCTTCCGTAAAGCACGCAAAGGGTGTGAACCGGGCGTATAAACTGAGTGTTGTAATTACCCCAACGCATTGGCTTTGGAATAGGTAGCTTGCTTACCGCTTGGTTTATCAGCCCTTCTAGAAGCTCTGCAACTAATTGCCCTGGAACGTGGGCTTTATGAAGTAACCACTCTCCTTTGTCAGTTACAAGGCGTTCTGCGTCAGCAACGTCAATGCCGTTACCGCGCGCCCAACCTTGTGCTGCTTTTGTAGGGTTACCGTCAGCGTCAAACGCGGCTGATACTGCTGGGCCGCGTTTCTCTACTACTTTGTCAGCCTGACCTTCAGCAAGACCTGAAACATAAACGGCTAAGCGGCGAGGGGCTGCAAACCAGCTGACTGAATCAAAGCTTAAGTCAGCTTGCGTAAGCGCAGCTTCAAACTGCGTGGCGAAGGCTTCACCTAAAGACTTAAGCGCTTTTGGTGGGAGTTCTTCAGTACCTAATTCAACTAAACAATTTTCTGTACGCACGCTTATGCCTCCTTGTTACATAGTGGGAAGCCAAGTGCTTCACGTGCTTGGTAATAGCTTTCTGCACACGCTTTGGCTAGCGTTCGAACGCGAAGAATATAGCGCTGGCGTTCAGTCACTGAGATAGCATGACGAGCATCAAGCAAGTTAAATGCGTGTGACGCCTTCATAACCTGCTCATAGGCAGGAAGTGGAAGGTTGTTTTCGATAAGCTTTTGGCTTTCTGCTTCACATTCGTCGAAGGTTCTAAATAAAGCTTCAACATTGGCGTGTTCGAAGTTATACGTCGATTGTTCTACTTCGTTTTGATGGAACACATCGCCATAGGTCACTTTGCCCATAGGGCCGTCAGTCCAAACCAGGTCGTAGATACTATCGACACCTTGAACGTACATGGCGAGTCGCTCTAAGCCGTAGGTAATTTCGCCGGTAACAGGCTTACACTCTAGACCGCCTACCTGCTGGAAGTACGTAAACTGAGTTACTTCCATGCCGTTTAGCCACACTTCCCAACCTAGACCCCATGCACCAAGCGTGGGTGATTCCCAGTTGTCTTCTACGAAGCGAATGTCATGAACCAGCGGATCGAAACCTAACTCTTTCAAAGAGCCCAAGTACAACTCCTGAATATTGTCAGGTGAAGGCTTAAGCATTACTTGGAACTGATAGTAATGTTGTAAGCGGTTTGGGTTCTCACCGTAACGACCATCGGTCGGTCTACGGCACGGTTGAACATAGGCGCTACTCATTGGCTCTGGACCTAAAGAACGTAGGAACGTCATAGGGTGAAAAGTACCGGCACCCACTTCCATATCCAGAGGCTGAATAATAACGCAGCCCTGACGCGCCCAATAATCTTGAAGCGCAAGGATCAACCCTTGAAAGGTCTTAATATCGTATTTCTGCATACATCCGCTGCTTATTAGTTATCTGACTTAAAATAAAGGTGGGATAGTATACAATTTGTGAGGCATAGTATGTAGGTGTAAAGGGTGAAAAAACGTCACGAATAAAGCCAATATGCCACTTCACAACAAGGATTTAATCTTAAGCCATGCCCAATCAAACAAAAATAGAAAAAAATACGCCTTTGCATCGCTGCGGTTGGGTAAGCAGCGACCCTATTTATTTAGCGTATCATGATAACGAATGGGGTGTACCCGAGCTAGATAGTCGCGCGTTGTTTGCTAAGTTATGCCTCGATGGACAACAGGCTGGTTTATCTTGGCTGACCATTTTGAAAAAACAGCAGAATTTTGAACAGGCATTCTATCAGTTCGACCCTGAGAAAATTTCGAAGATGGGCTCCGCTGATGTCGACAGGCTGATGCAGGACAGCGGCATAATCAGAAACAAGCTCAAAATAGAGTCGGTTATCAAAAATGCCAAGGGTTTTTTAGCTATCGAAGCGTCGCAGCCATTCAGTGATTTTATCTGGCAATTTACAGATGGACGTACGGTCATTAATGCATGGGAAGACTTCAGGCAAGCACCCACATCAACCGATGCGTCTAAAGCAATGTCAAAAGCACTTAAAAAGCACGGATTTAATTTCGTAGGTGAAACGATTTGCTACGCTTTTATGCAAGCTGTAGGTATGGTCAATGACCACGAGGTAGGGTGTCATTGCTACGAACGTACCTGCGAGCTCGCGATAAAGTGACATAGGCAAAGGTAGCCGGGTTAAAAAAATGGCCGACTACATACTGTACTCGGCCATTTTCGATATTGATTGCATTAGTTTTTATCTTTTAAATCAGCGTCGCGCTTACTCGTTATTTAGTGGCTACGAGTGTCTCACAATACGACTTCAGCGGTGGTAATTCGTCCAATACCTTAGATTCGTATTCCGATTCAATCTGCTCGCGAGCGATATCTTGCTTTCTTCGCTCATTCTTAGGTAGTTGTTGCCTTGCTTCTAAAATCGCAAATCCGCTTACCTCTGTGAATAATGCATGAATGTTGGGATACTGCGCTTTAAAATCAGGCGGAGTAATTATTGGAAGCGTGTTAAGCAGGTTCACGATGCGAATTACACCTTCTGACAAATCACATTGCTGCTGCTCCATCGCCTTAGCTATTACTATAATACTGTCGGTTATAGTGGCTACGCGCGACTGCCTTGCCGCTTCTTGTCGCTCTTTTTGTTGTTTTAACATAAACAACAGTTTGCCTGCGTAAAAACCTAGCGCAAGAATAATTAGTAGCGCGATGCCTGAAAGTACTGCCCAAAGCATGACTCTTTCCCGTTTTTTATTAGTGCTTAAAGTCGTCGATATTAATAGCGTCTAAATCATTAAACGGATCCATATCGTCGTCTTCATCATCCTCTTCTACTATTCCTAATAGGTCACAAAGAATGCGGTGGCGTGCCATCTTCTCGTCGACATAAGCTTGTTGCTCACGGGTGAGCGGTTTATCGTCGTCAAGTTTGTCGAGTAAATCTGACAAGCGTTGATCTGCTTCAAGCGCTGCCAGTTCTTGGGCTGGTGTGGCGTACTTTTTCTTTTGAGCAGGGGTGGGCGTCACTGCTTTTACAAGCTGAATAGGCTTTTTACTGCCGTGGCGCGGATCTTTATTCTCAGCACTCTTTTTGCCCGTCACTTTTTTCTGTTCAACATTGTGGCGATTACCAGCGGGCTTACCTTTATGCTTTTTAGGGCGAGGCGAGTCTGATTTACGGTTTTCGCTTGGTTTAAAGTCAGGATCTTTACGAACGCCGATTAGGCCGACTTTACGTGATTTCTTTGAACGTGCCATAATTTCCAAATAACAAAGAGAGTGAAAAAACAGCGCTATTATAGCGCGAATTAGTGTCTACGTATTGATCTTTGGGTATGCAGTGCAAAATCAATACGGGGAACATAAAGTATTACGGGAATTTGTTTCAGCGCTTTCTCAATAGAGCGACATCGCTGGCAGGAAAAGTGACATCATAGCCATCTCGTTGTGCCAAATATTGAAAGGTTGCTTCGCTGAAAAAGCTAACGTGGGTGACGTCGTTTTTATAGTGCCAATTTGCAAACCTGGCTTTATCAAGTACGCGCTTGGTCATGATGGCAAGAACGCCACCAGAAGCTACAAGTTTGTTAAAAAGCGCCCATTCCACATGAGGGGCGTGAAAGTGTTCTATAGCCTCTGTACATGTCACTATGTCATAGCTTTGCTCAAGTACCGATAAGTTGTGTGCATAGAAGGGATCGTACATATTCATCCTAACGCCTTCTTCTTCCAGCATACTTGCTAAAACAGGCGCAGGGCCACAGCCAAAGTCTAGTCCTCGGAGTTCACCAAATTTCATGTCTTTTATAAAAGGTGTAAGTGGCGTTAAAACCTTTCCTAAAAACTTTCGATACCCTTCGTCTTCAAAGCTATTCTCGTGAAGGTCATACTCCTGCTTTTCTACTTCTTTCGATGGCAAGAATTCAGGAGAAACATAAACGAGTTTGCATTGATTACATTGAAGGTAATCGCGCTTTTTATCTGAGTGATAGTGAGATGGCGCGTTAGCGCTTTTGCATAAAGGACAGTACATAGGAAAGTGAACAATAATAAGGGGCTTAAAAAAGAAAAAGGTGATGGTTCTCACCATCACCTTACATTGTATGAGTGTCAGATGACACCTCTCCCGTTATACACTTCTATGTGTATTTTGCTTCCCTAGCCGTGCTCCCCTTATTTTTATTGTTAGCAGAGCTGTATTGTTGTTTTTGGCCCTCGTGGCTCTTTATCCCGTCTTCCATGCTGCATTTTTATTATTATTCTTGTTATTTCGCTTGTAGCTTTTCAAAGGCACCTACAAACTACGCCGTTAGATTACACGAATAATTTCAAAATACAACTTTTTCGGTAACAAATTTTTAACAACAATGTGCAAAAACGGTAATGCTTAGTGTAAGCCCGCGATATAGTTAGATAAAATCTCAATATCTTCGTCGGTTAATTTCATCGCAATATCACGCATCATGCCATTCATGTCATTGTGACGTTGGCCTGAACGGAATGCTTTCAATTGAGCTGCAGTGTAAGTTGCATGTTGACCGCTGATATCAGGGAAACCTGCTAAGCCCATGCCGTTGCCCTTAGGACCGTGACACGCGATACATGCAGTTACGCCTCGAGACTCGTCGCCACCTTGGTACAATGCACGGCCAGCTTCAACGTATTGCTCTGGTGTTTCACCCGACTTTGGCTCTTGGCTTGAGAAATAAGCGGCTAGGTCTTTCATGTCTTGCTCTGAAAGTGGGGCAGCCATGCCGTTCATCACAGCATTGTTACGACCTTCCTCGCCACCTGTTTGAGAGGCAAGTTTAAATTCGGTTAATTGCTTAACAATGTACTTCTCATGCTGGCCAGCAATCTTTGGGTTCATGTCAATCATGCTGTTGCCATCAGGGCCATGACAGGCTGCACATACTGCAGATTTCGCTTTACCTGCCTCGGCGTCGCCTTCTGCCATAGCAGTTGCGCTTAAACCTAAAGACATACATACCAACAAACACAGTTTTTTCATAATAAATCTCTTAAATGGATCCAACGGCTCGCGTGATATACGTGATATCATGCGTATTTTACACATTTAACGCGTCAGAAAAACCTATTCCATGATAAAACTATGGTTTTTAGTTGGTTTATTCATTAAAAAACTGTAAACCGAAGGTTGAGACGCATGTGGAGGTAAGTCTAGATGTCGTATTACACCAAAGCAAAATTCTTTACGAGCGCACCTGATATTCGTCATTTAAAGAATGATACCGGAATTGAAGTAGCGTTCGCGGGCCGCTCTAATGCGGGTAAATCGAGTGCACTTAACACGTTAACTCGTCAGAAGAACTTGGCAAGAACCAGTAAAACACCGGGTCGCACCCAATTGATCAACGTCTTTGAATTAGAAGAAGACTTACGCTTGGTTGATTTGCCAGGATATGGCTTTGCAAAAGTGCCAGTAGCCATGAAAAAGAAGTGGCAGGCGTCACTTGGTGAATATCTTCAAAAGCGCAAGTCCCTTAAAGGATTAGTCGTTTTAATGGATATTCGTCACCCCTTCAAAGATTTAGACCAAAATCTTATCCATTGGGCAGTAGCCTCAAATATTCCAGTACTGGCACTTCTCACTAAAGCCGACAAACTTAAAAGCGGTAAGCGAAAGGCACAGCTGTTAATGGCGCGTGAAGCTGCGATGGCATTTATGGGCGATGTTACCGTGCAAACCTTCTCGTCATTAAATAAGCACGGGTTACCCGAATTAGAGCGTATTTTGGATACGTGGTTTGGCTTAGATAAACAAGACGAAACAGAAGAGTCTGATAGCGAAGTACAGTAGCGCAATTCACCCTTACCGTTTGTGCTTATCTGACGTGCCCTTTGGATAGGCATGGCATGATGGGGTGTTAGAAAAAAGAACGCCCCGCATAGAGCGAGGCGTAAACTGAGAGAAAACACATAAAAACCGTAGATATAGAGTCGTGATAAATAGAGAAGTTCAGAAAAATTAAAATAAAATTCGCTTTATTTTTTAAGTTATTGATATTTATGAATTATTTATTTTACGCAGATATAAAAAAACCCCGACAAAACTGTCGGGGTTAAAGCAAAGGTTTGAAAACAGCTTTCTCACCTCTGTACCCTACATGTGTAATATTACAACAAAGCACAGAAAAGGCAAGGGTGTTATGTAATTAAATTACCAAATTTAATGAATATAACGCGCCTTTTAATGTAAAAACTGTAATCTAATTACCAAACTAGTGCGCTTCATCCCAGTTTTCGCCCACACCAGCCTCAACAACCAGCGGAACATTTAGCGTAGCTGCGCTTTCCATAAGAGCAGTAATAGTAGAGACATAGGTTTCCACTTTGTCTTCTTTTATTTCAAAAACCAATTCATCGTGCACCTGCATCATCATTGTCACATCATCAGATGCATTTTTTCTAATCCAGTCATCAACTTTGATCATCGCCATCTTAATAATGTCTGCCGCTGTGCCTTGCATAGGCGCGTTTATCGCTGCGCGCTCTGCGCCTTTTCTACGTGCACCATTACTGGCTTTAATATCAGGCAAATAAAGTCTGCGACCAAATACGGTTTCTACATAACCTTTTTCTTTCGCGCTCTCACGTGTTGAATCCATGTACTCAAGCACGCCTGGGTAGCGCTCGAAGTAAAGATCCATATATTTCTGTGCTTCATTACGTGGAATATTAAGTTGCTTCGACAACCCAAAGGCACTCATACCGTAAATTAAGCCAAAGTTAATCGCTTTTGCACTGCGACGCTGTTCAGTGGTCACTTCATCTAGTGGAACACCAAACACTTCAGACGCTGTAGCTTTATGAATATCTTTGCCATGTGCAAAGGCGTCTAATAGACCCTTATCACCCGAAAGGTGAGCCATTATTCGCAATTCAATTTGCGAGTAGTCGGCAGCGACGAACTTATTTCCTTCTCTTGGTACAAATGCCTGACGTACGCGGCGACCTTCCTCATTTCGGATAGGGATGTTCTGTAAGTTAGGATCGGTGGAAGAGAGTCGTCCCGTGGCGGTTACTGCTTGGTGATAAGAAGTATGCACTCGACCCGTACGATGATTGATCATCTTAGGAAGTTTATCCGTGTAGGTATTCTTTAGCTTGGTTAGGCCACGGTATTCCATGATCTTCTTCGGCAACGGGTACTCAAGCGCAAGTTCTTGCAGTACGTCCTCAGAAGTAGACGGCGCCCCTTTAGGCGTTTTCTTTATGATCGGTAGCGACATTTTTTCGAACAAGACATGTTGAAGCTGTTTAGTAGAACCTAAGTTGAATGGCTCGCCAGCTTCCTCATGTACTTCATTTTCAAGCTCGGCAATCCGGGTGGCAAGATCCTGGCTTTGCTGACGCAGCCTTTGGCTGTCTATCAATACACCTTCCTGTTCCATACGAGAAAGTACACAGGCTAGGGGAACCTCAACATCTATCAATAGATTTTTAAGCTCAGGAATTTCTTTCAACTTCGTCCAAATAGCGTTGTGTAAGCGAAGCGTGATATCAGCATCTTCTGCGGCATAAGGCCCAGCTTCTTCAAGGCTAATTTGATTAAACGTTAGCTGCTTTGCGCCTTTACCCGCAATCTCTTCGAAGTGAATAGTTTTATGACCAAGGTAGGCTAGGGCAAGTGAGTCCATATCATGGCGCTGCGCGGTACTGTTTAGTACATAGCTCTCAAGCATGGTGTCAAAGCCAATGCCGTTTAAGGTAATGTCATAGTTCGCTAATACGTTTTTGTCGTATTTTATGTGTTGACCTACTTTGATCACGGTGTCCGATTCTAAAATAGGTTTTAATGCGTCTAATACGAATTCTCGTGATAGCTGGGCGGGTGCATCTGGGTAATCGTGAGCAACAGGCACATAAGCTGCTTCACCTTCCTCTATACAAAATGAAACACCAACTAACTCCGCATCCATGTAGTTAAGGCTGGTTGTCTCGGTATCAAAAGCGATTAGCTCGGCTTTTTCTAGCTTCGCGACCCACGCATTAAAGCGTTCCTCTTCAAGCACTGTCTCATACTTCGACTTATCTATCTCTACCGATTCACTTTGTTCGCTCTCTTCTGCGCTATCGCTCTTTTCTTCGTTGGTGTTTGCATTGGCACCAGAGGTATCTCCGCCGGCTATTAGCGCGCTTACTTCTGCATGCCAGCGTTTGAACTCGTATTCGGCAAACAGATCGCGAAGTTGTTCGTTATCGGCTTGGCAAGGCATAAGAGCTTCGACATCATAGTCAAGGTCAAGATCGATGCTGATAGTAGCTAGGGTATAAGAAAGCCGAGCTTGCTCTTCGTATTCCTGCATTTTAGCCGCCATCGACTTACTGCCTCTAAACGACAGATCTGCAATTTTATCCAGGTTCTTATATATGTCGTCGATACCGCCAATACCGTTTAACAAGGCTTGAGCACTTTTATCACCTACACCAGGTACACCTGGGATGTTATCGACTTTATCGCCCTTAAGCGCAAGGAAGTCGATCACAAGCTCCGGTGGAATACCAAACTTCGTATTTACACCTTCGACATCCATCAGTTGGTTTGTCATGGTGTTGATTAAGGTGACATGTTCATTTACTAGTTGCGCCATGTCTTTATCGCCGGTGCTGATAAGGGTATCAATACCTTTTTCTGTGGCGTGTTTGGCTAACGTGCCAATCACGTCATCAGCTTCTACACCCGATTCAACAATAACAGGTAATCCCATTGCCTTAATGATGGCGTGCAACGGTTCGATTTGGCTTCTTAGCTCATCCGGCATCGGAGGACGGTTCGCTTTGTACTCTTTATAGATGTCATCGCGAAAGGTCTTGCCTTTAGCATCAAAAATCACCGCCATATGCGTCGGGTTGTATTGTTTGATCAAGCTTTTAAGCATGTTCACAACACCATAAATAGCACCGGTGTCTTGGCCTTTTGAGTTGGTTAATGGTGGTAAACCGTGAAAGGCACGAAAAAGATATGACGATCCATCGACAAGAATAAATGGAGGCTTTTTAGAATCAGGCATAGATGGCGATTTTCCAATAGAGAATATGAGCGCAAGGATGCCACAGGCTAGGGCAGATCGCCATATCATGAAGGAACATTAAGGTCGATAGCGGATCGCATTTCGCCTGTGGATAACTTTGTGATCTAAAATTTTGGGCACAGTGATCCGGATGATCTTTGTCAAGTTAAAGATCACCTTTCAAATCAAGAAAAATAAGGGAATGAGACTTAGGTGTGAAAACAGCGTACCTGCTACTTACCATTCCATTTTATGTGGATAACTTGGTGTACGTTTATTTTTGGTTTAACCAAGTTGGTCAAGTAATGTAGCATAACCATTAACAATGTATACACGTATTATTAAGAACTTTTTTTGAACAGTTGTGTGTTTAATAGCCAAATTTTGAATAAGTAGATGGCATAGCGTCTAGGAGGACAATATGAAACAAGTAGCCGTTATTTTAAGTGGTAGTGGTGTGTTTGACGGGGCTGAGTTACACGAAGCGGTATTGACACTTTTAGCCATTGAGCAAGAAGGCGCGTCTTATCAGTGTTTTGCTCCAGATGTAAACCAACTGCATGTAGTCAATCACTTAACCGGTGAGGTATCAGAAGGTGAAGCACGAAATGTGTTAGTAGAATCGGCCCGTATTGCCCGAGGTGATATAAAACCCGTGACTGAGTGCGACGTAACTGCTTTTGATACACTTATTTTACCTGGTGGCTTTGGCGCTGCGAAGAACCTGTGTACGTTTGCTGTAGACGGTGAAAATTGTACCTTTAACGAAGAGGTGCTGACAGTGTGCAAAGCCTTTGCACAAGCTAAAAAGCCCGCAGCGTACGCGTGTATTGCACCTGCGCTAGCAGCAAAAGTGTATGGCAACAAAACTAAACTGACCATTGGCAATGACGAAGCCACGGCTGGTGGGTTGAATGCATTAGGAGCCACGCATGTAGAGTGCCCAGTTGATGAGGTGGTTGTTGATAATGACGCAAAGCTTGTTACTACACCTGCGTATATGCTGGCGCAAAGCATTAGTGAAGCCAATGCGAGTATTACTAAAATGGTTAAAACCGTGCTTGCTATGAAATAGGAAACTAAAAAATAAAAGTGGTTGGTTTTTTCCTAGTGAAAAGATCAGGTGCCTTTATGTGTAATTAGCCTAATGTAGTGGGGAGACAAAGGTTTCCCCTTGTTCATTATAGTCCTATAATCAAAACCCTATGCGTAACGTATAGGATTTCATCTACCTTGTTTCACGTAGATAGATTCGCTTTTTGAAACCATATCAAAAAGCACATTGTAACTAGGGCTCAGTAGTCCTTATGCGCACTATAAAAATAAAGGCATAACAAACAATGCACTACCGTGCCATCATACGAATACTTGGGTTATTAATTGCGCTTTTTAGCGTAACCATGATCCCACCCGCTATCGTGTCGTTGATTTATCAAGATGGCAGTGGCCTGCCTTTTATCCTCGCATTTATATTTTGTGTCATCGGCGGTATGGCATTGTGGTATCCCAACCGTCAGCAGAAAAATGACCTAAGAGCACGAGAAGGGTTTCTGATTGTTGCGCTGTTTTGGTCAGTACTAGCAAGCGTGGGGGCAATTCCACTTATCTTGCTAGAGCAACCAAGCATGACGGTAACCGATGCTTTCTTTGAGTCATTTTCTGGCCTGACTACCACTGGAGCTACGGTTATTGAGGGGATAGATTTTCTTCCTCACTCAGTACAGTTTTACCGTCAACAACTTCAGTGGTTAGGTGGCATGGGTATCATCGTACTCGCAGTTGCCATTTTACCTATCCTTGGAGTAGGGGGAATGCAGCTTTATCGGGCAGAAACTCCTGGCCCAGTTAAAGATAATAAAATGACTCCGCGTATTGCCGATACGGCAAAGCATTTGTGGTACATCTACCTATCCATAACCATTGCATGTGCCGGTGCATACTGGCTTGCGGGAATGAATGTTTTTGATGCGATTTGCCATTCTTTCTCAACGGTTGCTATTGGTGGCTTTTCGAACCACGACGCCAGCTTAGGCTATTTTAATAGTCCTATGGTAAACGTGGTGTGTACCGTGTTTTTGCTTATTGCTGCGTTAAACTTCTCATTACACTATGCGGCGGTGAGCTCTCGTTCGGTTAAAGGCTATTTTAACGATCCAGAGTTTAAGGCGTTTTTTATCATTCAAGCCTCACTCATCGGGATTTGTTTCCTAGTACTTACGCTATCAGGCTACTATAGCTCGGCAGAGCAGGCTTTAGACCAAGCTATGATCCAAGCGGTATCTATTAGTACCACTGCCGGGTTTGCAACCACTGATTTTTCAGTCTGGCCGGCATTCCTCCCTATTATGCTTATTTTTTCAAGCTTTATCGGCGGGTGCGCAAGTTCCACGGGTGGGGGCTTAAAAGTAGTACGCGTCTGCTTACTGTTTCTACAAGGCAAGCGTGAGGTTGATAGGCTAATTCACCCGAAAGCGGTATACAGCGTTAAGTTTGGCGACCGTGCCATGCCTGACAGAGTAGTAGAGGCCGTATGGGGGTTCTTTTCAGCTTATGCAGTGGTGTTTGTTATCATTATGATAGGCTTGATTGCCACGGGTTTAGATAACCTAAGCGCCTTTACCGCTACTGCGGCCATGCTGAATAACTTAGGTCCGGGATTGGGGAGCGTAGCGGCCAACTATGCTGATGTTACTGACGCAGGCAAATGGATACTGGTGATTGCCATGGTATTTGGGCGACTAGAGGTCTTCTCATTGCTGGTCTTGTTCTCACCAACGTTCTGGCGCAGTTAACAAATAAACCGGTAGTTTTGATACGAGCTAAAAAAAAGGGCGATAAATATCGCCCTTTATTTTTATGTCTTCAACTTTTAATCTTGCGGCACCTATGACGCCTTGCAAAAGCGCTAGCCAAAGAAAAATGCGCTGGGTTGGAACAGCTTTTCCACGTCGTTGATGTACTTCTTATCAACCAAGAACAAAATTACATGGTCGTTTGCTTCAATCTTGGTATCGCTGTGAGCAATAATCACCTGATCGTCTCGAACAATAGCCCCAATCGTGGTACCTGGCGGTAGTTTAATATCGCCTATTTGTTTGCCAACCACCTTAGAGGTATTTTCATCACCGTGCGCTATCGCTTCAATAGCCTCGGCAGCACCTCGTCGTAATGAGTACACGTTTACAATGTCACCTCGACGTACGTGAGTCAGTAGCGCCGAGATAGTGGCTTGTTGAGGTGAAAACGCGATATCTATCTCACCGCCTTGCACCAAGTCCACATAAGCACTTCGCTGGATAAGCACCATGGCTTTTTGTGCACCCATACGCTTTGCCAGCATGGCTGACATGATATTCGCTTCATCGTCGTTGGTAACGGCTATGAAAGCGTCAACTTGCTCGATATTTTCTTCACTTAGCAATTCAGGGTCAGACGCGTCACCGCTAAATACAATGGTTTTATCTAAGTTCGCAGATAAATATTTGGCCCTTTCTGGGCTGTATTCAATAAGCTTAACGTTATGATTGTGCTCTAACTTTTTCGCAAGGCCTGCGCCAATCAAGCCACCACCGGCTATCATAATTCGTTTGTAGCTTGATTCGAGCTTTTGAAGCTCACTCATTACTGCGCGAATGTGCTTGGTAGCGGCAATAAAGAACACTTCATCATCGGCCTCAATAACCGTGGTACCTAACGGGCGAATAGGGCGGCCGCGTCGGTAAATGGCAGCAACCCGGGTTTCAACGTTAGGCATGTGGTCTTTAAGCGCAGATAACGCGTGGCCTACCAATAAGCCACCGTAATAGGCTTTAACCGCAACAAGGCTGGCCTTGCCTTCAGCAAACTCAACCACCTGAAGTGCACCCGGGTAGTCGATAAGACGTTTGATGGCCTTAGTTACCAACTGCTCGGGAGCGATAATGTGGTCAACGGGAATGTCTTGCTGCTTATATAGCTGCTCTTGGTAAATGATGTACTGTTCAGAGCGCACGCGTGCGATTTTAGTGGGTGTTTTAAATAGGCTGTAGGCCACCTGACAGGCCAACATATTGCTTTCATCACTATTGGTTACGGCAATCAGCATATCTGCATCTTCCGCACCGGCCTTACGCAACACATCAGGGTGTGAGCCCACGCCTGTTACTACTTGTAAATCAAGACGGTCTTGAAGTGCGCGCAATATAGTGGGGTCAGAGTCAATAACTGTTATTTCGTTATTCTCACCCACTAAGTTTTCAGCAAGTGTTCCGCCTACTTGGCCGGCCCCTAAAATGATGATCTTCATCGTTATTATTTTGCCTTCATATTCGTGCAAGTCTTAACTGTGTGACGTTGCACAACTATTGAACTCAGTCTGCTGACTTTACCAGCCTCGCATAATAGAAACCATCCATTTGTTGCTCTCCTGGCGTTATCTGGCGCCCGGGTTTATCAACGGTTTCAGTTTTCACTATGGGCGATAACGAGGCATCTGGAGTGTCGGCGAGAAACTGCTGTATTTGCGCCATGTTCTCTTTTGGCAAAATAGAACATGTTGCATAAAGCAGCGTGCCGCCTGGCTTTAATAGACCCCACAACGTTTCTAATATACGCCGTTGAAGCTGTGCTAAATTGTCGATGTCATTGGCTTTTCGAAGCCAGCGAATATCTGGGTGACGTCTAATCACACCGGTAGCAGAGCAGGGGGCATCCAGTAATATTCTGTCGAAGGGCTTTCCGTCCCACCAGGTATCAGGATTAGCTGCATCACCTTGCTTGATATCGACAGTGTGCTTAAGGCGAGTCATGTTTTCTTCTACCCGTTTTAGGCGGGTAGCATCAGCATCAAGCGCTAATACGTACTGTGTATCAGGTGCAGACTCAACAATGTGCCCTGTTTTTCCGCCTGGTGCGGCGCAACAGTCTAGAATGCGTTCGTTCGCTTGAGGCTTTAGGTAATGTGCGGCTAATTGCGCTGCCCCATCTTGTACCGCAAAGTGACCTTTTTCAAAACCAGGCAGGGCAGTAATATCTTCTCGCTTAGTCAGAATTACCGCATCAGCGTGGTTTGCGCTAAGGGTATATTCAACCCCTGCTTTATCTAACGCCTGAGTAAATGCTGCCAAGGATGTTTGCAACTTATTTACGCGAAGCCAAATGGGGGCCATGGCATTCGTTTCAGTACGTACCTGCTCGGCGTCGTCACCATAGGCGTTCTCTATTGCCTTAAACAACCACTTTGGCAAGCCGCTGTTTATGATTGCGTCGTCTACAGGTTTGTCTGCAAGGTTCTCTCGCTGAAAACTACGCAGTACCGCATTAACTAACCCTTTTAACCCTGCGGCATTTAAATAAGATGCTGCGGCGACGGTTTCGCCAACGGCGGCGTGGTTGCTAACGCGGGAAAAATTAAGCTGGTACAAACCAAGAAGAATAAGATGTTCTATGACTTTCTTGTTGCCTTTTAGAGGCCTATCCAACAAAGAGCGCAGCCAGTGCTGTAAAAGGGGAAGGCGACGCATTACCCCTAGTGACATCTCTTGAATCCATGCGTTATCTTTGGCGTTGTGTCTGCGCTGAACGCGTTCTAAGCACTCACGCGATGACTTGCCTTGCTCTAAAATTTGATAGATGACCCACGCACAATCTGCGCGCAGGTTCTTTTGTTTGGGAAGGGGTAATGGTTTCACGTTTAGTCCGCTTGTGTCAGACAACGGCCCACTTCAAACCACGTTTGGCGAGCATTGATAACGTCTGACGCTGGAAGCGCCTTTTTGCCAGGAATTTGAAGAGATGTAATGCAAAGCGCATCGCGCCCCGTAGCGATAGTAATGCCCTCTTTATTGGCACTGATTACCGTACCTGGCGTGGCACCTTTATTTAAAGGAACAACGCTGGCAGACCATACTTTAACGTTCTGATCTTCGACCTGCATCCACGCTACAGGCCAAGGGTTGAAGGCGCGGATATTTCGCTCTATTTGCTCAGCATCGTCTGCCCAATTAATCAGGGCTTCTTCTTTTGATAGCTTTTTCGCGTAGGTCGCTTGAGAGTCGTCTTGTTTGGTGGGCGTGTAACGATCAAATTCATTAACGACCTCAACCAACGCTTGTGGTCCTAGCTCTGCAAGCTTTTCATATAAGGTGGCGCTGGTATCTTCAGAGGTAATAGGTAATGTTGCTATGTGAAGCATGTCACCCGTGTCTAAACCTTCGTCCATTTGCATTATGGTTACGCCAGTCTCAGCGTCACCTGCCCAGATTGAACGCTGTATTGGTGCCGCGCCTCGCCACTTGGGAAGAATAGAGCCGTGCACGTTAATGCACCCTAGCTTAGGTGCATTTAACACCGCGGTAGGCAGTATCAGTCCGTAAGCAACAACTACCATTAAATCGGCATTGAGCGAGGCTAATTCTTCCTGAGCGTCTTGAGCTTTAAGCGACTGAGGCTGGTAAACTGGAATGGCGTTTTCTTCTGCTAATACTTTAACCGGACTGGCGGTAAGCTTTTTACCTCGCCCTGCGGGTCTATCAGGCTGAGTGTAAACAGCAATGACTTCGTGCTCGCTCTCGAGTAACGCTGATAGATGTTTAGCTGCAAAATCCGGAGTACCGGCAAAAATCACTTTCAATGGAGTTGTCACGTTATTCCTTAGGCTTTTGCAGCAAGACGCGCTTCTTTCTCAAGCTTTTTACGAATACGTTGGCGCTTAAGCGGTGAAAGGTAATCAATAAACAATTTGCCTTTTAGATGATCCAGCTCGTGCTGAATACAAATCGCTAACAAACCTTCTGCATCCAACTCAAAGCTTTCGCCATTCTGATCTAGCGCTTTTACGGTAATTGATTCGGCGCGCTCAACTTTCGCGTAATTACCCGGCACTGATAAACAGCCTTCTTCGCTAATCGTGGAGCCATCTTTACGAATGATTTCAGGGTTAATAAATACGCGTGGCTCGTTTTGATCTTCCGATACGTCCATTACAACAACTTGAACGTGGCGGTTAACTTGCGTTGCAGCAAGGCCAATACCGTTCTCGTCTTTCATGGTTTCGAACATGTCCGATACCAATTGTTTAATTTCGTCGTTAACCTCTTCAACCGGCTTAGCTACCGTGCGAAGACGTTCATCAGGAAAACTTAATACGTCTAAAATTGCCATTTCTCGCTTACTTCACCTTTTCGCTGTATAAATTCATATACGATCTAATTGCCAGCACACTTTACAGTGCTTATTAAGTTACTATTCTAACGTATATCGGGCTGTTTCGTGCAGTTTTTTACCGAAACCCTATTAGAATACCTAGTTATGCCGATATAGTGCTATTGTCTGAAAAATCAACAATAAGTGACAGTGAATAATTTGCAGGTGGTTAATTTGAAAAAGCGATTGATTTACGCGCGTCGTGCAGCATTGTTTATCTTAGGTGTACTGCTTTCTTTGCCTACCTTTGCGCTGCAGCTAAAAGAGAGCGCGCCAGAAACCTACACAGTAAAGCGTGGGGACACGCTATGGGCAATCGCTAACGTCTTTCTCAACGAGCCTTGGCTCTGGCCTGAATTATGGCGAACCAACACCCAAATCGACAATCCACACCTTATTTACCCGGGCGATGTTATCGTCGTTGGGTATGTTGATGGGCAGCCTGTATTAAGTGTAAAGCGCGACAAGCCTTCCTATAAGCTTTCTCCGGCTACCGATAAGCGAGTAAAACCGAAGCCTGTTGATGTGTTGTCGTGGACAACTATCTCTCCATTCATTAGACAACATATGCTGCTAGACGAGGAAAGCTATGCTTCGCTACCTAAATTGCTGGGTAATCAGGATGGAAACGTAAGGTTTGCGTCTGATGATTTTGTGTTAAGTCAGCAACAATTCAGTACCGACGATCAGTACAGAGTTGTAAGAAAGCACGCTACGATTAGAAATCTTGATGGGGAAATCCTTGGTATTCAAGTTACCCATGTTTCAACAGCTTCACTAGTGGAAAAAGATGAAGGTAGCAACACGATGTTGCTTTTCATCGACGATGCGAACCAAGAAGCTAAGCGCGGTGATAAGTTAATGGCGGGTGGATTTGAACATCCTGAAGGCTTTGAACTTGTTCCGGCTACTTCGCAGCGAGGCGCAATAGTTGGAGATTTGCATGATCACGATTTACTTGGCAAATACGACGTTGTCATTCTTGATTTAGGCAGTATGGAAGTAGCGCCAGGTACGGTCCTGGGGCTTTACTCACAAGGTCCAGCCATTATTGACGAAGAAAGTCCACGCTATGTAGATGAACCCGGCGCTAACACTGGTGGTGAGTGGTTTATCGATACGGTATCGCAACCCGCGCTTAAAGTAGGTGAAGTTGTTGTGTTTAAAACATTTGATGCGGCAAGTTACGGATTAATTACGCGAGCGAATAAGGGGATAAAGCGCGGCTTCATTGTCGCCAAGCCTTAAACGATGCATGGTTCATTGTCGCTCGCATTAGGAGCGATAATGGCACCACAATCTTCTCAGCTAGACAGCGAAGCATTAGCATGGATAGCACTGGCTTCCGCTCAGCGTGTTTCACCTAAACTATGGCTACAGGCTCTCGAAAAATATCAACTTTCTACTGTCGATTTAGGCAGCAACACGTCTTCGCTGCCTAACGAGGTTAAACAACTCACCAACAACATTTCACCGCCTCTTATTGATGCAGCAATAAACTGGCTGCAAGCGAGCGACAATAGACACATCGTGCCGTTGTCATCGCCTCACTATCCAGAATTACTTAAGCAATTGGATAGTCCGCCCCTCGCGCTATTCGCCACGGGAAACAAAGCGCTATTTCAAAAACCACAGATTGCTATAGTGGGAAGCAGAAGGGCCAGCCTTCAGGGTAAGCGTACCGCAACCGACATTGCTTATGGGTTATCTAGTAGCGGAGTTGTAGTGACGAGCGGCCTTGCCATGGGCATTGATAGCGCCGCACACCAAGGCGCCCTGTCTGGTAGCACCGGAACCATTGCGGTAATGGGTACGGGACCTGAAAAGGTATATCCGGCTAAAAATAGTAAGCTCTATGAAGCTATCAACAATGACGGAGGTGTCACCGTTACAGAGTTTTTTCCGGGGCAGGGACCTAAGCCTTGGCATTTTCCAAGGCGAAATCGAATTATCGCAGCGTTATCCCTTGGAACCTTAGTGGTAGAGGCAAAAATTAAGAGTGGCACCTTGATAACTGCGAATTTGGCCGCAGATATGGGGCGAGAAGTATTCGCTGTGCCAGGCAATATCGCTAACGCTTACGCTGAAGGTTGCCACTGGTTAATCCAACAGGGCGCCAAATTAGTAACAAATATAAGCGATATTCTCGATGAAGTTGGCGTTCAGCCTGAACAACTAGGCTTGAATGTTGACGAGCAAAACGAAAAAAGTACAGCGAATAGCTTGGCAACCGATAAATTATTAGCTAGTGTGGATTATGACATCACCGCTATTGATGTCATAGCCCAGCGCAATGCCTTATCTGTATCGCAAGCAATGGCATCATTATTAGAATATGAGTTGCGTGGTTTAGTGGCCGCTGTCCCTGGTGGTTACGTTAAATTGAGGGGAAAATAATATGTTCGATATCCTCATGTATCTATTTGAAAACTTCATTCACAGTGAAACGGAAATTCGTGTTGACCAAGACGAGTTAACGGAAGAGCTTGTGCGCGCAGGATTTCATCACGATGAGATTTATAAAGCCCTCGCATGGTTAGAAAAGTTAGCGGCACTGCAAGAGACGGACATCAAACCGTACTTTTGCAAAGGTATTAGCACTAGCTTAAGCCGTATTTACACGCATGAAGAACAAATGCGTTTAGATGTGGAATGTCGCGGTTTTCTTATGTTCTTAGAACAGGTTAATGTGTTGGATGCCTCCACACGCGAAATGGTTATAGATCGCGTTATGGAAATTGATTCCAATGAATTTTGCTTGGAAGACCTGAAGTGGGTGGTGCTAATGGTACTATTCAACGTACCTGGCAAAGAGAAAGCCTACGCACAAATGGAAGATCTTTTGTTCGAAGAGCCAGATGGTGTTCTGCATTAATGCAGTTGTAGTCACTGGTATTTGAATCTTTACTTAAAAATGCGCTGTGAAATTGCAGCGCGTTTAAGGCCTTAACGTCCAATACATGTCTAAAATAGACCATTCACTCTTTTCAGCGCACGAGCATGCTCTCGATGATAATTTCGGAGATTGCCCCGAGTGCGGTAAACCTCTTCATATAAAGAACAGTAAATCCGGCCCTTTTATCGGGTGTACGGGCTATCCGGAATGTAGCTTTAGTAAGCCACTTCACGATAAACAAACCACCATACTGAAAACCTTAGACGGTGTAGCCTGCCCTGAATGCGCATCCGACTTAGCCATAAAGAAAGGGCGGTTTGGCATGTTTATCGGCTGTACCAATTTTCCTTCATGCCATCACATAGAGCCCATTAAAGAAAAAGAAGATACTTTGGTGGATTGTCCAAAGTGTAAGAAAGGGCATCTAATCTCGCGTACTAACAAATACGGCAAACAGTTTTTTGCGTGCAACCATTATCCACAATGTCGATATGTGCTAAATTTCACGCCGGTTAATGAAAGCTGCCCAGATTGCGGTTGGGGAGTATTGATAGATAAAAAGGGGCAGTTACAGTGTCCTCAGCCTAGTTGTGGCTTTAAAAAGTAATTATACGAACAACTAAACGAAGAACTATACGTAGAGATTAAAACCATGTCTGATATCCAAAATGGGAACGTAAACACGTTTACCCCCGTTGAGGCTAACTCACCTGAAGTAGACCCTGTTGTTGCCGCATTCCAAGCTGGCAGTTTAATCGTTTATCCAACCGAAGCGGTAATGGGCATCGGATGTGACCCCGACAATGAAGCCGCTGTAAATGCGCTGTTAGAGATAAAACAGCGACCGGTAGAAAAGGGCGTGATATTGATTGCAGCAAACTACAGTCAGCTACTGCCTTATGTTAACGACAACGCCATTCGCCCTGACAGACGCACCGATATTTTTTCGAGCTGGCCAGGCCCTAATACTTGGCTATTACCTAAGTCGTCATCTGCGCCAGTTTGGTTAACCGGCAAGCATAGTAAAATAGCGGTGCGCGTAACTAATCACCCTGTAGTAGTGGAATTGTGCAACAAGTTAGGTAAACCGTTAGTTTCCACAAGCGCTAACCTGACCGGCCAACCGCCAGCCATCACCACTGAAGAAGCAAAAGCCGTATTCGCTGATTCCGTTTTCTATATAGAAGGGGAAGTAGGTGGTGCAACTAAACCCAGTACCATTCGCGATGGCGACACAGCAGAGGTAATAAGAGCATGACATCAGCAGAATTATTGGACGGTAAAAATGCCGCTGAAGTAATAGAACAAGTAAAAAGCTATTTACTAGGGCTGCAAGACACCATTTGCCAAACCCTTGAACTTGCCGATGGTAAGGGCCAGTTTGTTGAAGACAGCTGGCAGCGAGAAGAGGGTGGCGGTGGCCGCTCTCGAGTACTAAAAAATGGTGCGGTGATTGAACAAGGCGGCGTTAACTTTTCTCATGTGTTTGGCAGTCAAATGCCGGCTTCAGCAACGGCTAATCGCCCTGAGCTTGCGGGAAGAAACTTTCAAGCAATGGGTGTATCACTCGTTATTCATCCACATAACCCGTACATCCCAACGTCACATGCTAATGTTCGCTTTTTTATTGCAGAAAAAGAGGGCGAAGCACCTATCTGGTGGTTTGGCGGCGGCTTCGACTTGACGCCATTTTATCCGTTTAAAGACGACGTTTTGCATTGGCATGACACTGCAAAGAAGTTGTGCAAACCATTTGGCAATGACGTCTACCCTAAGTACAAAAAGTGGTGCGACGACTACTTTTACTTAAAGCATCGCAATGAAACTCGCGGAGTGGGCGGTTTATTCTTTGACGACCTGAATGAATGGGGCTTTGAACAGTCATTTGCATTTATGCAGGCTGTTGGTAATGGCTTCATCGATGCTTACGTTCCTATTGTTGAACGTCGTAAGCAAACCGATTTCGGCGAAAGAGAGCGTGATTTCCAACTTTACCGCCGGGGCCGCTACGTTGAGTTTAACCTTGTATTCGACCGAGGCACTTTATTTGGACTGCAAACCGGCGGGCGTACGGAATCAATTCTAATGTCGATGCCGCCGCTCGCGCGCTGGGAGTATTGTTATACACCTGCACCGGGTAGCGCCGAAGCCAAGCTGACAGACTGGTTAAAACCTACTGATTGGTGATTAATTATTAAATAAGGCTCCGCTTAAATCCTTACGCGGACCGCCGATAGCAGCTTTCATCTTTAATGACTAAAAAACGCCGTATTAATGTTAATGCGGCGCTTTTTTGATCTACATCAAGGTGGAATATCATCTGTGTTTCAGTGAGTTATCAAACTTGCGCTGGATCAATGTTTCTCTTAACCACAGGCGTAAAGTATCGCCATCTTAGTTAAACACAAAAGAGACACATCATGCGCAAACACTTTTTATCTGCATCTGCACTTTGCCTTACACTTGCTGCACTCTCACCTTTAGCTAGCGCTCACCAGCAGGGCGACTGGATTGTTCGTGGCGGTCTTACTACCGTTGCTCCTGACGAATCTACCTCTAACATCGTCGCGGGTGGAACTGATCTTGGCGTGGCTCTTAATATCGATAACGATACTCAGCTAGGTCTAAACGTAGCGTACTTTATTACTGACAATATTAATATTGAGCTGCTTGCCGCAACGCCCTTTAAGCACGACGTTAATTTTTCTGTTGCTGATCCGTTAGGGACGGGTAATCAGCTTGGTGAAGTCACGCATCTTCCTCCTACGCTTACCGCAAACTACTATTTTAATGATGCCAGCTCTGCGTTTCAGCCATACATTGGTGCAGGTATCAACTATACCTTTATCTTTGATGAAGAGTTTACAGGTGCGAATGAAACAGCTGGCTTAAGCGACCTATCGCTTGATAATTCATTTGGCTTGTCAGCACAGGTGGGAATGGATTACCAAATTGATACAAAATGGCATGTTAATGCATCGGTTCGATTCATTGATATAGATACCGAAGCAACCTTCAAAGTGGGTGATGCTGCTGGAAAGGTAAGTGATATTGAAATAGATCCTTGGGTGTATACCTTATCGGTGGGTTACACATTCTAATTCTTAGTTTCACGCCTTATTAACTATTAGGCTTTCACAATTGCACTACTTTATGCGCCATAAAGAGCGTAGACAGTAACAGGGGAGTTGCGCGTTAAAAGGTTAATCCTTTCAACGCGCTTTTTTATTTTGTATTCACCATGTGATTGGCGAGTTGATCAAGTGCGTCTATCAACTGTTGAGCTAAGGCGATATCTTCAACCGTTTTAAACATGGCTTTTCGCATGCAATACATCCACTGCGCTTTTAACTCTGGTGTTACGGTATAAGGTAGGTGGCGTGCACGCAGACGCGGGTGGCCATACTGCTGCTGGTAATCATCAGGACCACCAAGCCATAAACTTAAATAGAGAAAGAACACGTGGCGAATTCTGTCTAATGGCTGGGGGTGAATAGCTAGCAGTTCATTGGCGAGTGGATCGGTTTCCATTATGTCGTAAAACGTATTTGCTAATTCCCGTACTTTCTCCTCTCCACCTATACGTTCATATGGTGTACTCTGCGAAGCACGATTATCGCTTTTCTTCTTTATATTAAATAAGTCTCGTATTCCCATGAAAAAATTCGCTGTATTCGGAAATCCTATTGCACAGAGTTTATCACCAACTATCCATCAAATGTTTGCTGAACAAGTGGGAGAAAATATTTCTTATGAAAAGATACTTGCGCCAGTAGACGGTTTTGTAGATGCCGCCAACGCGTTTTTAGCTCAGGAAGGCGCGGTAGGTTGTAACGTCACCATGCCTTTTAAGCTTGATGCATTCAACTTGGCAAAGGTAGACGACCAAGCAGCCAAAGATGCACAAGCTGTTAATACGCTAATGAATGGTGACAGCGGAGAAATATGGGGATACAACACTGATGGTGTAGGGCTGGTAAACGATCTGCTTAACAGCGGTGTGGAAATTAAGGGTAAGCGCGTGTTGCTTATTGGTGCCGGCGGCGCAGCCCGTGGCGTAATTTCCCCGTTATTAAAAGCAGGGGCCACCTCTTTAACCATCACCAATAGAACCAAAGCGAAAGCTGAGGAAGTGGCAAGTGCCGCTTCAAACGCTAAAGTGCAGGTGGCTGCGCTTGAAGATATCGCAGATGTTGCGCCTCATATTATTATCAATTCAACAGCCGCCAGTTTAAGCAATGAATTGCCGTGCCGTTTAAATGATGGTGTTTTACAAAACTGTGAAGTGGTGTACGACATGGTTTATAAAAACTCACCCACGCGCTTTATGAGAGATGCGGCCGAACTTGGTGTCAAAACGCAAATAGATGGATTAGGGATGCTGGTTGAGCAAGCGGCTGAAGCTTTCTACATATGGACACAAAAGCGCCCCGATACTTCAGATATTGTAAAACGTGTCAGGGCTATCGTTGAGCAAGGTGAGAAGCGAAACTAGTTCGCTTCTTCAAGGTACTCATCTTTCAATACAACATAGTTAACGGCAGATTGTTTCAGGAATGCCATTTCGGCGTCGTTGAGCGGCCTTTTCTTTTGCATGGGGTTTCCCACGTAAAGAAATCCGCTTACTAACCTTTTGTTCGGCGGTACTAATGTACCTGCACCAATAAACACATCGTCTTCAACAACAACACCATCCATTACAATAGCGCCCATGCCAACGAGAATTCGATTACCCAACTGGCAGCCGTGCAGCATACACTTATGCCCAACGGTAACGTCCTCACCAATAATAAGTGGGAAGCCATTGGGGGTTTTCTCAGATTTACGGGTAACGTGTAAAACACTGCCATCTTGAATATTAGAACGGGCACCAATACGAATTTTGTTCACGTCGCCACGAGCTGCAACCAGCGGCCAAATACTCGCATCATCTTCTAAAACTACATCACCGACGATTCTTGCCGAGCCATCAACATAGACATTCTTTCCTAATGTAGGAGAAACACCTTTAAAACTATCAATCGATTTATGCATTACACACTCATATAAATTGCGCAGAAAGTGAATTACGCAAACTCTAACAGCAATGCCGATGAGTTGGTACTAGTAGGGTGGTTACAGAGCCTACCTGTAATGCTTTAAGCATCAGATAACTATCCTACGTTGCAACACGCGAAGAGGAGGGTAGTAAATCACAAAGAGAAAAATGATAATGTAGTTTGCTAATAGAATTTATCGAGACGTTGTAATGCCCAAGCGCTATGTATTTTTCACTGCCCTTTCCTATGCGTATCCTATTTATAGACCACTACAAGAGGCCATTAGGGCTAGAGGTGACGAAGTAGCGTGGTTTTTGGAAGGAGAATGTCCCGATCTATTGAAGCCTGATGAAATTCGCCTTCATACTATTAATGATGTTATTGAATACAACCCCTTAGCCATATTTGCGTGTGGAAATATCATCTATCACTTTTTGCCAGGTATAAAGGTATCAGTCTTTCACGGTTATCCGATTGGCAAGCGGGGGGAGAAGACTAGCGCTACAGATGATCACTTCTCTATTCGCGGGTGGTTTGATATGTACTGTACTCAGGGGCCAAGTAGCACAGAGTATTTTAAGCAGCTTGAAGCAAAGCATCAGTTTTTTAAAGTGTATCAAACAGGTTGGGCTAAAGTGGATGACTATTTTTCTTCATATAAGAAGGAAAACGATGTTCCCACTATTCTCTACGCCACCACTTTTTCTAAAGGCATTACCTCTGCTCCTGTACTTGTCGATACAATTAGTAGGTTAGTGAAAGAAAAGAAATGGAATTGGCGTTTAACATTTCATCCCAAACTCAACGATCAAGCACTATTAGATAGATATCGTGCGCTGGCAGATGAATTTAGTAACGTTACCTTTGTTGATAATGTGCGTCTTGAAGACTTTCAGCAATCAGATGTCATGTTGTGTGACAGCAGCTCTATAATTTTAGAGTTTATGATGATGAACAAACCTGTTGTCACTTATCGCAATACAAACCCTGGACAACATTTACTTAATGTCACAGAAGTAAGCGAAGTAGAAAACGCCATTGAAACGGCATTAACGCGACCCGCATCATTAATGAAAGAGGTTAATGACTTTGCCCATTATCATGAAGCTTATAGAGATGGACGTAATTGCGAACGTATTTTAGATGCAGTCGATGACTTTAATAGTAGCTATAAAGGTAAGATAAAAGCTAAGCCGCTTAACCTTTGGCGCAAGTTTAGGTTAAGGAATAAGCTGAAATACTGGAAATAGTTGGTATTTTGAGCGTTCAAAACGAATATGACACTTTTTTTAAAATAAGTGTTGACGTGAGCGCTCATTTCCCTAAAATGCGCATCCGCTTCGGGGGAAAAGCAAAACAGCAAGCCTCCTGAAGTAAGTCTCTACTACCTTTAT
>NZ_QJJN01000013.1:0-77237 GCF_003201515.1 Alteromonas sp. I10
GCGAATAAGCCGAGCGCTTACTCTGTACTTTCTACCTAAAGCTTCAGAATTTTTCTCTTCGACTAGCTGAGCGAGCTTTATTTTAAACGCTCTATCGTGTTTTGACATAAAAAGACCCCCAATAATTGGAATGTCCAACTAATGGGGGTCACTTCAAACTACGTCGCGGTTTTTAAATCTTGGTTAATTAGAAATTTACCAAATTAGCGTTTATTCGGTCTTACTTTTTCGTAACCGTTAACGTAGGTGCATTTCCATCAGGGCCATATACCTTAAACTCGTATAGACCAGACTCAGCAACTTCAATCATTAGATTATTGTTACTTGCGCCAAGTGTTTTCGGCTCGCTAGGCGTTACTACGTTGCTTGCTGCATCGTTCGGGTTGCCAAGGTTTACTGTCGACCAGTCTTCAGAAGCGACTTTGAATTCAATACTACCTGCGCTCAATTCAATGTCTGCGGTATAAACACCTTCTCCTTGATATTCAAACATATCGACAGCTCCCCAGCCATTCATACCACCACGGATATAAACTTGAGTGTCGCCCCAAAACGCTTCTTTAAATACACCAATGGTTGGCGCATTTAAATCAGTGACGTTGAATACGAACACATAGCGGTCGGCGGTTTCAATGTTCAAAATAAGATTGTCGTTGGTAGCGGCGAGCCCCAAAGTCTGGCCAGGCGCAAGGTTGCGATCTGAATCATCGGCTGATATCGCACCGAAGTTCACGGTACTCCAATCTTCTGAAGCAACCTTAAACTCGTAAGTTCCTGGTTCAACATCACGAGAGAAAGTGTAAATACGTCCGCCTTGGTAAGCAAACTCCTCAGCCGTACCCCAGTCGTTCATTGCACCACGAAGATACACTGGTGTGCCAACATAGGGCTCTTCGTTTTCAACCATAAGGATTGGTGCTTCGCTATCAGTCGCATCAATAGTAAACAGGTAGGTCGCGCTCGTCGCTGGTGTAAATGAAAGGTTGGTATTAGTACGTGCAAGAACCTTTTCTTCACCCGCTATTACTGTACCTTCTTCACCATCCGCTGCACCAAAGTTCACTGTACTCCAATCTTCAGATGCGAATTTGAATCCATATGTAACGCCACCTTCAAGTGTAGCTGTTACGGTGTACTTACCGTCACCCTGATAAGTAAATGCATCATCCGTTGACCAACCATTCATATCTCCACGCAGGTAAGCGATGGTGTCGCCGTAAGGAACAACATCAGGCGCACCAGACGTGGCATACGCTGATAGACCATAACCTTGGGCTCCAGACTGTGGTTTTACGAACACAGCAATAGTCAATGCAGGAACGGTAAAGGTTCCATTACCATTTTCACCTTCTACAAATGTGGCGCCGCGTACCACAGCATCGACAGAATTCATTTGTGTGGCGTGAAGCGAAAAACCTGTTGCTGTGTTTACCGTGATAGACTTCTCTTCATACCCTGTATTCACTAGCACCATAACCGCATCATTCATCATGTCTAAATCTTGACGAGGTACTTCGCTGTTTTCAGATATGCCGTCATCAATACTCATCGCTATAAGACCACGCTGCTGGCGTTCGCCAATATTGTGGAAACCTATACGGTCGATGATGTCTTCAGCGGTGGTTAATCTAAACAGCGGACTTGTCATTCGAATATTAAGCAATTCTGCAAACACATCAGAGGCAAACATTATATCTGCCATTGAGGCCGCGCGATTTGGATTGTAAATGAATTCACCCATTTCTTCCCAACGGGCTTCATTGTCTTGTGCTAATGGTAAACCTACGTTCCAGTTGTTAGTTTCGTAGGTGAAATCGACGTAGTTAAACCAGTCGCCCGCATCATAGGTATTTCTATCCATTGATTTTGAGCGAAGCATG
Organism: Alteromonas sp. I10; assembly: GCF_003201515.1. Lineage (NCBI taxonomy): Bacteria > Pseudomonadati > Pseudomonadota > Gammaproteobacteria > Alteromonadales > Alteromonadaceae > Alteromonas > Alteromonas sp. I10. Next base: position 1,881 of record NZ_QJJN01000013.1, read on the forward strand.
TCGCCGCCCATTTGTAAAAATGGAATACCTTGAGACACAAGATTAATACCCATTGCTACATTTTGGGCACGAACCCGCTGTTCTAGAGTAATATCTTGTGGAAGCGTGTAGTTTAACTGATCCCACAGTGTTTCATTATCGTGCTTCGACACGTAGTTAATGATATCCGCAGGATCTTCTGCATAGCCGCCTAAGTTACTGGTAGCGCCTGCACTTCCTGAAGACGTCTCCAAAACATAGTCTTTTAACGTTCCGATCATGCCCATTTTTACACGGTCTTGCGCGCTTAATAGCCCTTCATCTTCCGGTCTAAAGATAGCGCCTTGGCGAATAGCTTCGCGAATACGGTCGTTATAGGTACCAATCTCGGTACCAGCCATATTGAGCTGGCTCGCTTGCTCGTAACCGCGGTCTATTTTAGTCCAGCCTTCACCGTAGAAATAGTTGTCAGCATCGATAGCTTGGACTGCATCACGCAAGCGTACCATAGTGTCTTTTGTAGCTTGGCTCATGATGTCGAAACGGAATGAATCATACTTATAATGCTCAGTCCACATTAGCAGCGAGTCTTCCATGAACTTTTCCATCATGACATTGCGAGGCTCTGTGTCATCACAGCACGTTTCACGAACAATCGCACCAGTATCCACTTCATAACGGTGATAGTAACCCGGTACCGCTTTGTCTAATACTGACTTACTGAAAACACCAGACGCATTGGTATGGTTATAGACTACATCAAGTGCAACACGTAGCCCCATCTCGTGAAGTGCTTGGATCATGGCGCGCATTTCTACAATGCGTTCTACACCCTCTGCACTCGACGCATAGCTGCCTTCCGGCGCGTTAAAGTGATGAGGATCATAGCCCCAGTTGAATGTATCTAGATTGCGTAAGTCATTAGTAAGCTGCTGAGCTTTACCCGCTTGAGATAAAGGATCGTAATCGTTGTAAACGTCAATTAGCAATGCATCAGCGCTTTCTTCTTCACATACCGCAGCACTGCTATTTAAGCGACACAGTTTGCCTACCGTATCGTATAAATCTACCGTTTTTGTTGGATCCTCATCGATGGTTGCAATGTCATTTGCTGGAAGTATATGGAAGTAAGTAAGCCCTGCTTCAACAAGCTTTTTAAGATGCTCAACAGGTGCTGTGCCCTCTTCAGTAAAGGCAAGGTATTTACCTCTATTTTCCTCAGACGTAGACATATCACGTACGCTAAAGTCACGAACGTGTCCTTCGTAAATGACTGCATCTTCATAATTTTCAACCGTCGGAATAGTATGAGTATCCCAGCCTTGTGGTTTTAAATCATCATCAGCTAGATTTACGAAGCGAGAGAAACGGCCGTTTGTACTTAGTGACACAGAATATGGGTCTGTAACAAGCAGCGTTTCTACATTCCCCGTAATAGGGTGATAGACGGTAACTTCATAACGGTAAAGCTGACGGTCAAGGGACATATCGCCTTCATGACGCCAGACACCAGACGTATCATCGCGAACCATATCAATACGCTGGCTTAATGTCTTGTTGTCGTTATAAATCAGAAGATCAACATTTGAAGCAGTAGGCGCCCACAATGCGGCAGTAATACCTGTATCAGAGTAAATACCACCAAGTTGAGCTTCGTCGGCATCGTCTTCACCGAGCGTATATAGTGCGTCTATTCCGTTAGCCAGTTGGATACCGGTCGCAACAACAAGCGCACCGTCAGCATCGTACCCCCCTACTACGGCTTGTGTCGTTAACACGGTTTTAGCATCTTCAACCGACCAGTCGCCTTCCCAAGCCTGCATAGCAGATAAGTGCGGCGCACGGGCAGTTTGCTCTTCGGTAAGTGCTGTACTCATTAACGTTACTTGAGTACCGTTAATACCCTCTTCCAGCGTGCTCTCTAAGTCAGCCTGGGCTGAATAGTGAAGTTTCACCTCTGAAACGGTTTCAGGTACATCCCATAAAATAGTGTTGGCATCTAACCAATGCGCGCCAAAACCCTCGATATCAACAGGCTGAGGACCAAGAGACATGATAGGAAACTCGAATATGGTTGCCTCACCAGAGAGGGTAAAATTCATGCGTACAAATGTTTCATCATCTTGTACTAAAGAACCCTGGAAGTCTCCGCCCCCCATTTCTTTTCCAGCATCGTCAGTGCCTTTGTGGATGATGAAATTGTGGCAGCTTCCATACCCTTCTTTAAGGTCTAGAATCCAATACGCACCATAGTTTGGATCGATACCGCTATGAATGCGACCATTGGCCCAATCCGTGTCTGCGTCAGCATAAGCATCACACTCGTCATTGTTCCAAGTATGTAGTCTCCAGCCTTCATAAGCTGCATCGTTACTTGAGTTATCAGCGTCAACAGCAGCCCGATTATAATAAAGTACAGCTTGATTAGATGAAGGGGTAAATACAGGTGCAGGTAAACTTGGATCAGCACCTGCTTCACATGCATCGTTCGCTTCATTAGGTACGAGCGGCGCATCGCATTGAATAGGTGGTGGTGGTTCACAAGCCGTACCTGTTGAATTAGGTACATTTGGCACCTCACAGGTAAGCAGATCGTTGGTGCCCGACTCTACGCCCGAGCCACCGCAACCTGCAAGTGTATATGCGCCTACTACGAGTAACGCAGCGCGCACTACTCTTTTTTTAGTAAACATAGAATTCTCCTGAATATTTTCGCTACTTTTGGCAACCGAATATTCCTTCGTGTTGCTAAATAAATTACCTAAGATGCTGTTTTTCATAGTTGATATGTCATCCCTAGGTAATATTGCGTTCCAAAGTATTGGATAGTGCCGGTTTGCTCTTCTGATGAGAAATAGCTCTTCGTTGGCTCGTCTGTTAGGTTATTAACTTGAAATAGTACGCTCCAATTGTCGTTAATCTCGTACGACGCTTGGTAATCAATAACCAATTCTTCGTCAAAGTTAACCACCTGGTCGTTTACCGCTACTTGCTGCGAAACAAATGCATCGCGATATCGGCTAGACAAGCGAGTTTCAAAACCTTCGTATTCCCAAAACACGGTTAGCGTAGCAACGTTTTCAGAAAGACCTGGTAAGTTAGCGGCATACACGTCATCACCTAGCGTGCGCTGAATTTCACTTTCGGTGTAAGAGTAACTTGCGCTAACGCCTAAGCCTGACCACATGCCAGGTAGCATGCTATAAATTTGCGTATAGGCGATTTCTAAACCGCGAATATAGCCACCTTCGGCATTGTTTACGGCTGTGCTGTAGCTACCATTTTCAGTAGGGACGGTAATAAAGATGGGGTCGCCATTTTCATCAAGCGCTAGTTCGGCTTCCTGTCCTGCAAACTCTGGCGTCAAGTAAACCGGCACACTTACGTTATCAGGAATTACAATTCCGTTTGCTTCAAAATCATAAGGCTCTATTTCGATGTCTTCTACGAACGATTCAATGTCTTTATAAAAGCCAGCAACAACTAATGCGCCTTCCGTATCTGAGAAATAATACTCCCACGAAACGTCGTATTGAGTTGCATAGAATGGTTCTAAATAAGGGCTGTTACGGGCGCTACCACTAACCCTTGCCGTAGGGTTGGAAAGCGTAATTTCACCCGAGTCTCTGTCTTGGAAAGCGGTAACCGTTTCAATAGTGGTTGACGCATTTGCGGCAAAACGGTTTATTGGCGCTCTGCCCATCACCTTTGCGGCGGCTACACGAAGTTGCGTGTCATCTGTAAGTTTAAAGTTCAGGTTAATTGAAGGCAAAACGTCAGAATATTCGTGACTTATCAACGCTGGGCGATAAAAGTTATTAATTAGCCCTACGTCGTCGGTAATGTTTTGTGCACCAGCCGTAGGGTCACTAACTTCAACCGATGTTCCGGTCTCAAGGTCTTCAATTAACTGAGTAGCACGCTGTAGCGTCGTTGAACTTTGTTTACTTTTAACGTAACGAACACCAACATTACCTGTAACAGGAATACTGCCAATTTCTGTATTAATGTTTGCCATCAAGTAGGCAGAATTCACTGTTTCAAATACATCGCCACTTTCTTGTAGCGTCCACGCAGTAGCAGGCCCGGTACCTGGACCATTGATAACGCCGGCAGCGCCTGGTCCCCACGTTTGAACAGGCTGTGGCCTACCGCTTGGAAACCAAGCATTAAGTGCACTGTCTAGATCAACGGAAAGATAACTTGGAAAATAACCAAAATCACCGCTCCAATTAACCTCTTCGACCATATCAGAAGTTAACTGAAGTGGCGGTTCGCTTACTGAGAATGCACTATCGTTTCCGTATTCAAACACAGAGCGGTCATTGTTATATTCCCGGTCTGAGTATCGATAGCCAAATTCAAAGCCAGAAATGATTGGCACATCGACATAATATTGGAAGTCTACGCGATAGGCGTCTAACTCATCTTTGTTTTCATACGGATAAATACCGTATTTACTTACCATTACACGGTCTAAGTCTGTAAAAGCATCACTTTGATTAAAACCGATATCAGGTAAGTTTAAACCGTTGAGTAAATAAGAAATTTGGACGTTTTCGTCGAACACGGGGTTTGCCGCTGTCGCATCTTCGCCAACAAGCGACCACAGTAAGCCGTTTCTAAAGTCGCTTTCAGCACTTGAGCGGGAGACGTCAAATTGAACCGCTAAATCTGGCGATATTTCCCAGCTAGCATTCACGCCTAAGTTTGTGACACTGTCGAAATCTTGATTGTCGTCGTTTACCAACTCAACACGGGTAAAGCTGTTGTCTGTACGAGAAAATGTGCCGCCAATTACGCTATTATTTACTACTACAGGATTAGTTATACCAGCGTTTATTCCACCTAGCTTAACGCGAAATCCACGTGCAAAGGCTTCGGAGTCAAATTTCGAGATAAAAGCATCAGCTTTAAGTGTAAAGGTATCGATAGGTGCCCATTCAAACGCGGCAACGTAGCCATCGCGAGTCTCTTCCCCGCCCTTGTGCTGCATTTCAAAGCCTTCTGAAATGAGTTCACAATTGGGGCAATCTGCTGGCCCGTCTATATCACCTTCAAGTCCGTCTACATCAACTTGACCGTTATAAGCTAAACCAATGAATTGAGTAGAAACACTCGGTTGGAATAAACGAGCATAACCTAGTGATACACCTAGCGTATCGTCAAGGAATTTACCTTGGTATGAAAAACTCAGTCTATGTCCATACTCTGTAGCATCACTCACCTCTGACGCTCTATCGTTGTACATGCCACGCATGTTGGCGCTGAATTTATGCTGCTCTTCAATGGCAAGCGGTGATGCAGTTTTAAGTTCCACCGTACCCGCTATACCCCCCTCAATAAGCGATGCCTTGGGTGATTTATAAACCGCTGCCTCACTAATAAGCTCTGAAGGATACTGATCAAACTCAATTGCCCGACTTCCGCTGGTCGATACCTGCTCTCTACCGTTTAATGTAGAAAACACAAAGTCACCGGATAGACCACGAATGTTTATCTGCGCGGCTTGCCCTCCGGTTCTTACCGCAGAGATACCCGGCAAGCGGGTCAGTGCATCCGCCATCGACACATCGGGAAGTCCGCCCAAATCGTCTGCAGATATTTGTTCAGAAACCGTATCGGAGAAGCGTTTCTGGTTTAGTGATTGGATCAAGCTGGTACTAAAACCACGTACTTCAATACGCTCTAAGGTATCTTCTTGTGGTCGTTCAACTTCGTCTATTGAGGTGTCTGGTGACTCTTGGGCATAAAGTGGAGCTGCGCTAAACGCGACCCCACTACTTATCAAGGCCGCCATGATAGTGCTGGGTTTGAATGTTTTCATTGGTGTCCCATTCCTTGTTTATTATCGACACTTTTAGGACTACCACACCCAAAAATGCCTCTTATGGTTCAACACCAAATACTACTGTTTTGTATAAAAAGGGAGCAATGCTATGCATACGTATTCATTTACATCAGCGCAACATATTTTTAATTTGCTAGTAAAAAACCAGCAAAATTGTAACAATTCATCCTTAAAAACGAATAAAGCAGCCTTTTGGCTGCTTTATCCTTTACCTGTTTAGTTAGCTAATGCGTTTGCTCGCAGCACTTCTAACCATATGAAATTATTCAACTCATTGCGCGTTTATACTTTGCAACCATCCCATTTATATACTCGTCATGTGTCGGCAACTTAGCAATGGGCTCTTTTTTGATTTCCAACAGTCTTGTTAACATTTGATTTAACTGAACTTCAGGCACACTGTTTACCAAACCGTGATAATCCTTAGGAGTAATCCCCTGACCGTACAAGACCTGTAGCCATGAGCTTTCAAGGAATAGGTCATTTTGTTCTCGTAGCAGATTTCCGCTTTCTTTAAACAACGCAATTTTATGTGCTAAGGAATCGGGCAAAGTAATATTTCGCATATCATTGAAAAAGGCGCTATCGGTTCGCTCATTTACGGTGTAATGCAAAACAAGAAAATCTCTGATTTGTTCAAACTCTAATTCAGACTGCTTGTTATATTCCGTTTCCAAGCTCGGTGCAAAGCCGTTGTGGGGAAACAACTGAATTAAGCGAACAATTGCAGATTGTATGAGGTGAATACTGGTAGATTCAAGTGGCTCTAAGAATCCACTTGATAGACCTACTGCTACTACGTTTTTGTACCACTGCTTACGTCGTCTGCCCGTCGTAAACTTTATCAGTTTAGGGTCGCCTAATGGTTTGGTATCTAAGTTTGACAACAAGGTGTCACAGGCCTGATCATCACTGATATAGCGTGAACTATATACGTGACCATTACCATTTCTGTGTTGCAGTGGGATCCTCCATTGCCAACCCGCATCGTGGGCAATAGAGCGCGTGTAAGGCGCGGTTTTTTCATGTCGCTCAGACGGTACTGCAATGGCACTATCACAAGGAAGTAAGTGAGACCAATCGTCGTAACCAGCGCCCAGCGCTTCCTCTATCAATAGCCCCTTAAAGCCCGTGCAATCAACAAATAAGTCCCCTTCGACCACATCCCCACTTTCTAAGTGAAGTGCTTGAATAAAACCGCTGTCGGTAAAACGTTGAACACGTGAAATTTTACCTTCTTTGCGTACAACCCCCATATTTTCACTCAGCTTTCGTAAATACTGAGCGTATAAACTGGCGTCAAAATGATAGGCGAAAGGTAGCTCAACGACTGGGTCTTTGGCATTTATCTGCGCAAATCGTCCCGCTTCAGCGGCATGGTAATTTAGGTCAAAATCCCACAGATCGTCTTTTAGGCCTTGCTGGCGCGCCTTTACCCAATAGTGATGAAAATGACAAAACGCCATGCTTTTGCCCGGCGCACCAAAGGTGTGATAGTAGCTTTCACCCTTCGTTTTCCAATTCTCGAACCGTATAGCAAGTTTTATCGTTGCTTTAGTATCATGAAGAAACTGTGCTTCGTCGATACCTAACACTTGGTTTACTAGGCGTATTGGGGGGATGGTAGCTTCACCAACACCGACCGTACCAATCGCTTCAGATTCAACCAGAGTAATATCAACTGCTTTACCCAACACCTTTTTCATTAATGATGCAGCTAACCAACCTGCCGTTCCACCGCCGGCAATCACTACATGCTTTATCGGTTTATTATGAGGATCTTGCATAAACTTCTCGCAATTCGTACCAAAAATTTTGAAGGGTTCCTTTCATACAAAAAGAAAAGCCACCATTTGCTCTCTCTTTTAGCACAAGCTAAAACAAAAAGCAGCAGGTGGCTTTACACACACGAAGAAATTAGAACTTGTAGTTAAATCCTAGCAAGTAGTTCGTTCCATAAGTTTGGAACTGCGTGATTTGACGGCCGTCAGCCGCTGACGCTTGAATATCATCTTCATCGGTCAGGTTCTGTGCTTGTAAAGTAACACGTAGGCCTTCTAGATATTCGATACCAGACTCGCTAAAGTCATAGCCAATTTGCGCATCAACAAGCGTACCGCCTTGCTTCGTTGCATCAACTAACGCCAAACTAACACCACGTTCTTCAGTTAGGTACTGATCGCGTTTTGTTGCCGCAAGACGGAATTCGAAACCAGCATTCTCATAGAAGAAAGTCATACTGTAAGACTCTTCAGATAGTCCAGGAATACGTGTTTCAGTTTGACCCGGAGCCGCGTCAACTTCACCATCCATAAAGGTTGCACTTGCGAACAAACCGAAGCCTTCAAGTGAATCATGGATCATGTCAAATGGAAGTGAACCTTGTAATTCGTAACCGCGAACAAAGCCTTCGAACCCATCTAATACACTGCTTACTTGACCTGTGAACAATACAGGAGTTTGACCTTCAGAGCCCTGATGTAGCTCAGGAATATAAAACTCTGTGAAATCAGCCACAATTGATGTGCTGCGGTGCCAGTTTTTAATGTCTTTATAGAAGAACGACACAGCTACATAACCTGTATCTGCAAAGTAGTTCTCATAAGCTAGGTCAAACTGGTTTGCTTCAAGTGGACGCAATTCAGGGTTACCAGCACTACCACCCCATGGACCATTTTCGATGTCTGGGCTAGTGATTTGGTTGTCGTTGAATGAGAACGTAACCTGAGTATTAGGACGCATATCATCCATACGCGGACGAGAAATAACCTTGCTCAAACCCAAACGTACGAATTGTCCCTCAGCAACTTCAGCTGAAAGGTTAAGCGTTGGAAGTACGTCTGTGTAATCTGCACCACCTGTTACTGGGTTGGCAATGGTGTAACCTTCGCGGTCAGACGTTGCAGAGAAACCTGTTGATTCTTGATCTGCACTTACTACTTGAAGACCTACGTTACCGCGCACCCAAATATCGCCAACTTCCATTTCCAAATCTAGTTTGGTGTAAAGGGTAAGTAGCTCTTCATCAACGGTGTAAGTATCACCTAAGCGATCGTTTTGAACGCGGCTTGCATCGCTTTCAATGTAATAACCACTTTCGAAAAGACCTAGCGAGTCGTACGCTAACACGCCGTCAATTCCAATAAAGTTAAGGTTCGTTACGCCTAGCACTTCAGGAATAGCAGCATTTCCAGGATACGAAGGCGCTGTTAGGTAAGCACCGTTATTGTCTTTAGATTTAGAGCGGTCAGAATATACAACACCAGCAGATAGGCCAGTTACTACTCCCCAATCTACATAGCCTTTAACGTCGAAACGAAGGGTATCAAGCTCTTCTTCGAAAAGCGGCTGGTTTACGAAACCATCCTGTGCATCAGACTCAAGTAACGGACGTGCGCCCCATGCTTGCGGACCTGCAAGACTAATAAGTGTTGGGTCGGTTAGGTCAACCGGTGCAATAGTTGGGTGGTCAGAGAACATTACACCAGAAGATGTCATTTCCCAGCTACGTGCAGTAATTGGACGGCCTTCAGTACCAGCACGACCTACACCTGAGTAGCTTTCTACATCGATAATTTCTTTTTCAACTTTACCGGTAGAGTAATCTAGTTCTAGTGTCCAAGAGTCGTTGATTTGGTATTCAGCATTAATGCCTACTGTGGTTAGGTCTGCTTCTTGACGACGCGCATCGTTACGAACAACGCTATAGAAACCATCAGAGTAACCGCTGGTTACCAGTCCGTTTTCAACACCAGTGATAGTGTAAGCGCTTGTACCCCACTCTGCACCGCCTTCTTCAAGACCACGACGTACGTCGTCTTCAACGAAATCGATATAAAGTGCATCAAGTTGGATATTGAGCTTGTCGGTAGGCGCCCATTCAACAACAGCGGCAATTGAGTCTCGTTCTAGCATTGCCGAACGCTGGAATGAATCGTGACCACCAAGAACTACTGTACCTTCAGGAACTTCTACAGGGTCTAGGTCACGGCGCTCATTATCAAAGTTCACACCTGCATAACCCCAACCGCGGAAGTGTTGCTCTTGGCGCGGAGACTCCATGCTCGCAACAGTTAACGCTAAACCAATCGTATCGTCAGCAAATTGATCGACAAAGTTTACAGAAATGCGGTGACCGTCGTTGTCAAAATCTGGGTTTGGAGAGTCTTCAGCATTCTTTTCGAACGTGCCGTTTACGGTAAACGTGCTTTCTGCCGTTAGAGGCTTAACCGTTTGAAGGTCAATTGAACCACCGATATTTTGGGTAGTCATGCCCGCTTCTGGTGTTTTGTATACCAGAATGTTTGAAATGATTTCCGTTGGATAAAGGTCAAACTCAACCCCACGGTTGTCACCCATACCTAGAAGTTCACGACCGTTCAGTGACGTACCAACGTAGTTCTCGTTAAAACCACGAACAGAGATACCACTTGTACGACCGTTACGACGTTCACCAGTTACACCAGGAAGACGTGCGATTGATTCTGCAATACTGGTATCTGGTAGCTTACCAATATCTTCTGCTGATAACGCTTCAACAATTGAAGTGTTATCCATTTTGATTGCTTGAGCACGCTGTAAGCTGCCGCGAATACCGCTAACTTGAATTACTTCAAGATTTGCTTCATCAACAGCATCAGTGTTTGCATCTTGTGCAAATGCTGGTGCACTACCAAACGCCATACCGCCTGAAATAAGCGCAGCTTTAATTAGGTTGGGTTTAAATTGTTTCATAAAACGGGTGTCCCATACGGTTATAGTTGTTGTCTTTTTGTTGTTCTTATGACAATTAAATGACAATACATCTCGTCGGCATAATGCTATAGAGGACCTAGGGTTTGCACAATTGCCTGCATACGTATTCAATAAAATTTGTGCAACACGCCGTTAACAAAGGATATGCAGGCCTTTATGTAATTTAACAACACAATATGGATTATACGGGGCTTTTACGGCAGATAGTTGTAATTTTGTTACATGCATTTCTGCAGAGTTGTTAATAAGCGCGCACAAAAAAGCCCGCTTAAAGCGGGCTTTTATCACAAAATTGTTAAGCGTTAGCTTACCAACCTGTAGTCTCGCGAAGCGCCTTGCCGATTTCAGCAAGTGAACGTACAGTTTTAACGCCAGCGTCTTCTAGTGCTTTGAATTTCTCATCAGCAGTACCTTTACCGCCTGCGATGATTGCACCAGCGTGACCCATACGCTTACCTGGAGGAGCAGTAACACCAGCAATGTAAGAAACAACAGGCTTGGTTACATTAGCTTTAATGAACGCTGCTGCTTCTTCTTCAGCTGTACCACCGATCTCACCGATCATTACGATAGCTTCAGTTTGTGGATCGTCTTGGAACATCTGAAGGATGTCGATGAAGTTTGAACCAGGAATTGGGTCGCCACCGATACCAACACAAGTAGACTGGCCAAAACCTTCGTCAGTGGTTTGCTTAACCGCTTCGTACGTAAGTGTACCAGAGCGAGAAACAATACCTACTTTACCAGGCTTGTGGATGTGACCAGGCATGATACCAATTTTACACTCTCCAGGAGTGATTACACCTGGGCAGTTTGGGCCGATCATGCGAACGCCTTTCGCTTCTACGTATTCTTTAACGTAAAGCATATCTAGCGTTGGGATACCTTCAGTGATACATACGATTAGCTCGATACCCGCATCTGCAGCTTCAACAATTGAATCTTTACAGAAAGGTGCTGGTACATAGATAACTGTTGCAGTTGCGCCAGTTGCTTCTACCGCTTCACGTACAGTATTGAATACTGGAAGACCTAGGTGCTCAGTACCGCCTTTACCTGGTGTTACACCACCAACCATTTGCGTACCGTAAGCAATTGCTTGCTCAGAGTGGAAAGTACCCTGACCGCCAGTGAAACCCTGACAAATTACTTTAGTATCTTTATTAATTAATACAGACATTATTTGCCCTCCGCTGCAGCAACAACTTTCTGTGCTGCATCAGTTAGCGATTCAGCAGCAATGATATCTAGACCAGAGTTCGCTAGAACTTCACGGCCAAGCTCTGCATTGGTACCTTCAAGACGTACAACTACAGGTACTTCTACGCCAACTTCTTTAACCGCACCAATGATACCTTCTGCAATCATGTCACAGCGAACGATACCACCGAAGATGTTAACCAATACCGCTTTAACATTGTCATCAGAAAGGATGATTTTGAATGCTTCAGCTACACGCTCTTTAGTTGCGCCGCCACCAACGTCTAGGAAGTTAGCTGGCTTGCCACCGTGTAGGTTTACGATGTCCATAGTACCCATTGCTAGGCCTGCACCGTTAACCATACAACCTACATTACCGTCTAGCGCAACATAGTTTAGTTCCCACTGAGCAGCATGAGCTTCACGCGCATCTTCTTGTGAAGGATCTTGCATATCTTTCAGCTTAGGCTGACGATATAGCGCGTTACCATCGATACCTACTTTCGCGTCTAGGCAGTGTAGGTTACCGTCAGTTTTGATAACTAGCGGGTTGATTTCGATAAGCGCAACGTCAAGCTCTTCAAACATCTTAGCTAGGCCAAGGAAGATTTGAGTGAATTGCTTGATTTGTACGCCAGAAAGACCTAGAGCAAACGCCATTTCGCGCGCTTGATAAGGCTGAGGACCTACAATTGGGTCGATTTCAGCTTTAAGGATTTTCTCTGGAGTTTCTTCTGCAACAGTTTCAATCTCAACGCCACCTTCAGTAGATGCCATGAATACAACGCGACGGGTTGTACGGTCAACTACTGCACCAAGGTAAAGCTCGTTAGCGATATCTGTGCAAGATTCAACTAGGATTTTGCTCACAGGCTGACCGTTTTCGTCAGTCTGGAAAGTCACCAAATTTTTGCCAAGCCAGTTTTCAGCGAAAGCGCGAATGTCGTCTTTGTTTTTAACTAGCTTTACACCGCCAGCTTTACCGCGACCGCCCGCGTGTACCTGACACTTAACTACCCACTCGTTTCCGCCAATTCGGTCAGCGGCTTCTACAGCACCTTGAGCAGTGTCTGCTGCGTATCCTTCAGAAACAGGCAAACCGTATTCTTTGAATAGCTGCTTACCTTGGTATTCATGCAAATTCATGGTGTTTCTATCCGATTTTTAGTAAGACAAAAGCCGCAAATGCGACTTGATTAGTTTGACTGATATTATAGGGCAAATATCAGCGTTGCGTTAGGCGCAAAGCAAGCATACACAAGCTAAACGCCTAACCACAATTCCGTGAGACGAAAGTCTTATACGTCTAGAAGTAGACGTGTTGGATCTTCTAGCATCTCTTTAACGGTTACCAAGAAACCTACTGATTCTTTACCATCGATAATACGGTGGTCATAAGAAAGCGCTAGGTACATCATTGGTAGAATTTCTACTTTGCCATTAACAGCCATTGGACGATCTTGGATTTTATGCATACCCAAAATAGCGCTCTGTGGCGGGTTAATGATTGGTGTAGACATTAGTGAACCAAACACACCACCGTTGGTGATTGTGAAATTACCACCTTGTAGTTCAGCCAATGACAGCTTACCGTCACGGCCTTTAAGTGCTAGTTCCTTAATTCCTTTTTCAACACCTGCCATGCCTAGTGTGTCAGTATCTTTAAGTACTGGTGTTACAAGGCCACGTGGTGTAGAAACAGCAATCGATACATCGAAGTAGTTGTGATAAACAATGTCATCACCGTCGATAGACGCGTTAACTTCAGGGAAACGCTTAAGGGCTTCGGTTACCGCTTTCACGTAGAAAGACATGAAACCAAGGCGAATACCGTGACGCTTCTCGAAGCTGTCTTGGTACTGCTTACGAAGATCCATGATTGGCTTCATGTTTACTTCGTTAAACGTTGTTAGCATTGCTGTAGAGTTCTTCGCTTCAAGAAGACGGTTAGCAATTGTCTTGCGAAGACGCGTCATAGGAACACGCTTCTCGGTACGATTACCCGTTGGTAAGTCAGCTGAAACAGATTCAGACGCAGCAGGCGCTGCCTTCGCTGAGCTGTCGCCGCCTTTAAGGTATTTCTCTACGTCTTCTTTAGTGATACGGCCATTTTTGCCAGTGCCTTTCACTTTAGCTGCGTCAACACCTTTTTCTGCAAGTAAACGACGAACAGAAGGACTAAGCGCATCGCTGCTCTCGTCACTGTCATCGCTTTCGCTTGACGCTGCTGGACCAGAAGCGCCGCTTGCTGCACCTTCTACAAATTTAGCAATCACTTCTTCAGCTGTTACAGTGGCGCCCTCTTCTGCGATAATTTCAGCAAGAGAACCGTCTGCAGGAGCAACAACTTCTAGTACTACTTTATCAGTTTCGATATCAACCAAGTTTTGGTCGCGAGAAACTGCTTCACCTACAGCTACGTGCCACGTTGCGATTGTCGCGTCAGCTACAGATTCAGGAAGTACTGGTACTTTAACATCAGATGTTTTTCCAGAAGCCGCTGGAGCCGCATCTGATTTAGAATCGTCTTTCGCTTTGCTTTCTGTTTTAGCTTCTGCTGGTGCAGCACCACCCTTTTCTAATTTAGCAATAACTTGCTCGCCTAAAACAGTTGCACCCTCTTCGTTTAGGATCTCACCAATTGTACCGTCCGCTGGCGCCACAACTTCTAAAACCACTTTATCAGTTTCAATATCAACCAGGTTCTGGTCTCGTTTAACTGCGTCACCGGCCTTTACGTGCCAGGTTGCAATGGTGGCATCGGCAACTGACTCAGGTAGAACCGGAACTTTTATCTCAATTGTCATTACTGTTCCTTATTTAATTGTGAGTGCGTTTTCAACCAGGGCTTTCTGTTGCTGGTTGTGAACGGATACATAACCTACTGCAGGTGACGAGGATGCATCACGACCTGCATATGTTAATTTTGCACCATCTGGAATTGCTTGCCAGAAATGGTGTTGGCTACAGTACCAAGCGCCTTGGTTTTGAGGCTCTTCTTGACACCAAACCCAATCTTTTACGTGGCTGTATTGTGCCACAACTTTAGCGCATTCTTCTTGTGGGAATGGATAAAGTTGCTCTAAACGGATGATTGCGACGTCTGTTTGCTCATTTTTACGGCGCTGGTCTAACAAATCGTAGTAAACCTTGCCTGAACACATAACAACACGCTTCACATTCTTCGGATCGATATCATCAATTTCGCCAATTACGTTATGGAATTTGCCTTCTGCAAGTTCCTCTAACGAAGATACAGCCATTGGATGACGTAATAGTGACTTAGGTGACATCACAATAAGTGGTTTACGCATTGGACGAACCACTTGGCGTCTAAGCATGTTGTAAACCTGAGCGGGTGTTGAAGGTACACACACTTGCCAGTTGTGGTCAGCACACATTTGCAAGAATCGCTCAAGACGCGCAGAACTATGCTCTGGCCCCTGACCTTCATAACCATGTGGCAGTAAAACAGTTAGGCCACACAAACGACCCCACTTCGCTTCACCTGAGCTCAAGAACTGATCAAATACAACCTGCGCACCATTAGCGAAGTCACCAAACTGGGCTTCCCAAATAGTCAGACATGTAGGCTCTGCTGTCGCATAACCATACTCGAATGCCATAACCGCTTCTTCTGAAAGTACAGAGTCGTAAATTTCGATCTCGCCCTGTCCTTCACGAATATGCTGTAATGGCATATATGTCGACGCATCTTTTTGATTGTGTAACACCGCGTGACGGTGGAAGAAAGTACCACGGCCAGAATCTTGACCTGTAATACGAATATCTTCGCCGGCATCAACGATAGTTGCATAGGCCAAGTTTTCAGCCATGCCCCAATCAAGCATTTTCTCGCCAGCAACCATCGCTTTACGGTCTTGGTAAAGCTTGTTTACGCGAGACTGAAGCTTGTGCTCTTCAGGAATAGTAGTGATTGACTCACCTAGCTCTTTGAGCTTCTCAACTGAAAGCGAACCATCGTAAGGCGTATCCCAGTCGTGACCAAGATATGGAGACCAGTCAACGCTGTGCTCTGTCATTGGACGCCACTCTTCAACAACGCACGCGCCGTGGTCGAGCGCTTCACGATATTCTTCAAGATAGCGGTCTGCGTCACGTTGTTCAATCACACCTTCAGCTATTAACTGGTCAGCATAAAGAACACGTGGAACCGGGTGCTTCTTAATTTTTTGGTACATCAACGGCTGCGTGGCGTTTGGCTCATCCGCTTCGTTGTGACCATGACGACGGTAACAAACTAAATCAATTACAACGTCTTTCTTAAACTTATTGCGGTATTCAAGCGCAAGCTGCGTAACAAAGGCAACCGCTTCTGGATCGTCTGAGTTCACATGGAAAATCGGTGCCTGTACCATCTTCGCGATGTCAGTACAATATTGCGTTGAACGGGTATCTTCAGTCTTCGATGTGGTGAAACCAACTTGGTTATTTACCACAATACGAACCGTACCACCTACAGCAAAGCCGCGAGTTTGCGACATGTTGAAGGTTTCTTGTACTACACCCTGACCAGCAATTGCCGAGTCACCGTGAATAGTGATAGGCAGTACTGTATTCGTGTCATCATTGCGACGCGCAAGACGTGCACGTACAGACCCCATAACTACAGGGTTTACAATCTCTAGGTGAGACGGGTTAAACGCTAGTGCTAAGTGAACATTGCCGCCTGGAGTCGCGAAGTCAGACGAGAAACCTGCGTGGTATTTCACGTCACCCGCGCCTAGTGAGTCGTCGTGCTTACCTGAAAATTCATCAAACAGCACCGATGGGTTTTTACCCAATACGTTAACTAGCACGTTCAAACGACCACGGTGAGCCATGCCGATAACCACTTCTTTGGTACCTGCAGTGCCAGCCTTGGTGATTAAACCTTTCAGCATAGGAATAAGTGCATCGCCGCCTTCTAGAGAGAAACGCTTTGCCCCTGGGAATTTAGAACCCAAGTACTTTTCCATTCCGTCAGCCGCAGTAAGACCTTTAAGAATTCCTAGCTTTTCGTCGCGAGAAATTTCAGGCTTTGCTTGAACAGATTCAATTTTTTGTTGCAACCAGCGTTTCTGTTCAGTATCGGTAATATGCATGTACTCTGCACCGATAGAGCCACAGTATGTGCGGTTTAACGATTTAAACAGTTCACCCAATGGCATTGAATCTTTGCCAATGGCATACGAACCTACATTGAATACTGAATCGAAATCTTGCTCAGAAAGGCTGTGGTGAGAAAGTTCTAAGTCGCGTACACGCTCTTGTTTCCATAGACCTAGCGGATCAAGGTTTGCGTGCTGATGACCGCGGAAGCGGAACGCATTGATTAACTGAAGAACTTTAACTTGCCTGTCGTCTGAAACATTTGCAGAAGGCACAGACGGACTAGACATGCGGGCGGTTGGCCCTAACGCAGCAAGTTGCCTAAATTGATTTTTAATTGTTGTATGATTGGTTTCTAACTCTACGCCATCGACTTTGGGGAGGTTATCGAAGATTTGTCGCCAATTTTCAGAGACACTTTGCGGGTCTTCTAAATAAGTTTCATACAACTCTTCAACATAGGCAGCGTTGGCACCTGCCATGTGCGAGGAATCCCACCACGCTTTCATCACGCTTTCTTGCATTTAATTTGCCTTGCTACGTTTTATAAAATCTAGTTAACAATCAAGATGTATTATAAGGTTATTCTCAGCATAACCAAGTGTTATAACAGCGAATATATAAAAAAATAGCCATCCTTTTGGGATGGCTATTTAGAGCATCACTATCTGTAACTTTAGGAAGTTATCAGAATATAGTACTAAACAGCCCGTTGTAAAAGCATAGACTTAATTTGGCCTATCGCTTTTGTAGGGTTTAAGCCCTTAGGACATACACTTACACAGTTCATGATACCGTGACAGCGGAATACGCTGAACGCATCATCAAGGTCGTTAAGACGCTCTTCAGTTGCCGTATCACGGCTATCGATAAGGAAACGATACGCGTGAAGTAGACCAGCAGGACCGATGAACTTATCAGGATTCCACCAGAAAGATGGGCATGACGTTGAACAACATGCACATAGAATACACTCGTAAAGACCGTCAAGTTTCGCACGCTCTTCAGGTGACTGTAAGTGTTCGCGCGCTGGCGGCTGCTTACTGTCGTTGATTAAGAACGGCTTAATCTTTTCGTACTGTGTGTAGAACTGCGTCATATCAACAACAAGGTCACGTACAACTGGTAGACCTGGAAGCGGACGAACTACTATTTTACCTTTGCCCAGTGCAGATAAAGGAGTGATACACGCAAGGCCATTTTTGCCGTTCATGTTCACACCGTCTGAACCACACACACCTTCACGGCAAGAGCGACGGAAAGAAAGCGTCGGATCTTGCTCTTTAAGTGCAAGTAGCGCGTCTAGCACCATCATGTCCTGACCTTCCTCTACTTCTAGAGTGTAGTCTTGCATGCGAGGCTTCGCATCTACTTCTGGGTTGTAACGATAAATCGAAAAAGTTAATTGCATGATCGTTGCCTCTCTTAATATGAACGCACTTTAGGCGGGAATGCTTCCCTAAGCTTGGGCGCCATATTCACTTCACGTTTAAGCATTTTATCAGTGTTCGGATCGTAGATGCTGTGGCATAACCAGTTATCGTCATCACGGTCCGGGAAGTCGAAGCGACTGTGAGCACCACGGCTTTCCGTTCTGAAGTTCGCTGCTACTGCTGTGCTGTACGCGGTTTCCATTAGGTTATCAAGCTCTAAACATTCAATACGCTGGGTATTGAAGTCTGCGCTCTTGTCGTCAAGGCGTGCATGCTTAAGACGCTCGCGAATTTCGCTAAGCTCTTTAAGACCTTCCGCCATTGCTTCACCTTCACGGAATACTGAGAAGTTAAGCTGCATGCATTTCTGCAAGTCTTTCTTAATTTGTACTGGATCTTCGCCCTTACCTTTCTCTGAATTTTCCCAACGGTTGAAACGCGTCATAGAGGCTTCAAGATCAGACTCTGATGCGTCGCGTGTTGGTGCCATTTCAGACAATGTCTTACCCAGGTGTAAACCAGTCGCGCGACCGAATACAACAAGGTCAAGAAGTGAGTTACCGCCAAGACGGTTCGCACCGTGTACAGATACACAGGCAATCTCACCACAAGCAAATAGACCGTTAACAACCTTGTCGTTACCGTTTTCATCAACCGTTAGACATTGGCCATCAACATTTGTAGGAATACCACCCATCATATAGTGACAAGTAGGAATTACTGGAATTGGCTCTTTCACTGGGTCAACGTGTGCAAACGTACGTGAAAGTTCAAGGATACCAGGTAGACGAGACTCAAGAACGTCTTTACCAAGGTGGTCAAGCTTAAGCTTAATGTGAGTACCCCATGGGCCTTCACAACCACGACCTTCACGAATTTCAGTCATCATTGAACGCGCAACAACGTCACGACCAGCAAGGTCTTTCGCGTTAGGCGCATAACGTTCCATGAAACGTTCGCCGTCTTTGTTTAGAAGGTAACCACCTTCACCACGACAACCTTCTGTTACCAATGTTCCTGCGCCAGCGATACCCGTTGGGTGGAACTGCCACATTTCCATATCTTGAACTGCAACGCCTGCACGAAGTGCCATACCAACACCGTCACCGGTATTGATGTGTGCATTTGTAGTAGATGCGTAGATACGACCCGCACCACCTGTTGCAAGTACAACTGCGCGAGACTTGAAGTAAACTACTTCACCAGATTCGATATCAATCGCGGTACAACCAACAACGTCTCCGTCTTGGTTCTTAACTAGGTCAAGTGCATACCACTCAGAGAAAACTTTTGTTTTGTTCTTTACGTTTTGCTGGTAAAGAAGGTGTAGAAGCGCATGACCAGTACGGTCAGCTGCAGCTGCTGTACGAGCGCCCTGCTCGCCACCAAAGTTCTTAGACTGACCGCCAAAAGGACGCTGGTAGATTTTACCGTTTTCGAAACGAGAAAATGGTAGACCCATATTTTCCATTTCGATAATTGCTTCCGGACCAGTTTTACACATGTATTCGATAGCGTCTTGGTCACCGATATAATCAGAACCCTTAACGGTGTCATACATGTGCCATTCCCAATTGTCTTCGTGTGAATTACCAAGTGCTACAGTAATACCACCTTGAGCAGACACAGTATGAGAACGGGTTGGAAATACTTTTGATAACAGTGCACATGATTTACCAGACTGCGAAATCTGTAGTGCTGCGCGCATACCTGCACCGCCAGCACCAATTACTACTGCATCAAACTCGTGAACGGGTAAACTCATTTTACACTCCCCACAATACGAATAGGCCAACAGCTACATAGCCGAATGCGATGATATTTAAGATATATTGTAGTCCTGCGCGCAGACCTGCTGATTTAACATAGTCTGTAAGCACCTGCCAAAGGCCGATGCGCACGTGGATCATCACTGCTACTAGTGCTGCCAATGTGAAAACTTTCATAGCCAGGCCAGAGAACAACCCTCGCCATTCGATAAACGTTAGGTTATCGGTGGTGATAAAGAACCACGCCATGAAAACCGAGTACGCGAAAATAATTGCTGCTGTAGCGCGAAGTGAAACGTAGTCTTGTACGCCGTCACGCTTAATGCTTGCTTGGTTGGTTACCATAATGCGACTCCCAATACTACGGTCAGTACAACCCAAAGTGCGATTACAGCTTTTGCACTTGTGTTACCCGACTCTAATTCTTCCCAGTGACCTAAATCCATAACAACGTGTCTTAGGCCGCCTAGAATGTGATATGTCAGCGCTGAAGCTGTGCCAATTGCGACAAATTTTCCAAAGAAACCGTCCATGATTGCTTGTACGTCCGCGAAACCTTCAGGCGAATGAACAGAAACTGCCCATGCCCAGATAACAAAAAGTAGCGCGAAGAACATTGCAACACCGGTTACACGGTGGAGAATTGACGAAATAGCAGAGGGCGGAAATTTAATAGTATTGAGTTCTAAATTTACTGGTCTTTGCTTTTTCACAATGTATGCCTGTTTAATCCGTAGGGGA
This sequence comes from Alteromonas sp. I10, assembly GCF_003201515.1. Lineage (NCBI taxonomy): Bacteria > Pseudomonadati > Pseudomonadota > Gammaproteobacteria > Alteromonadales > Alteromonadaceae > Alteromonas > Alteromonas sp. I10. The sequence goes on from NZ_QJJN01000013.1 coordinate 22,721, forward strand.
TAATGAATTTCTTACCTTTATTATGTCCTGAGTAAGTGAATTCGATTTTTAACCTGTTAATTGCCTCATCCATTGAGTTGTTAACAATTTGTGAATTATTCTTTAATGCCTGTAACAGAATAATTATTCCATTTCCAAAGCACCGCTGAGTATATCCAGCGTAGTATATAATTACAATTTTTTGTGCCGTAGTAAGACTTTAGTCGCTATATACACTTTTATGATAATTATTTTGAATAAAAAGAGATCAAAATTGAGCGCAACACGTTTAAACGAGCGCAATTACAGTGTTAAGAAGTTTACCAGCAGCTAAATGGAATAACTATGCATAACAACGAGAAATTAAGCACTTTTAATCTGTATGCGTATTTATTCCTCATCAAAAGGTTACTTTTTAAACTAACCTGTTAATATATTTATCGTTCGGTGGTTTACCTTTATCGAAAAGCCATTGATAATTGCACCGTATCGGGCAAAGTGAAATCCCAACGAGTTAATTAATCGTTATCTGATTGCTAGTATTTTTTTAAGCAATTCGGAATATTTATTGTGCAAATATGCAATTAAATTGACTTGTTGGTGCATAATAAAGTACAAATACGCCCACTTTTCCCAACGAAGCGGATATTTTCGTCCGTTTTCGCTGCAAACAGAACCATTCTGAGGAGAGCATTTTATGGCAGATCAGAAAGCCATTCTTAAAGCCGGCGGTAAGGAAATCGAGCTTCCTATCTTGTCTGGCACCGAAGGACAAGATGTAATCGATGTCCGTACGTTAGGCCAGCACGGTTATTTCACGTACGACCCAGGTTTTATGGCGACAGGATCTTGCGAGTCTTCAATTACCTACATTGATGGCGCTCAAGGTGTATTATTACACCGCGGTTTCCCTATCGAAGAACTAGCGCGTGACGCAGACTACTTAGAAGTTTGTCACATGCTTCTTCACGGTGATGCACCAACAAAAGAACAGTACGAAGAATTTAAAGAGACAATTACTCGTCACACCATGGTACATGAACAAATTAACATGTTCTTCCACGGTTTCCGCAACGACGCCCACCCTATGGCAATGCTATGTGGTACCGTTGGCGCGATGTCTTCGTTCTACCACAGCGATTTAGACGTTTCTAATGAAGAACAGCGCATTCGCAGCGCACACCGTCTAATTGCTAAAATGCCTACTCTTGTTGCTATGTGCTACAAGTACAATGTAGGTCAGCCGTTTGTTTATCCACGAAACGACTTAAGCTATGCAGCTAACTTCCTGAACATGATGTTCTCTGTACCAGCAGAAGAATATCAAATCAGCCCAGCTGTTGAGCGTGCGATGGACCGTATCTTTACGCTTCACGCAGACCACGAACAGAATGCTTCAACGTCTACCGTTCGTCTTGCCGGTTCTTCTGGTGCGAACCCATATGCATGTATTTCTGCTGGTGTTGCTTCACTTTGGGGTCCTGCTCATGGTGGTGCAAACGAAGCATGTCTGAACATGCTAGAAGAAATTGGCACTGTTGATCGTATTCCTGAGTTTATTGCACGCGCTAAAGACAAGAATGACCCATTCCGTCTTATGGGCTTCGGTCACCGTGTTTATAAGAACCACGATCCACGTGCAACAGTAATGCGTGAAAGCTGTCACGAAGTATTAAGCGAGCTTAACGTAAAAGATCCACTACTAGAAGTAGCGATGGAGCTAGAAAAGATTGCGTTGAGTGACCCGTACTTCGCAGAGAAGAAACTGTTCCCGAACGTAGACTTCTATTCTGGTATCGTACTTAAAGCGATTGGTATTCCAACTAACATGTTTACGTGTATTTTTGCCCTGTCTCGTACAGTAGGTTGGATTTCACACTGGCATGAAATGATGAGCGACCCTAAACAAAAAATTGGTCGTCCTCGTCAGCTTTACACTGGTCATAACCAGCGTAAGTACACGCCAATTAAGTAGTAAATTAGTAAATACTGAACTAAGTATTACGCTTAATAGTAAAAATAGCGCCTTTAAGGCGCTATTTTTGTTTATACAAGATTACTTCAAGGAACAACAATGCCCTATTCAGCGGTTTTTCTAGGTATTGCCGGTCTCATTCCTTTTGTGGCTATGCCACTGGCTTATCAGCTTAACCTGTTATCGCTTACACAAAGCGCCGTTTACTTTGTCCAATACTCAGCCGTGCTATTGTCTTTCTTTGGTGGTATCCATTGGTGGGACGCAATAAGTAATCAACGTTACGACAAGCAAATGTTAGTCGCTATGTTGCCGACCATAATTGGGTGGTTGTGTTTAGTGTTCTCTCACGACGTGAAGGTGTTTGGCGTTTTATCGCTAAGCTACGTCGCCGTACTTATTTACGACAAGTTTATCCTTAGTCTTCCTAAAGAGCAGATTGTAAGTTACATAAGCTTGCGGATGGGATTAACAAGTGTCGTTGTTATCTGTCACGCCTGGATGATTTACTTGCTCGTATAACGTTACTACTAACAACTTAGCGTTAAAGGCATGACATTAGTTAATTGCAAAAAAGTAATAGCGGCAAAAGCCTGCGGTGATTAAGCGAGTGTCTAACTCAAACCGTAAAGTTACGCATAACCAGCTTAAGCGATTGATAAATAGAGCTTTAACAAGTTCAAATCTCGAAAACAAAAAAGGCGATAATATCACTATATTATCGCCTTCGTTTTTTACTTATCTAGGGCCTGTTGACCTAGCGTTATTAACGAAAAGTACCGTGGTTATTCAGCGCGAATAAGCGAAAGTAGCTCTTCGGTTTTTTGTTCCATCAACGCAATGTCGCCTTTACTTTCGACGTTTAAACGAATAACTGGCTCAGTATTCGATTTACGTAAATTAAAGCGCCATGTGCCAAACTCCAGACCCAAGCCATCGGTAGTATCGATTACGCTGGCTAGTGGCTGATATTTACTTGTAACGCGTTCCAGCGCTGCGTCAGCATCTTTTAGTTTACTGTTAATTTCACCAGAAGATGGAAACGCTTCAATTCGCGCTTTTACCATACTCGCTAGTGTTTGCTTTTTCACACACACCAATTCGGCAATTAACAACCAAGGGATCATGCCTGAATCACAGTAGGCAAAATCTCTAAAGTAATGGTGCGCACTCATTTCACCGCCATAGACCGCATCTTCTTTGCGCATACGCTCCTTAATGAACGCATGGCCGGTTTTCGACTTAATGGGTGTACCACCTGCATTCGCTACGATATCTTCTGTATTCCAGTATACGCGAGGGTCATAAATGATTTTACTGTCGGTGTTTTTCTCGATAAAGGCTTCAGCAAGCAAGCCAACGATATAATACCCTTCAATAAATTCACCATCAGCGTCAAACAAGAAGCAACGGTCGAAATCACCATCCCATGCAATGCCAAAATCAGCTCCCGACGCTTTAACAGCGTCAGCCGTATCAGCACGGTTTTCAGGTAACAATGGATTGGGGATGCCGTTCGGAAATGTACCATCAGCATTGTGATGTACTTTCACAAACTCTATCGGAACACCCTGCACTTTCATTTCTTTTTCAATAGCGTCTAGCGCGGGGCCTGCGGCACCATTACCTGCATTAACCACCACTTTTAACGGCGTAAAATTGCTCAAATTAACGTAAGAAAGCATGTGAGAAACATAGTCAGACATACACGATTTAACCGCATATTTATCGGTTTCAGAAAGCTTGTCTTCTTTTACATGGGCCGTACCGTTAAAAAACGCATCAGCATCAATCAACGCACCCTCAGTGTAGTGTGCTAATCGCTCTGAAACGAAGCTATCTTCTAGTGCTTCCGCTTTCTCTTTTATCGCGTTTAGGCCTGTGTCGCCACTAATTGGAACAGAGCCTGACTTCACCAGTTTCATACCGTTGTAATTAATGGGGTTATGACTTGCTGTTACTTCAATGCCACCATCAACGCCAAGGTGTTTGGTAGCGAAATAAATTTCTTCTGTTCCTGCCATGCCAATATCGGTCACTGTTGCACCAGCATCGATTAGACCCGCGCTTAACGCCAATTTTAATGGTGTTGACGTAAGACGCACATCACTACCAACAACAACAGTTTTCGCATTTAATTCTTGCGCAAAAGCATAGCCAATTCGATACGCAACATCTTCAGTCAGTTGTGAGTTCAATTCGCCACGAATATCGTACGCTTTAAAGCAGGTAATTGGGGTTGCCATTTGGATCGAAATTCCCTGTGTTTTAACTATTTATGATTACATTATCGCCTTTTACAACAAAAAAGCGCATACGCCCCTTTTGTTATTGTCGTAAAAGAGATTAGACATACCGATATTAAATCATTAGAGGGAGTGAATTACTAATTCAATTTGAACAGCGCAACGTTTTGCTCACGCTGTTTTCAATCGATGAGTTTAAAGCGCGAGTTCGAAGTAGATACAGTTATGGAAAGCGCCTAGATGACGATACTTTCGGCGAAAGCACAGCTTTGGACTAAAGCCATTCTTGATAAGAACTTTTTCAGAAGCGGCATTATTGTCCATGACTTCAGCAGTCAGCAATTTTATGCCCATGCTTTTGGCCTCCTCAATTAAAAATGAGACGCAGCGAGAAGCAATGCCTTTTCCACAATCCTTCTCTGCAACTCGATAGCCGATTTCCGCCTTGTCGCCTGCTCTATTTTTGATGTTAGCACGCGCTACAATCTGGTTATTTCGTTGCTCATCAACAAGCAAATAACCCCAAGCTCTTTCCTGCTGTTGTAAGTAAAGCAATTCGCTAATGTGGTAGCCAACGCCATCCAATGAATAGAACGCTGCCTCTCTTGGTGCTATAGACAATTCAAAATAGGCTTTGTTACTACGCTCAAATTCTAAAAGTGATAGCACATGTTTTTCGGCGACGCTTTCAAAATGCATTGGCAGTGCAGCTCCTTGCTGAACCTAATGAAGAGGTATTGACTAAAAGCCCAGTCTACTACCAGTCCGCATAGATAATTACCCATCGTCGAATCAAATCAGGCAAACCTTGTATCTACTTTGCTAATGAACCGCTTTGGTAATCGTTAAATGCCTGAACAATTTCCTGCTGAGTGTTCATTACAAAAGGCCCATATTGGACAACAGGCTCTTCAATAGGTTTACCTGAGACCACTATAAACTTACAACCTGTATCAGCGGATACAGATAGCTGCTTGCCACTTTGTGACAAAACACCCAGCTCTCCCTGCGACACAATTGTTTCTTTGCTAAGTTCGCCGCTATTAATGACCACGCTTCCCTCGTACACATAAATAAAGGCAGCTTCATCCGAACCCAGTGCAATTTCCGAACTCCCGCTTCGTAGTGCAACGTCTAAAAAAGTAGGAGCAACCGCCGTTGTCTTCACAGGCCCTTTTACACCGTCAATTTCACCTGCTAACACTTTGATTACTGCATCTTGAATGTGTACTGTAGGCACACTATCTGGCTGTATGTCTTGATAGTTAGGCGCTGACATTTTCTCTACGGCCGGAAGATTCACCCACAGCTGAAAGCCTTGTAACAAGCCCTCCTCCTGCTCTGGCATTTCTTCATGTATTATGCCTCGACCCGCATTCATCCATTGAATGCCACCAGCATCAATAACCCCCTCATTGCCTACAGAGTCTTTATGGCGCATTTTTCCTGCAAGCATATAAGTAACTGTCTGAAAACCACGGTGAGGATGTGGTGGAAAACCAGCAATGTATTCACCTGGATTATCTGAACCAAAAAAATCCAACATTAAAAAGGGATCGAGGCGAGGTAGATCAGGTTGTCCGATAATACGTGTAAGCGACACCCCCGCGCCATCACTTGTTGGCATACCTGTAACCACTTTCTCTATCGATTTTTGTTCACTCACTTCCACTGACATAATGTGTATCTACCTTAAATCTTAACCTTCACTATCTTTTACGAGCTTCACGTTTAGCTTTTTGTATTACCGACCTTGGGTGCTTCAACGTCCCATTTTATCGCGACCGTGAGGCGACATAAGATCTTGCTCTGGCCCAACGGGGATTACCTGGGTTGGATTTATCATAGTATGGCTGTAGTAATAGTGCCTTTTGATATGGTCGAAGTTTACCGTTTCAGCAACACCCGGAACTTGATAAAGTTCTTTCATATAGCCGTAAATATTTGGATAGTCTGCAATTTGTTTTTTATTGCATTTAAAGTGCCCGTGATACACAGCGTCGAAGCGTATCAGCGTGGTAAATAAGCGCCAGTCAGCTTCTGTTATTTTGCTGCCAACCAAATAACGTTGTTTACTCAACCTTTCTTCAACCCTATCTAGCGCGCAGAACAATGCAGTTACTGCCTCTTCATAGGCCTCTTGCGTTGTAGCAAATCCAGCTTTATACACGCCATTATTTATGTCGTGATACACCATATTGTTGATGGCATCAATTTCTTCACGTTGGGCGTTAGGATAATAATCGTCTTCATTATTAGTCAGTGAATTAAACCCACTGTTAAAAATACGGATAATTTCAGCTGATTCATTATTAACGATAGTTTCTGTTCGTTTATCCCAAAGGATTGGAACAGTGACACGGGTGGTTATCTCAGGTTCTGCCTTAGTATAAATTTGATGGGCATAATCAAAGTTATAAAGCTTATCTCCCGTTGACCCAGGGTAATCTTTAAACTCCCAGCCTTGATCAAGCATCTCAGGGTGTACCACCGAAACATCAATATGCTCCTCCAATCCCTTTAACTTTCTAAATATGAGCGCCCTGTGGGCCCAAGGACAAGCTAACGAGACATAAAGATGATAGCGATCAGATTCAGCGGGAAACGTGGAACCATCTTCGTTACTGACTTTGCCACGAAATTTAGATGCTTGGCGCTCAAATTTCCCACCATTTTTGCTGGTGTCGTACCACTTGTCTTGCCATTTTCCATCAACGAGTAAGCCCATATGCCTGCCCCTTTTTATTACTTCATTAAACAATGAATTCATTTAAACATGTATTGGGTAGAACGTATGTCGCTTAAAATCGGATTTATTATTCGAAAAAACTGGAGTGTATTGATCTTTAGTGTCCACTTTTGAGATGATGCGCGCCCTGCTAGCGTGCTTGCACGTTTTTGTGTAAACACACGCCTTTGAGTTAGTTTATTTTTAAGTGAAGTGAAACATGTCTGATGATCCACGTTTAGGCGGTATTGTGCGTTTATATGGCGCACAGCAAACTAATAATTTAGCCAACAGTCATGTGGCTGTAGTCGGTATTGGCGGTGTGGGAAGTTGGACTGCAGAAGCACTAGCTCGTTCGGGCATTGGTACTATAACCCTTATTGATTTAGACGATGTTTGCGTAACTAATACAAATCGTCAAATTCACGCGCTTTCCAATACCATAGGAGAAGCAAAGGTCGACGCCATTGCATCGAGAATTCACTTGATAAATCCTGCTTGCAAAGTGAAATGTATTGAGGATTTTGTCACCCCAGACAATACGGCCACACTTTTAACCAAAGAAATGCACGCTGTGGTCGATGCCACCGACAGTATTCGCGCTAAAGCGGCGATGATAGCTCACTGTAAACGCAATAAAATTCCCATTGTTACGGTTGGCGGCGCGGGCGGTCAAATAGACCCAACTCAAGTCACTAAAGGCGATTTAGCTAAAACAACACAAGACCCCCTAGCAGCTAAGCTACGCAGTGAGCTTAGACGTAACTATAATTTTAGTAAAAACCCAAAACGCCGCTTTGGCGTTGAGTGTATCTATTCAACAGAGCAATTGCGCTACCCACAACCTGACGGCTCGGTTTGTTACAACAAATCTGCAATGGAAGGTGGTACTCGACTAGACTGTGCAGGCGGCTTTGGTGCTGTGGTCACGGTAACCGCCACCTTTGGTATGTTTGCCGCTGCAAGTGTAATAAATAGATTAACTGGACAAAAATAGACTTTAGCCGATAACTTGCGCACAATAGTCAAAAACTTATAACACCTTGTCTTAACGACTTTTTAAGCGTTAGCTTGTTATACCAAAAGTATCGGTGAGAAGGAGAACAACATGTCACCTGATGAACTCAATAAATTAATGGCAGATTGCGCGAAGGACGCTGTGGTAACAGCAGCTGATGAGTTCGATATTGTACTCGACCACTCACCCGCTAGCGTAGCACTGGTGGACGACATTTTACTTAGTTTCGTAGATAAATATCACGATTTAGCGTTAGAAGATGAAGCAGTGTTCACCATCTGTAATATCTTTGGCGCTTACGTTGGAGAAATTTTAAAAGCGCAGCTAGATGGTGAATGGATTTACGATCAGTCAAATCCTAAAGCACCTGCCGTTTTTCTTCAGGTTGGTGAAAATACCTATGCCTTAGCGGGTATTTGCTATGAACGTCTGGTTAACGACAGTCAAATCAGCGTATTTGCCTACTATGAACAGGCGTTGGGGAACCACTTACGCAGCCACTAACGTTCTGACAGATTTTGCACTCAGTTTTACGTCTGTTCAATTGAGTGCATTTAATATATTTCCGATAAAGATGTTTTTGGAGAATGAGGTTCAGGGGTTAGGTGTTTCCCAATCCTCTACCATCCACTTTAAATGACGACTTTTTGAAATTGCGTACAAGGCTATACTGTAAAAAACGATTTTTACACCCGTAATAGTTTCAAACCCCCAGTGATGATGCATAGCGTAGTAAAGTTGAACACTCAACAATGCCAACACCCCCAATTGAGCCAGCGGAATAACCCATCGGCGCCATGCTAAAAAGCCTTTTTTCCATAAGCGATCTCGTTGACTAACCAAAGATAACGCAATTAACACAGGTAAACTTGCCGCTAACCCCAACCCTAACGTTTCTTTTTGTGGGTAAAAGAAGGAAAGTAGCTCACTAGTTTGAGTGCGGGAAGCCAGAGAAAAACCGAACGCGAGCCAGTCAATGCATAGAAGTATAAACACGCTGTAAAGCCAACGGGGAGGAAGAATTCGCCCTGACTCATCATAAAAAGTTAGCGGTAATTTAAGCATGCATTCACTTCTATTTTATTAATTTGAACCCTAAAGCGCATTCAACTCTGATAATGTTTACTTTCAAGAAGTGATAAATGTGGGGGTGAGTAAGGTATTTTTAAACCTTGTTCGTGCCGCTTTTACAATGAAACCCGTGGCCGTTTAAACTTGTTTTCACGTTTAGTGCCTAAATTACGGCTGTATTGTGAGAATGCGTCAATAATTTATATCTTGGTCGCTAATTATATATACTGCGTACAAGCGCGTTTTCCTGTATAATCCGCGGCCATTTTAAGCTCAGTCATTTTCCAGGTGATATTTTAGATGACAGTAGAAACGTTTAATCCAAACAAAGTAGTAAATAAAACCACCACGCTAGAAACGCCAGTGAAGGTATTAAGTGACAACAAACCTTCGCAACAAAGCAATGGCAGCAGAATTGGTTTTGTTAGCTTAGGTTGCCCTAAGAACTTAGTTGATTCTGAGCGTATTCTTACTCAACTTCGCACCGAGGGTTATGACGTCGTCCCCACGTATAACGATGCAGATTTAGTTATCGTTAACACCTGTGGATTCATTGACGCGGCGGTAGAAGAGTCATTAGACACCATTGGCGAAGCACTTAAAGAAAACGGCAAAGTTATCGTTACTGGGTGTTTAGGTGTTAAAGAAGACGAAATTAGAGAGCTTCATCCAAATGTACTGGCTATCACCGGGCCCCATGCCTACGAAACGGTAGTTGAGCAAGTACACGATCATCTTCCAAAACCCCAGCACAATCCGTTTGAAGATCTTATTCCTGATCACGGCGTTAAATTAACGCCTCGTCATTATGCTTACTTGAAGATTTCAGAAGGCTGTAACCACCGTTGCACGTTCTGTATCATTCCTTCTATGCGTGGCGACCTTGTCAGCCGCCCAGTGGGTAACGTACTCGATGAAGCTAAGCGTTTGAAAGATGCTGGTGTTAAAGAGCTATTGGTTATTTCACAAGACACTAGCGCCTATGGTGTTGATGTTAAGCACAGAACGGGCTTTTGGAACGGCATGCCGGTTAAAGCACACATGCAACAGTTGTGTGAAAAGCTGGGCGAAATGGGCATTTGGGTCCGTTTACATTACGTGTACCCTTACCCGCATGTGGATGACCTAATTCCACTAATGAACGAAGGTAAAATCCTTCCTTACTTGGATATTCCGTTTCAACACGCCAACAAACGTATTCTTAAGTTAATGAAACGCCCTGGTAGCGCTGAACGTGTTCTTGAGCGCGTTAAAAAGTGGCGTGAACAGTGCCCATCATTAGTCATTCGTTCGACATTCATCGTCGGCTTTCCGGGCGAAACGGAAGAAGAGTTTGAAGAGTTATTGGACTTCCTTCGCGAAGCGCAGCTTGATCGTGTTGGTGCATTCGCCTATTCCCCTGTTGAAGGTGCAAGAGCAAATGACCTCCCTGACCCAGTGCCAGAAGAAGTGAAACAAGCTCGCCTTGCACGGTTTATGGAAGTACAGGGCGAAATAAGCGCAGCGCGACTTCAAGCGAGAATCGGTAACGAATATCAAGTTGTTATCGACAGCGTTGATGCGGAAGGTGCCGTCGGCCGTACCTATGCAGACGCACCGGAAGTTGATGGTCTGGTTCATTTAAACGGTGTTTATGACGTAAAACCTGGCGATCGTGTATGGGCTGAAGTTATTCACGCTAACGAACACGACGTATGGGCAGTATTGTCTGAAGACCAAGACGAAGAAGACGAAGGCGCTGATCCCGCGCTGTAACTTTCGATTAACTGCAGTCTATACTCGAAAGTCATCTATTCGTTATTTTTGTAATCCTATCGGCTAATTGCCAGTCGATAGGGTTTTATGTATAACAGACCTTATACATAATTAAACAAGTAAAACTATCAATGCCATCTTCTGTGGTACGTGAATAAAATATGGCAATGTTACCCTACTCCAAACTGAAACACTCTTCCCGCCACATCTCGTCATTTGGCATATTGCTCATTTTGACTTTTGTATTCAACCCTCGTGCACTTGCCAGTACAGAGTGTAAGACTTTACACACCGCGGGAGCACAACAGTGGTTTCCCTACGCATTTAACGAGTTTGAAGGAAGGTTGAAAGCTACGGGGATAGCATTTGACGTTTTAACCCTGCTAGCACAGGATTTAGGTGTCACACTAAAGATAGAAACCGGGCTACCCTGGAAGCGAATAGAATCCAAACTCGACGCGGGCGAACTTGATATTTTGGCGGGAAACTATTGGAACGAAGCTCGTAGTCGAAAATGGCTTATCACCGCACCGTTTGCAGCAGAAGAGGTTTACGTTGTGCTCTCTCCTTCACTTTCTCAAACGCGAGGTACCGACCTTTCGCTTAACGCACTCGCGCAATATATTGGTGTGATGCCTCGAGGAATAAGCTTAGGTGAAAAATTCGATAGCATTAAATCAAACTTGAATATTATCGAAGTTAAAGACCACGACAAAATGTATGAAATGATGCGTCGACATCGTGCTGATTACGCAGTTTCACCACAAAGCGCAGCACTAAGCCACTTGAACGACCCAGAAAATGACGGCATGCGAATAAGCCAGTCACCGATATCTTCAAACAATGTACATTTTGCTATCTCCGCCAAATCTAAGTGCGCATCACTATTTCCTGAGTTTAACCAAGCCCTTAGCGCTCGTTTAAAAGACGGGTCTATTAAGCAAATAATCGATACGTATGATTTAACGCGCTAAAAAGCTAAGGCGCGTTGGAATCATGTAGTTAAGAACACGTGTAGTTAAGGACACGTACAGTTAAAGACAGGTGTAGTTTAAAAGTAAAAGAGCGCTTTTCGTAAGCGCTCTCTTGGTGTGATGCATTATTGATTGAGTTTGTGGCAAGCCATCATTAAACCTACCAAGGCAACTCGTCACCATTTGAATGGATGAAGCGACCTGCGTTAGATACATTTAGCTCATCTATGCGTTGTGACAAACGCTCAGCACAGGTATCAGCATCAATATCTCCCGCTCCATTGACCATTTCTGTTTGAACGAATCCAGGATGAAAAATACCTACTGCAATTCCCTTGGGTTTCAGATCATTCGCCATGGACACTCCCGCCGCGTTTAGTGCGGCTTTGGACATTCGGTAGCCATAGTAGCCGCCTGACCCATTGTCTGCCATTGAACCCATGCGACTGGTAATCATGGCAATTTTACCGTCTTTTGCCATTGCGGGTAATAGTGTTTGAGTAACTAACAATGGACCTAATGCATTAACCCTAAATTGATAATCGATGGTATTTGGATCCCAATCGTCAATACTCTCGCGTCCGAGCACTCCGGCATTATTAATGAGCAAATCGATGTTAACGTCCATTAAAGGTGCAAGCTTTTCAGCCAACATTTCTGGTTGGGATACGTCCACACCTTTGATGATTGTTACACCAGCACTGTTTAGCTCGTCGCAACTGTTTCGACAGGTAGCATAAACTTTCGCACCACGTGCTTTATATTGCTTGGTAAGCGCAAGGCCTATGCCTCTGTTGCCACCGGTAATAACTACGTTCATAACGGTTCCCTTGTTACTATGTGTATGCGTTTAAAAGGTCTCACTCACCTTTTACAAGAACTGGCTGTTTAGATAAGGCTTGTTGCTTATTTACTAAAAAGCATCAGCCCTATTTCAGCACTCATTTCTTATTAACTTATAGTCTTTAAAAGACGTTCTAGATCTTCCGGGGTATCAATTCCAACTGGCGGTGGCGCTATCGCCACCTCACAGTGAATCTTATCGCCATACCATATGGCTCGAAGCTGTTCTAAGGATTCAATTTGCTCCAGAGAGCTAGGCGCATAGGCAACATATTGCTTAACGTATTCAGCACGATAGGCATAAATACCTATATGGCGTTTGTACAGCGACGTATTTGCAGATTGTGGGTTTGCCATCATGTGATCGCGTTCAAAAGGAATAGGAGAACGTGAAAAATAGATAGACTCACCCTTTTCGTTTACCAACACCTTAACGATATTGGGGTTAAACACATCCTCAACACGTTCAATAGGCGTAGATAACGTAGCCATCTGGCACTGGGGCGCATTGGCAAGATTATCTGCAACCTGTTTGATGTTTTCGGCGGGAATAAATGGCTCATCCCCCTGTACGTTAACCACAATAGTAGAACTCGCAATGCCTTCTTTTTCGATAACCTCAGCAATGCGCTCTGTTCCAGATTGGTGGTTGACAGACGTCATGCATACTTGAGCAAAACCAAGCACGACGTTTTGAATACGTTCATCGTCCGTGGCAACAATGACGTTATCTGCTCCAGCTTCTTTAGCACGTTCAACCACATGTTGAATCATCGGCTTTCCGTCAATTAGCGCTAAGGGTTTGCCAGGAAAACGACTTGAGCCGTATCGAGCAGGGATCACAACTGTAAATGACATAACTTTATTCCGCCCTTATTTACCACTTAGTTTAACGTTTTATTACCGTGTTGCGTCTACATCGTCTAACGACAATGCTGTTGCTTTACTTTCGATAAGTACAGGGATGCCATCTTTAATATCGAAAGCCAATCTATCAAATCGACACACTAACTGGGTGCTATCATCACTCAGAACTAATTTTCCCTTACACACTGGGCAAGCCAAAACTTCTAAAAGCTTTTTATCAAAGGCCATTGTTATTATTCCTGTCCGTCTTGGTTGATCTTCAAACCTGCCTTGGCAAGTTTCACATTTACTAAATTAAAAAAGTCTGGCGCTAAATGCGCGGTAACAGGTAAAAACCAGCAGTCGTTATGAGCAAAAGGTGCAGCTTTAACGGCGTCTTTTTCTGTCATTAATACTCTGCCATTCGGTATGTCTGACCGTGTGATCGCATGGTGATCCGCCAGCGGTGTAGCCGAAGAAAGCTGGATACCCATTTTTTTAAGCTGAGAGAAAAAACGCTGAGGTGAACCTATTCCAGCAATTGCGCTGCACGGCACTTTTTGTATCTCTTCAAGGGGACTGGTTCTTACTCTGTTTGAAACAGAGGTGAAGTCCCCTGCTACTAAGGTCATTAAATATTGAGGCGCTACAGCATGGCTAAATGTCGGCATCGAACGGCTATTATGTATTAGCGCATCAACGGTACCAAGGCGCCATTGTCCTTCGCGAAGGGGCCCCATCGGCAGCAAATAACCACTGCCTACTTTTCTGTCGTCCATCACTACAATTTCAACGTCGCGATGAAGCGCGTAATGTTGAAGACCGTCATCACAAATAATTAAATCACAGTGTAATTCGTCACTTAAGTACGCGGCTCCACGTGCGCGGACTGGATCGATAACAACGTCGCACTGGCTTCTAATGGCCAGTAAACGAGGTTCGTCACCCACTTCAGACGCATCATCTTCGCCTTTCACTAATCGCGGGTATTCTGGTGATTTAGCGCCATAGCCCCGACTTAAAATGCCGACCTTAATGCCCTGCTTCTGGTAATAATCGGCTAAAGCTAATACGACTGGCGTTTTGCCGTTGCCGCCCACTGATATGTTGCCAACGACAATCACGGGAGCATTAGCCTTAAAGGCCTTTTTGAGTCCAATTTTAAAAAGTAATCGTCGAATTGCCGAAATAAAGTAGAACAGTAGCGCAAATGGTGAGAGCAGCCACACTAAAGGATGGCCGAAATACCATTTATCGTGCTTGGTTTTACTTTGTGATTGACTCACTTAGTCTCACCAAATTGTAACGCGTGCAGTTGCGCGTAGTGACCACCTTTTTCAAGCAATTCGTTGTGTTTACCTTTTTCAATAATGCGCCCCTGCTCCACTACCATAATGCAATCTGCGTTTTCGATGGTAGACAAGCGGTGCGCCACAACAATGCTGGTGCATCGTTTTTGCAGCGTTTCTAATGCGTCTTGGATCAAACGCTCAGATTCTGTATCAAGGGCAGATGTCGCTTCGTCAAGAATAAGTATGGGCGCTTCGGCAAGTATTGCCCTTGCAATGGCAATACGCTGACGTTGACCACCAGAAAGCATTAAGCCGTTTTCACCAATAATCGTATCTAACCCATCAGGCAAGTTTGATAAGAACTCTTCAACATGCGCCATCTTTGCCGCATTCTCGATGTCTTTGCGAGATACGTTTTGGCGCGCACCATAAGCAATATTGTTAGCTATGGTATCGTTAAATAGCGTAACGTTTTGCGATACCACGGCGAACTGCGCCCGCAGATCTTTAAGATCAATATCGTTGAGCGCCGTGTCATCCAAGCGAATTTCACCTTCTTGCGGTACATAAAAGCGTGTAAGCAGCGACGAGATGGTCGATTTACCACTTCCCGAGCGCCCTACCAAAGCAATCGACTGTCCAGGGTTTGCGATAAAGCTCACATTAGATAACGCGGGCGTCTGTTTTCCTGGATAAGAGAATGTAACGTCGTCAAATTCAATTTTTCCTGTTGCGCGCTCTACTTTGGTTTTCCCTTTATCTTCTTCGTCTGCTTCATCAAGAATTTCAAAAATACTGGCGCAGGCTGCCATACCTTTTTGAAATTGGTTATTAATGGTAGTCAGCTGTTTAAGAGGTTTAAGCAGCATCACCATACAAAAGACCACATTAATAAATACGCCTGCTGTAAGCTTTTCAAGCATACCGGGCGTGCTGGCAATAAACAGAACGACAGCAAGGGCAATTGACGCTATTACCTGTATTGAAGACACACTCAAAATAGAAGTGACATTCAGCTTCATTGACTGTTGACGGTTGTGATTGTTTTTCTGCTCGAAACGCTTTTGCTCTATTTCTTGACCGCCAAACATGATCACAACTTTGTGACCTTTCACCGCTTGCTCTACCGACGATGTTAGGTTGCCCATTGACTGTTGAATGTTTTTACTTACAACGCGAAAACGCTTGCTGACGATAGAAACAATTACCGCCACAATTGGGCCAATTAAAAGAAATATGAGCGAAAGCTGCCATGAGTAATAGAACATGACACACAGCAAACCGATGACCAGTGCGCCTTCCCTCACCAATGTTAGCAGCGCCTTACCAGATGCATTAGCCACTTGC
Source organism: Alteromonas sp. I10 (assembly GCF_003201515.1). NCBI lineage: Bacteria > Pseudomonadati > Pseudomonadota > Gammaproteobacteria > Alteromonadales > Alteromonadaceae > Alteromonas > Alteromonas sp. I10. The sequence continues at coordinate 38,795 of NZ_QJJN01000013.1, forward strand.
TCTGTGTCGTAGGTGACTTTACTGATAAGCCCGCCAACCGCATGATTATCGTGAAATGCCACTGGAAGATGAATGTATTTTTCAAACAACTGCTGGCGCATGCGCATTACCACCTGAGCACCAATCCAGCTTAGCGTGTAACTACCTAAAAAGTTGAAAACACCCCGTAACAAAAAGAGCGGCACAATCGCATATGCGGCTAGACGTAGATAGTCATGGTCGTTTTTCCCCAGTGATTCGTCAATCATTGGCTGAAGCTGGGAAAATACGAAGGTATCTACCGCGGAATAACCAATCATACCGATGATGGCAAAAACGAAAGGCACTTTATACGCTTTAAGATACTGTAAAAAGCGCTTAATTTGATAATCCGAGTTGTCGGCTTGTTGCATGTAGTTTTTTTAACCTGTTTGAAACGTTAACAAAAACGCGTTGGAAGTATTGTACTCGTTCTCGCTCTAATTCACTAATATAGCGGCAAAATTGGTTAGTCTGCCAACTAAGTGAATAATGTGTGGCCACTTCATACCTATTTAAAGGTATTCGTGTACATCTTCGTTTCGTTACAAGCTAATATTTCTGTCATTTGGCGATATTACTTAGTCTTTGAGGTGTCGCGGTGTAATGCCTGGTAAATACCAGCGTTTATTCAACGTTCCACGTTGGGAATCTATATGGAAAGAATTCTTATCGAAGGTTGCGCTTATATATCCGTGATAGCTTGTTAAATATTGCGTTACGCCCAAACGCTCGTAACGTTTAGCCACAACATACGCAGGAAACTGCCATCGATTCTCATAACCTTGCGTAAAGATCACAGCTTTTGGTGCAACGTGTTCTATAAAAACATTAGTAGAAGATGTTTTGCTTCCGTGATGCGGCGCAATAAGAATGTCGGCACTTAGATTTGTAGAACTCGCTAAAGTATCCATTGAAGCCCCCTCTGAAAAACCATCCATGATTTCACGGGTTATCAACGCGTACTCACTTGTTTTCTCAATGTCACCAGGAATTAACACGCTACCAGCGTCGCTTGTTATTTTAACCACACACGACATGGCATTGTTGTCCTCTTTGTTGCCATTTGGCGGCCATAGAAAATTGATTGTTAAGTTCTGCCAGCGTATACGCTTTCCTCGCTCACAACCTAATGTTGGTGTGTAGAAAGTGGCTTTTTTAGCTAAGGCGTGTTGTCCAATGGCTAATGCCCCACCTGCATGATCGTTGTCACTATGCGTATGAACTACAACATCTATATTCGAAATATGCTTACTTTCTAAAAAAGGTAACAGGTGTTTCGTTGCAGTATGAGCATTGCCATTAAACTGAGCACCAGAATCAATAATCATAGCCCGACCTCCCGCAGTCACTGCAATAGCACTGGCCTGGCCCGCATCAAATACATGCAGCGCCCATATCGATTCATTGGTAAGTAACCACTTTTGAAAAATGCTTAGCGATGGGAGCAAGAGAAGCGCTACACAGATAGCTTTGTACCGCCATGTTGGCAAAAGAAAAATAAAAAAAGCGACAATTAGACAAAGTCCCGCACCACTACTTACGTAAAAATTGATAGCGCTCCCAGAAAACTGACTAAGAACGTTCAAAAGCGATAACAAATACCCTAAACACACATCACTGTAATGCATAAGCATGCCCGTAACTTGTTGTGCGAAAGGCAACTCAGCAAAATGAAGGACTAACAACGAAATTAAACAAATAGGTAAAAGTAACGTTATTACGGGCAAGGCGATTAAGTTGGTAACAACTGCAACAAAACTGGCGCTACCAAACCATATTAGGGTTAGGGGCATCATTATTACGGTAAGCGCTACTTGTAGTTTAAACAAAGACACATACCAGGGTGCTCGCTGTAGCCCCCAAACAACAACTAAAAACCAAATGCACAGTACAGCCCCTATGCTCAAGTAAAAGCTAGCGCTTAGTATAGAAAGAGGAAACAGCAACAAGCTCAAAGTAAGCATTGTCAACGCAACATTTACTGGCCGCCATGCATGTCGAGAAAGAGACAGCACGCACCCCATAGTTACCAGTATCAGCGCACGCACAACCGGCAATGCGCTTCCACTAAGCAACGCGTAACAAAAACAAGCAACAATAAGCACACAAAGTACAGAGGCTCTAATTGGCGCGCTGGTTTGAAACATCTTACTTATTTCCCGCACTCTATTCTTTCGACCTGTTGCCGGATAGTTGATGGAGGCTGAACGTACTAACCAATATTTCGCTCTGCCTAATAGGCTAGTAACATGCGTGAGTAAAAATATAACAGGGTTAAAAAACAATAAGCAGACCCCAGCGATAAGTGATAGATGCATGCCTGATATACTAAACATGTGCCCAGTGCCGGTGCGTTGTAACAGGGTCCAATCATCCAACGTAAAGCCCGTTTTATCCCCTAGCAGCAATGCGCGCCACCATCTTTCATGAATAAGGTCTAGCTTCTGCAATGTTGTAGCAAGTTCATAACGCACTGAGTGATTATGCTTTGTTTTATCGTGCTCTATCGACTTGATATAGCCAGTTGCATGAATAAATTGGCTAACCAACTGCTGTTGTCGGCTAGCTCCAACAGGATTAGCCGTACCGTATGCAGGTTTAAGTTTTACAAGTGCGGTGAACGTATCGCCGTTGTGCAAACAATTTAATTTCACCTGAGACGGAGAAACTGACTGAGGCCGCACGCCTATAACTCCCTGTTGAGCATGTGCGATTTTCTTATTGGCTAAGCCTTCGCTTTTTCGATCATTTGGGAATTCATAACGTTGGTGAGTAAGACGAGCTTTGAAATTAAACGTGCTAGTTAAAACACGCTTAGGCAAGGGGAAAAGTATACCCTTGTCTACAAATGTCGCTGTGCTTTCACGGTTGACAAACTCAATAGCGACAACATAGTGATAAATCGTTTCCGGCACCCTAGCAGTGCCGAAGACACATCCCCCCGACACAACTCGACCTGAAATTGTGACATCTTGTTGAATTTTCCCTTGGGGCAGTTGCCAAGCGTAGTAAAAATGCCCTACACTCGCCACCCAAAGTACTCCAGACAGCAGTCCGCTCACTGCCCAACACAGCGGCACCTCTGGAAATACATGATGTTCAGCGGGTTTTGTCGTCGAAATGAATATAATGATAGTCACAGATATTATTAAAATGGCAATCATCAATGCCATGCTGTGAGTACTTGGAAGTTTTTGCCAGAAAACTGCACTTATTGCGCTAGCGCAAAAACAGCTTAAGCAAATTGTGATACGATTGACCATGTTTTCACGTAGCAATTGACAGTGAGTGAATGTGGGTGGTGCAAATTCATGTTGCGCAATTCCGTTTACTGTTATTTTTTCTGTCTTTTTTGATTTTATTTTCGAGATGCATTGATATTTATGCCTAAGAAATTTATCCGACGTTTTTTGCCAGATCACCAAAGCATTAAGCAAAACAAAGCTTTAAAAATTTTTGGTAGCGTATTGCACGAGCCTAATCTTTGGCACTTAAACCGTCGTTCTGCATCTGGTGCATTTGGCATAGGTTTATTTTTCGCGTTTTGGCCGGTACCGTTTCAAATGTGGCTTTCTGCCGGTTTAGCTATTCCATTTCGAGCAAACCTGCCCTTATCTGTTGCAACTGTTTGGGTGACTAACCCATTTACTATCCCGCCTATATTCTATGGAGCTTACAAGGTTGGTACTACTGTACTTGGGACCAAGCCTGAGCATTTTGAATTTCAGTTTAGTTGGCAGTGGGTTGTAGAAAGCATTAATACCATTGGCCCTGCATTTTTAGTCGGGTGTGGAATTTGCTCGGTTGTGTTTGGTCTAGCGGGTTATTTCTCTTTAAACTGGGTTTGGCGCTTTCAAGTGAAAAAAGCCTGGGAAAGACGCAGACAAATGCGGAATCAAGAAGCCCACTAGCGTGAGAGCCTTACACTTGAGTTTTTGTAGAAATATTTACCTTTTCTCAAGCCCCTTACAACGTTCAGTACAAAATACGCCGTAAAAGACAGAGCAAGAATTATAAAAAAACGCCACTTCATAGAAGTGGCGTTTTTTTATTGGTAACTATCAATATGAGTTCGGCGTCAATCTATTCAGGAAAAACATTACGCCGAGCGCTCTTATTGAATTTAAGCCAGACAGGCTACTTTTCATGCTCTGATAAAAAAGCGATAAGCGCAGCTTCGTCCCATACCTCCACATCTAGCTCTTGTGCTTTGGTTAATTTGGAACCCGCTTTTTCTCCTGCAACTAGGAAGTCGGTATTCTTACTTACCGAGCCTGCCACTTTTGCACCAAGTAACTGCAAACGTGCTTTCGCGTCAGAACGCCCCATTTCGCTGAGCGTACCTGTAATAACGCATGTTTTGCCTTCAAGAGGCAAATTATCCGAATCTGGCTTTTCAATAGCAGGCCAGTTAATTCCTTCTTTTAACAGCGCATCAATAACATCGGTATTGTGTGACTCGTTAAAGAAATTGAAAATGTGGGTAGCCACCACTTCACCAACGTCTTGGACTTCAACCAGTGCTTCAAGCGACGCCTCGCGAATAGCCTCCAAGGTTTCGAAGTGCGCAGCCAAGTTTGCCGCAGTAGCTTCGCCAACCTCACGGATCCCCAATGCGTATAGGAACTTGGCAAGCGTTGTTTGCTTAGAAGCTTCAAGCGATGCCAGTAGCTTACTGGCAGACTTTTCAGCCATGCGCTCTAGCCCAACAACATCGCCTAACGAAAGCGTGAAAAAGTCGGCGGGACTGTGCACAAGATCAGCGTCAACTAACTGATCGACTAACTTGTCGCCCAGACCATCAATATCGAATGCTTTACGCGAAGCAAAATGCTTAAGCGCCTGTTTGCGTTGTGCGGCACAAATTAGTCCACCGGTGCAACGAGCAACCGCTTCATCTTCTAGTTTTTCAACCTGCGAGTCACAAACCGGGCATTGGCTTGGGAAGCTAATGTCAGTTTCGCTACCTGTGCGATTAGCTTCTACCACAGACACGACCTGAGGAATAACGTCACCCGCACGGCGGATTACCACGGTGTCGCCAACTTTAACGCCTAATCTGGAAATTTCGTCCTGATTGTGAAGAGTAGCATTAGATACTGTTACTCCGCCTACAAACACGGGCTCTAAACGGGCAACCGGCGTTATCGCACCAGTCCTTCCTACCTGAAACTCAACGTCAAGTAGCTTAGTTACTTCTTCTTGTGCAGGAAACTTCTGTGCAATGGCCCAGCGAGGCGCTCGCGCCACAAAGCCAAGGGCATTTTGCAGGTCAATACGGTTTACCTTAAACACCACGCCGTCAATGTCGTATGGCAAACTGTCGCGCTTTTCCAGAATGTGGTTGTAGTATGCCAAGCAGCCCTTACCGCCCTCAGCAGTATCGATATCAGGGCACAATGGCAGCCCCCAATTACCCAATTGTTTTAGGCGCTCGCTGTGTGTTGTGGGTAATTCAAAACTTTCAGGTTGCACTACGCCTAGCGAATAAGCATAAAACATCAGCGGGCGCTTGGCCGTAATTTTAGAGTCTAACTGTCGTAAGCTGCCGGCCGCAGCATTACGAGGGTTGGCAAAAACCTTACCCCCCGTTTCTTTTTGGTGTTCGTTGAGTTTTGCAAAGCCATCACGGGGCATAAACACTTCACCGCGCACTTCTACGCGCTCAGGATAATGATCACCACGAAGCGTTAACGGCACATTAGAGATGGTACGAACGTTCGCCGTGATATTCTCTCCTACCTGACCGTCACCACGGGTTGCAGCACGCACTAATTCACCATTTTCGTACAGAATACTTACCGCTAAACCATCTAGCTTGGGTTCGCAGCTAAAATCTAACGTTGCCGAATCTTTTAGTCTGTCTTTTAAACGTTTTTCGAAGGCAAGCAGTGATTCTTCATCAAAGGCGTTATCCAGCGACAGCATAGGAACATCATGGGTAACTTGTTCAAAGGCCGATAACGCTGCGCCCCCTACTTTTTGACTGGGAGAATTCGGGCTTTGAAGCGTAGGATATTGTTTTTCTAGCGCAATAAGCGCCTGCATATCTCTATCATATACTGAATCAGGAACCGAAGGGTCATCCATCACATAGTACTGATAGTTGTACTCATTAAGTGTGTTGCGAAGTGTTGCTATTTGTTGCTTTGCTTGTTCTAAAGAATCTGACATGGAGTTGTTGTCACGCCGTTTAAATAGTTAAAAGTATTACAATTCGTTGCCAAGGCCTATTCGCCCAAGCCGCTGTATGTTCCAAATGGGCTGCAAAAACCTGGCCTATTTCAGTCAGGTTGTGAAACGTACAGCCACGCTACAATGCTATGGCTTGCTAGCCCTTGTTATACATCAAAGATCAATAGACCCTAATCAACAGAAAAGGACCTGGGTATGAGCCAAGTCCTTTTTTGTTTTTGCACCTACATGAATAATCCACAAGATTGAGGCGCAAGTGATAAATTAACGCTAGCTGCGCGCAATCATACGCTTGCGCTCGAACTCACGAATTTTCTCGACGTATTGCTGTAAGCCCTGCTTCGTTAATACGCTTCGGCGCCCATCAAGTACTTGTGCGCCGAACTCATCTGCCAATTTGCGGGCGGCATTGTGCATCATGTTAAACACTTGATGAGGGTCACCCTCAATAGGCAATATCATAAACAGCGAAATACCTTGGGTTTCAAAGTTCTCTAGGTTATCAATATCGAAAACCCCAGGCTTAAACATGTTAGCAAGGCTAAACAATACTGGCCCTTTGCCATTTGAATTTACGTGGCGGTGGAAGATGTCTTGATCGCCAAACTTGAACCCTAATGTTAATAGCATAGGTAGTAGCGCCGCGCCTGAGATAGGCTCGCCTTCTGGCGTTCTTACATTTAATACTAAAACCTCAGGTTCAATCGACGACTTAGCGGTCTTTGGTGTACTTCCAGCACCATCATTACCTGACTCATTAGCACTAAAGCTTTCATCGCCAAAATCAGCGCTAGCTGCTTCACTGGTGTCAAAATCAATACGCATTTGATCGTCGCCAAAATTCGGCTCTTCACGTCTTCTCACTGGCGTTTTACTTCGTTTATTACGTGCAAAACGTCGAGGCTGTTCATTTTCTTCATGAACATCGCTGGATGAAACAGACTCTTCGGGTGCATCTAAACTAAAATCAGCAACTTCTCTTTCGTTTTTAGCCGGCGGCTGCACTGTTTCAGGCTCTTCCTCCAGCGTTGGGTCGATATAAAACTTCTGTGCAGGACGAACTGGCTCTGCACGCCCACTTTCTTGATGACCGCCCGCCTGACTCTGAATTGGATCATGCGATTGCGCGTTATCCGCTCTCTCTTGATTACTTGGAGTATTTGGCTGTTCGCTTTCTTCACGCTGAGCATGCGACGCTAAAGACGTTTCCTCTTGCTCTTCGCCTTCACGAAGTAAGAAGCCAGGAGGTTCAGGGAACGCGGCAAGGTTTTCGTCGCCTCTGTTAGCACCTTTTGTAGATGCGCCATCGGGACGAGCTTGCCCTTTCATGTGTGGCTTCGGATTCGTAACCACAGAGCCATAGAGCTTTGGTGCTTTCTCAGCTTCTTCTTTCCCGTCAGACGGCATAGCGGAATTACCAACGCTGCTTGGGCGTTTACCCGCATGCTCACCGTGTGCGCCCTCTTTTCCATCACCGTGCTCTTTTGACGTGGCATGTTGAGACAAGCTATCGTCGTCATCAGCTTCTTCGCTGCTGTAAGCATGTTTTTCATTGATATCGTGATGCGCAGGGCTTTTTGCCGTATTCGTCGATACGTTGCTTGCAGCCTCACGCTCTTGGTTTTGTGATTTGCTAACCACGCGCACCGCGCCAATGCCAAGCTCGTCAAAGCCTTCTTGCTCGTCGGACTCGAAATCGTTGTCATCATCTTGCCACTGACGGGGCTCTAAGCGCTCTTTTTCCGAAGGCTTACTGTTTTTACGAATTTTCCAAATACCATGGGCAAGCACTGCGATGATAAAAACCGTGCCTCCAAGGAGTAAAAATAGACGTAATTGATCTTCCATTTAATTTCTTTCGCCCTTTGTTATGCTTCTGCGAAGGCTACAGCCTCATCCACATCTACCGCCACCATGCGCGAAACTCCCGGTTCCGCCATGGTAACACCGGTGAGGTGACTGGCCATTTCCATCGCTATTTTATTGTGGGTGATATAAATAAACTGCACTGTTTGTGACATTTCTGACACTAAGTTACAAAAGCGCCCTACATTTGCATCATCCAATGGTGCATCTACTTCATCCAGCAAACAAAATGGAGCCGGATTTAATCTGAAAATAGCAAACACCAATGATAAAGCGGTTAGTGCTTTTTCTCCACCGCTTAAGAGGTGAATCGTACTATTTTTCTTACCAGGGGGGCGAGCCATTATCGTCACCCCAGTTTCTAACAAATCGTCATCGGTAAGCGCAAGATACGCCGAACCGCCCCCAAACACTTTGGGAAATAACGTTTTAAGGTCTTCGTTAACCTGTTCAAAGGTAGTAGAAAAGCGCGTGCGGGTTTCTTTATCAATTTTCCGAATGGCCGACTGTAGCGTTTCCAAGGCTTCAGTAAGGTCGTTGTGCTGTGTATCTAAATGTGACTTTCTTTCCGACTGGGTTTCATATTCTTCAACCGCGGCTAAGTTCACTGCACCTAAGCGCTGCAAATTAGCCTGCGTTTTTTCAAGGTCTTCTTGCCAGCGCTTCTCTTCGGCATCTTCAGGTAAGGTTTCTAGAATGCTCTTCAGCGACTGCTGCGTTTCATCAAGCTGTTCTAAAATCGTATTCGCACGTACCCGGTAGCCTTCAATATCAATGTTGAGTTTATCGATATTGGTTTGTCGCGTTTGAATGTCTTTACCCAGAGCTTGATGCCCTTTTTCGGCTTCTCGCAACCACTGCTCTATATCTTCAAGACTACTTTGCTTAGCACTTTTCAGCTGTTCTAATTCCGCTTTATTCTCTAACAACGACTGTAGCTCTGCTTCTTGAATTTCTTCAGGAGACGTCAGCTGTGTAAGTTCTTTTTGTAATCTTTCTTTGTTTTTTATGTACTCTTCACGCTGCTGAAGGTTACGTGTAACCTGTTGGCTATATAAATTCTGGTGGTTCTCTAGTTGCTGCTTCTTAAGTGCAAGCTCATGATTTTGCGATGTTAATGTATCAACTAACGCGCGTAGCTCTGATGTAGTTCGCTCATTTGCATCACGCTTAGCGTTCACATCGTCAATGTGCACTTCGTGTTCAAGTATTTGTGCCTCTTGAAGCTCTAACTTTTCCGAAAGTTGGGCTAGTTGCTCTTCTTCTTTCGCTAACATTAACTCTTGCTTTGCTAACTCGTCATTAAGTTTGGCAGTGCGTGTTGACTGTTGCTCTTGCTGCATTTCAAGCAAAGAAAGTTTATTTTTAATCTGTGCGCGCTGGTTTTCTTTTTCACCCAAGGCGCTCTGAATAGCCTGCTTTTGCGCTTCGCTCTGTTCAAGTGCCTGTTTGGCGCGCTCTAGTGAATACTCAATCTCATCTATAAGGCTTTCAGTTTCTTCAATGCTGTCTACCAGCCCCTTAATTTTGTTCGCCCGCTGCAAAGCACCGTCGCTTGCTTCGCCAGGTTTCACTACCCACTGCGAGCTTGCCCACAACCCTGAAGGTGAGATTGCGCTAGTAAACCCCTTGGCTATACCTTCAGGTTCAGGTTCATTGTTAAAAGCACTTTCAATCATTTCCGCAAGTTCGTCATCGTTGCTACAAAGGTAAATGTCATTAAAAAATGCGGGAACACGCTGTGTTGACGATTCATTAGTGCTAGATTCAGTTAATAGAGCGTGTGCTAGTGAACCCGATTTGGCAGTGCTTACAAACGCCTTATCGGTAAACACTTTAATGCCGCTTGGCAAATAAGCGCGATTTTGAAGCAATGCCTGTATGTCATGGCTTTTGGCAACAACGGGGTCTTTTGCGTGTTGTAAAATCGATTCTACGCAAGGTGCAAGGGTTTGGTTAGAGCTAAACTGCTGCCACAGCTTTTCTATTCCGTCTAATAGTACGTCTTCATTATTTGAGGCATCTTGCTGAAGCGCTTCTAGTGCAGCTTTTGTGGACAGTGCAGTTTGCAACTGGCCTTGTACATCACGGCGTTTCGCTTCTATAGCGTTGACTTCGCCTTGTTGCTGCGACACCTTTTGATTGGACTCTTGAAGTAATTGCTTAGCTTCGTCAATGTCAAAATCGAGTTCGCTACATTGCTCTTCTAAAAGTGTTATCTGACTGGCAAAATCTTCTTCATCTAGCTGTTTTAGCTCGTCTTGTAGTTCGCTGATACGCTGAGAAGTGCGTAACTGCATGCTCATAGTTGACTGAATTTGGCTATGGCATTGCTGAACATTCTGACGAAGTTGATTGTAGGTTTGTTCTTGCGCTCGCGCTTGTGCGTTAAATTCTCTTAGCGCTTGTTCAGCGTCTTCAAAACGCTCTTTGGCATGCTCTAACTCTGCTTCCTTAAGGGCAAATTCAGGCTCAATGTTTTCAAGCGCCTCGTTTGATACCGCAAGCGCTTCCTGTGCCTCGTCAATAGAGTGGTTAAGCAATTCGTGTTGCTCGCTAATTCGTGCTAACTCTTGCTCTACCTGCCCTTTGCGTTGTTTTGCGTGCAGCGCATTTTGCTCTAGTCGTGTGATTGCGTTACTAGTAGTAAACAGCTGCTGCTGAAGATCATCTATAGTTTGTTTTGTTTCCAGTTGCTTGGTTTTGTACGACTCAAGCCCCGCTTCATCGCCCTGTAGTCGAGCCACTAAGTCGTCCACTTCTAACTGTAGTGATTGCTGCTGTTTTTGCAGCGCTTCAATATGTTCACTATTTTTTAGAAAACGAAGGGCTGCTAACTGGCCTTTCAGCTCTCTGGCTTGTGCACGTAGCGTTTTGTAACGAGTAGCCGCGGCAGCCTGACGCTGTAATTTTTCGAGCTGCTTGCCTAATTCATCGCGCACATCATTCAAGCGTTCAAGGTTATCTTGCGTGTGCCTTATACGGTTCTCTGTCTCTCTGCGGCGCTCTTTGTACTTTGAGATACCCGCGGCTTCTTCTATGAATACACGCAAATCCTGTGGCTTAGATTCAATAAGCCGCGAGATCATACCTTGCTCAATGATGGCGTAAGACCGGGGGCCTAGCCCTGTTCCTAGAAACAGATCGGTGACATCACGCCGGCGACATTTAGTGCCGTTTAGAAAATAGGTAGAGGTGGCGTCCCGTGTAACTAAGCGTTTAACAGACAGCTCATTGTAGTTGGCAAATTCACCCGCTATCCGCCCTGCACTGTTGTCGAAAACAAGTTCAACGCTACATTGCCCCACTGGCTTACGAGACGAAGAGCCATTAAAAATCACGTCGGTCATTGCATCGCCGCGTAAGTTTTTGGCAGAACTTTCACCTAAAACCCAACGTACAGCATCAATGACATTCGACTTGCCGCAGCCGTTAGGACCTACGATGGCGGTCATTTCGCCGGGGAATGGAATAGTAGTTGGCTCAACAAAGGACTTGAAACCCGCGAGCTTAATCTTTTTAAGCCTCACACATCATCCCTCTTAAACACAAAGCTGCACGCGGTATCGCCTTGATATTAGCCAGAAACCAGCTAACCATCGGCTGAAATAGCAGTTGATGTAGAAATGATGCAATCACACGGAAGATTCTTTTGTTATTATGCTTCGACTCTACCAAATCTAACAGCTTGTAACAATTACCATTTCACTGAGTTAGGCAGAGAATACGCCAAGCGCGTATGATAGAACAGATAGTTAACAAACACAGCGTTTCAAACGCGAAGGAGTACGAATGAGTTCAGGCGGTGTACATTATTTCTTTGAAGGCTTTTCGCTTATAAAAACCAAAGGATTAAAGCGTTTTGTTTTTGTACCCCTAACAATAAACTTAGTGCTTTTTTCTGTGGCTTTTTACTTCTTATTTGGCCAAATAGAAATGGGCATCGCTTATGTGATTGACCTTGTACCTGAATGGTTAGGCTGGATCAAAACAGCGATCAGCTTTTTCTTGTGGCCCCTAGCAGTCATCAGCGTATTGCTCATTTTCGCACTCATCTTTGGTACACTCGCAAACTGGATTGCAGCGCCGTTTAATGGCGTTTTATCAGAAAAAGTAGAGCGTCATTTAACGGGTCAAGATTTAGGTGACGAGGGCGTGATGTCTTTAGTTAAAGACATTCCTAGAACTGTAGGCCGTGAACTTACCAAGCTCGTTTGGTATTTACCTCGCGCTATTGGTTTTTTGTTATTGTTCTTTTTCCTACCTATTATTGGGCAAGTCTTGTGGTTTTTATTTAACGCCTGGATGATGGCAATTCAGTACTGCGATTACCCATACGACAACCACAAAATAGATTTTACGCGCATGCGCCTGCACCTTGGTGAACACAAAGGGAAAGCGATGACGTTCGGAATGATGGTGAATATATTCTCACTTATTCCCGTGGTTAACTTTATCGTTATGCCCGTAGCAATTTGTGGTGCAACGTCTATGTGGGTAAGAGAGCTTAAAGATACACTCGCCAAATAGTGGCGAGTGCATTGTTTTAGTAATGAGAGCTGCGGTTATTTGCCACCAGTAAACGCTTCGTATTCAGCTAACCAGTGTGCGGCTTCTTTTTGGTTGCCGCTATTGTGGAACGCCTGGAAAAAATTCATTGAAATAGGTCGCTGGGCATTTTGTTTTTCCAGCTGCTGCTGCCACAGTACCAAATATAAAGGCGGGATCACGCCGCTATCGTGATGTTCCATAAAGGTAATTCTGCGACTGGGCTTATAGCTGTTTTTCCCCAATACGGTGCACGTTTTGGCGCGTGCAATAATGGTTGCAGGATCTATTTCTAGCCAATTTTCAACCGTTTCGTGAGGTGCGTACCAATACTCAGAGTCTACGATTAGGTTTGGTGGTGCAAAATCGCTTATTCCATCTTCATCGCACAGCCTATTCGCCATGCCCTTGCCAATAGGATATTCGTCAGCGAAGCCTGCGAAGTGCGCTAGCTCGTGAACAAACACTGAATAAGCGTCACTAATGTCTAAGTACATTACGCCGTTTTGAACATTTGCCTTACCCTGCTCTGCCACTACTACTGCATGACTAAATTTCTGCTTTTTCGCAATGCTTGCCAAAGGAGTAATACTACAGCCTAAGATCCCAGCGTTCTTATAATCCGGATCGCAGCTTAGTACATCGGGTTTAAGCCAAATAGGCGGGGTCAGGCAAATAGAAAGGTTCTGCAGGCGCTTGTCGTCGTTGAATGAGTTATAAAGACTGTGAGCACGCATGATAGTAGCTAAACTGGTAGCAAAAGGCTGAATACGCTGAAGGCATTTCCCTTCATTCTCCCAGTTAAATGAAGGAGACTGCTTTAGTGCTTGCTGTATAGAATACGGCGTGTAGAGATTGATGGCCTCTAAGGCTTTTTCCGCTTGAAGATGCCCTTTCTTCGCGGCAAAGCTAAAATGCTCCTTAGCCTCAGAAAATTCCCCTTCGTCCCACAGAAGGCGAGCATACTTAAATGCACTTTGCATGTCTAAGGTTGCTGTTGCTGCGAGCAGTGGTTTCGCTAGTTGTTGTTGCCCGTGTAGAAGATACCAATCGGCCAATGCGGCCTGTGCGGGTACGTAGTTTTGTGAAGCCGCGCGTACCAGCCACTTCTCACGTTTTTCTGGCGAATCGGTAGACATTGCAAACGCAAGCTGTGCTTCTGCGACCTCGCCGAGCGCCGCTAAGCGCATAAAGCGCTGTGACGCACCTTCTTCACCTAATATTTGGTACAGCAGCCATGCAGCGTCTGCGTTTTCAAGATTCACTAGCTTCTCTAGAAAATAGGTTGCAGTGGCTTCATCGATATAGTCAGTAGCAATGAAGCCTGCGTTATACGCACGCTCAAATTCACCGAGCAAGCGTGCCTGTGCATTTTCACTGCCCTGCTTTGCAGCTAACCAAAGTAGCGCTAGTGCGTCATGCTTAAGGTGATAGTCAGAATAATTGAAACGTTCGGTAATATCCGAAGTTTGAGCGTCGGGAGAAGATTCTGTGCTGTCCTGTGCCATGCCGTCGGCAGTATTTGCTGAAGCAGAGCTCGCCTTTTCAGTTGGGTCGCTATCTGACACTAGGCTTGCCGGCGTAAGTACCTTGCTTGCATTAGCAATTAGTTGCGGGACATAGCGTCCGCTATCGCCCGCAACTATGAGCAGTGCGAACACTGCTAAAAATAAGCCTCGCATAACGCTTGCTGCTTACTCTTCGCTAACCAGATCGCTGCTAGCTAGTTCACGCAAACGGTTAAGTTCCATTCGTGCGTAGCGGTGTTCAACGTAATCAAATACATTGGTGCTTAATGCAAGCTTGAAGTAATTTGATGCAATACCGCTGTTGCCGCGCTGGGTATGAAATTTACCTAAGTAAAAATACGCTTCACACAACCTGTCTGTTAACGCTTTTTGGCTTTTCACACCGTCTAACAATGAGTTAAGTACATCGTTCTCATCAACAGTACCTAAAAACAAATCCACCAGCGTAGTAGCCCAGTGCTGGTTGTCCAGCGTTGGTCGAATAGAAGCCAAGTATTTTTGTCCTTCAAGCTCTGACACGTCGTGATGCGCAAAGTAGGCCCACAGAGCGCGAAATGGATCGCTGTCATCTTTTTCAAAAAAGCGGTTAAGATCGTTGGTCGCGAGTTCGGCGCGGCCACCGTAATAAAGCGCAATACCGCGATTTAGGAACGCGAAATCATACTCTGGGTTGATTTCCAGCGTAGAGTCGAATGCGTCGTAAGCCTGAATAAAGTCGTTCTGCTGAATATAGTGAATACCCATAGAATTATAGGCTTCAGCCAAATCTGGCTTTAAATTAATGGCTTGGGTGTAATCAAACTGCGCTAAGCCCGATAGACCCACGCTGTCGTACAACATGCCTCGCTGAAAGTGCAGTTCAGCTTTGTCTTCATCTGATAACGCAGGGCTGGTAAGCACCTGATTGTAACGAGCAATAGCCATTTCGGAACGAGGATTAATGGGCGCAGGTTCGGCTAAAAGCAGGTTTCCCATTTGTGGTCTTTCTGAAACAGGTGGTGTTTGCGCACAACCGGTTAAAATAGCAGCGAATAGAGAAAAAAAGATGAGACTAACGTTTCTGCACATGGTAAAAAAGCATTCTATAAAAAAAGAAAAAACCGCCTGAGCATTAAGTATACGCTTGTTGCGGCGCTAATGCCGCCAACCTTCTCGCATTTGATGATAAAAGTAAAGCGTATTGGGTGGTTAACACAGGTAGCTATGAAGAAAAATAATTTAGAACAACTATCACAACTTGCTTTTGACGCACAGAAAAACTCACACTCACCTTATTCCAACTTTAAAGTTGGTGCTGCGTTGCTTACTCCAAGTGGCGAAACCTTCTCTGGTTGTAATGTAGAAAGTGCTGCTTTTCCATTAGGACAATGTGCTGAAGCCACAGCTATTGGCAATATGGTCACACAGGGACAAAAACGTATTTCGCATATCGTTATTGCGAGCCCGAACGACGAGTTTTGCTTTCCGTGCGGTGGATGCAGACAGAAAATTGCTGAATTCGCCCCAGATGAAACTCCCGTAACCATGGTAAGTCAAAACGGCGAGACATTCGAAACCACCATTGGTGAGTTACTTCCAAATGCCTTTAGGGCGCACGACCTAGACAAATAAGTCATTCCTAAGATACTGTTCGTAATCGAGGCTCGAGCCAGTTTCACCGCCCTTACCTCGTTTACGAACGCATCCAGCTAAACGCCCTATAAATCAGCACATCAACGGCTTACTCGACTGTTTAACTGAAAGTATTCTTCCTTGCGCATCAAAGGCGAGCGCCACATGCGTGCCAATATTGATATCCCCTTCAATGCGACCGTTAATATTTAATGATGCGATAAGGTTTTCAGAAACCACAACTTGCTGATTTTTGCAGCTCACCAAGAGCCAATACCCATTTTGCGCTGTAACCGTGGCTGGCTCTAACGTAACCGCTCTAGCGACTAAATTGCTTTCAATATATTGTTGAGTATAGGCATTAAATCGCGCTTTATAATCAGTTCCGGCTTTACCAGCTAGCAGCTTATCTTCCCCTTCGAATCCGTGATATTGAACAATGTCTACACGGTGTGCTGCCGTTTGAAAAGGCGACGAACTATTACGTTGGAATGTACCGATATTGTAAACGCCCAACATTGCGACAATAGCAAATGCCACAGCCGTAAAACGTAAGGTTGAAGAAGCGAAGTACGCTCGAATATTAGCAGCCGTAGCAGCAAATACGCGTTTTATTCCACTATCACTTTCTATTGCCTTGTTGTACGCGAGAACCCTTTCACGAATTCGAGCATTAGCCTTTTCACTCATTCCATCATTTTGCTTTTGTACCTGCTGGCTGCGTTTGAACGCACCTTGTAGCTCTTTATCTGATGTAGACATGATTACAGTTTCTCCAGCATGGTTTTAAGGCTGTCTTTGGCATAACGTATCCGGGTTTTAATCGTTTCTTTTTCAGCGCCGCAAATAGTGGCGATTTCCGCTAACGAAAAACCTTCAAACTGTAGCGAAAGCGCCTCTTTCTGCTTGTAGGGTAACTGCTGAATACATGCCTTAAACACGTCTTTTTCTATCCCTTTTGCTACATCGTCCTCTACCGAAGACTGTGCATTTTTAAGTAACTCGCTTAACGAAAACGACTCAACTGCCTCGTTGTTAAATTCAAGCTTGGCGTTTTTTCTGAATTCATCAATAAGCGTCCGCCTACCAATAGTGAAAAGCCAAGCCTGAAAATTATCGCCACTTTTAAATAAGTGACGATTTTCGATAACCTTAATCCAAGTGCGCTGACACATATCTTCTGCAACAGTGCTATCACTTAACACCTTCAAAAAATAAAATAGCTTATGGCTGTGTAAGTCAAACAGCGCGGCTAACGATGCTTCATCACCTTTTGCGCTGTACCGCAGCATTAGCCTTTCGCTGACTCCCAGCGCTTTTTCACGCTTACCTTGAAACAGGCTTTGCAAGCTTGCGCCTATACTCATAGGCAGTCCTTATTGTTCTAGTTTGAAATCTAATACTACAACCATACCTGATTGACTAACAGGTTTACCGCCATTCAGCTTGGGTTTGTACTTCCATTTTTTAAGCGCTCTGCGCGCAGCTCTATCGAACACGCGCTTGGGCTCTGAATCTAGTACTGTAATATCAGACACTGAGCCACTAGCACTTATCGTAAACCCTAGCTTTACCCAGCCTTCAATTCCGTCGCGACTGGCCTCAGGTGGATAAGTGGGGTCTACCCTAAATTGGGGTGTGGCTTGCATATCACCTTGCGCACTATTCAAGTTAATCGACAAATCTAACGCAGTATTAGGTATGTGCGTTTTTATCTCAAAGCCTCCTGGGCCTTCATTGGGCTCAGGGTCAATCTCGATAACTTTTTGAGGTGGCGTTTTAATTACCTGCTCAATTGGCACCATTGGTTTTTTAGTGATGGTCCGTTCGTCTTCAGGTTGGTAAATGATCGGCTCAAAGAACACCGGTGGGGCTTCGCTTATGTTTACTTTGTCTTGCTTAATGAGCTCTGCCATTAATACGAAAAGCCCTGCCGTAACGGTACATCCAGCTATAGCAATTGTGGCCGCGTTTAAAGCACGTTTAGCGAAAGGCGCTTTTTCAAACGGTAGTACACTTTGGTGTGTTAAGTGCTTTGGGTTAGCGTTTGGTAAAATTGTTGTTTGCATAATGTTCCCCCTTTTTCACTAAACGGGGGAACTGATATAAAGGGGTGAATAAATGTGAACGTTTTTATTTAACGTTGACGTTTTACAATGAACGAAAGGTTAACTTTTATTTTGGTTACTCGGCTTTTCGCCTTCACGAGTAGGCTCTGCAGACGTCTGATTGGCGCGGTTTTCTTCTTGGCGTTTATTCAGCTTAGCAGCGGCCATAAATCCAATAAAAAATATGGCAAAAATAACAACGCCCACCCAAATCAAAACATTAAAAAGAAAGTCCATATCATTCCCTAATCACAATTTCGTGAAATAACTTTAACATTTATTTGTTTGAGTAGGTTAATTAGATCACCACTGTAACTACGTTACCAGCTTAGTTATTCAGAAACTTCAACACCAATAGCCATAACAGACTGTCCGTCTTTGATAGCTGGCATTTGATTAACCATCATAACCGTGCCATCAACCGGCGATTTAATGGTTTCAACGAGATTTCCAAAATAGTCCGTGACCGCACCTACATCCTGCCCTGCCTTTACTTTATCGCCTATCACCACAGAAGCTTTGAAGAATCCGTTTTTTGAGCTCTTAGGATATTTGATTGTTTCATAGATAACTGGCTCGGGGTGCTGCTTTGGCGTCTCTGGCAGCATTTTCAAAAAATACATGGCGTTTTTAGCCACATCTAGCGCTTCTGCTACCGATTCTTCATCTGTCTGTGCCAAATGCCCAATTTCAGTCGTCAGTCCCGGCTTTCCTCTCGTCATCGCTGTGTTAGGGTATGAAATTGAATTGTTGGGATCTCTTGGGCGGTCGCCATACATAACGATATGCTGCATGCCCGTGGCTTTGGCAAATTCAAATGTTAACGCATCAAGTTCTTCGTCGCCCACAAAAGGAGAATACACATGATTCAGCAACGTTTGGTTTGCGCTACCAGAATGCATGTCGATCAAAAAATCTGTTTTGCCGATAAACTCGCTGGTTAGCAGCTCCGCAATCTGTTCTGTTGGTGTGCCATCAACGCTCCCTGGGAATTCCCGATTTAGGTTTTTCTCATCTTTAGGGTTCAACGCGATTCTATTTGCGTGAAACCCATCTAAGTTTGCCAAGTGCAACACAACCAACACACCGCTCATCTCTTTAGGATCAATGCTTTGCTGTAGTTGCTGCAACGCATACATAGATGGAAACTCATCGCCATGAATACCAGCGGTAAGCAACAATACAGGACCGTCACTTTTTCCGTTAATAACCGTCACTGGCAAGGTTATGTTGCTTTCTTTAGCAAGATATGACGTTTTCTCCCCCGTTTGTGTTGTCACCCCCATTAATTCATAGGGCGCATTTGCAATAACATTGAGGCTAAACGCACAGCATAGGAAAACAACAATGGAGGCAAGAGGATTCTTCTTAAATAACATAGCTGACAACTCATGAGAAAATAGCGCACTAGTAAGCCAGAACGTTTCAACTTAATCAATAAAGAGTATTTTAAAACACCTTTGCAAAAAAATACCCGCTATAAAGCGGGTATTCTCGATTGGTAAATTAGCTTGCTCGCGCGGGCTCCAGTTCGGGGTGCGTATTCTCTACGTGATGCTTCTCTCGCACAGGTTTTACAAGTAAGTTAGCAATAAATGCCAATACCAATAACCCAGCCATTGCATACATAGTGGTATTGTAGAGCGTAGAGGTTGGGTCTACCGTTCCGGCTGGCGCAATTTCCAGCAAACGTGCAACCGTTACCGTTTTAGCTTCTACCAATTTTTGCAAGTCAGCCATTGGCGCACCAAACTTACTTGCAAACGCGGCAGGGTCGACTTTTTCCGCTAAATCGGCAATTGCATTTTCTACTGACATATTGCGCAAATAAGTAATAGCGAATGGCCCTAATACGCCGGCAGTAGACCATGCTGTTAGCAATCGGCCGTGAATGCCGCCTACATGTAAGGTACCAAACAAATCTGCCAAGTATGCAGGAATGGTTGCAAAGCCACCGCCATACATTGTGAAAATTATCATTGTTGCAATGTAGAACCCAATTAACGCCGTGGTGTTCCCCAATCCAGCCCAAAATGGAATAGACAAGTAAAGCAGCGTACCTATTACGAAAAAGCAGTGGTAGGTATTCTTTCTGCCAATGTAGTCAGACGTAGACGCCCAGAAGAAACGCCCTACCATGTTAAACACCGAGATCATCAATACATAGGTACCCGCAAAACCTGCGGTAACAATAGCTAAGTTTCCAAAGATCTCATTGATCATGGTCTTGGCTACGCCAATAACGCCAATACCCGCGGTGACATTGAAACATAATACTATCCAAAGCAACCAAAATTGAGGTGTTTTAAGGGCTTGATCAATATGGACGTGATTTTTCGATACCATTCCTTTCGATGATGCTTCAGGTTTAGGCTGCCAACCTTCTGGTTTCCACCCCTCTTTCGGTACGCGATACTGGAAAGACGCAAACATCATTACAATAAAATAAGCGATACCAAGGGTAAGGAAAGTCGATGCCGCACCAGTTTCGCCCGTACCAACGACATAAACACCGGCTTCGCCACCGAACGAGGCCGCTTGATTTGCAGAGGCAATAACCACTTCTACTTTTCCTGCTGCCGTCTCTGCAAAACGACGCCCTTCTTCGGTAACCAGCGCAACCATGTTTTCTGCACCTAAGTATTCTGGCGCTCTTTGAAAGGTTTCAAGCAGTGCACTAATAAGCGGAGCGCCTATCATTGCACCTCCACCAAAACCCATGATTGCGAGACCTGTTGCCATACCTCGTCGATCGGGAAACCACCGTATAAGTGTTGAGACTGGTGATACGTAACCGAGCCCAAGCCCGAAGCCGCCGAGTACGCCGTAGCCCAAGTACAGCAGCCAAAGTTGATGGGTGGAGATACCTATCGAACCAACAATAAAACCACCGCCCCACAAGAAAGCCGCAACCACGCCTACAAAACGAGGCCCTACTTTCTCTAGCCATTTACCCGCAAATGCGGCAGCTAAACCAAGGCAAACAATAGCCACTGAGAAGATCCAAACAACCGAAGATAAACTCCAATCGTTAGCAGAAGACGCAACAACGCCTAAGTCTCGAGTTAGCGGCGTGTTGAAAACTGACCACGCATAAACAGACCCGATACAAAGGTGGATTGCGATTGATGCAGGCGGAACCCGCCAGCGGTTATAACCAACTGGTGCGACAATGTTTTCTTTGCGTAAGAAAGCAAGCGCCCCCGTTCCTGAAGTTGACATACATTTTTCCCCTATATGTATTGTGCGCGTTTCTATGCCGCTTTATTACTGGGGGGTATGGCTCCCATTATTGTATTAAATCAAAGGTATAGAAACGAAGATGTGTACGTGAGCCAGCGTCATCCTGACCTTTTGTTATACTTAAGTATAACGATACTGTCGCGCAACTTAATTTTTACTTAATGTTTACATATAGAGTAAGACTTTAGTCTTATAAAGACAGTTGCTCTACCTTTGTGGCAGAGCAACAAGCGAAATGGATACTACTATTTTGCGGGTTGTAAATCTGAATCTTCTGCAGTTTCTGCTTTTTCCACGTCACCTTCAAGCTGTGCTTTTTGCATGTTAGAGATGTTGTTAATCAATAACCAAGTAACTATGGCTACTGGAATGGACAGGACCTCAGAAACCTGCGAAACCAGATTAACATTCATTATTTCGGAGATTTCTTGTGCCCTTCTGGACATACGAAAAACGACCTGTCCAACCACACTGTTGGCGATCCAGAAAAATCACCATATGCCTAAAATAGGGCCTGCTTTTTCTAACTGCCAATTGTTAGGGTTTTGGCTGGCTTGCCAAATCTCTTTCATCGCTTGATAAGGTTTCCATAACGACACAATAAATACTTTATCCACGTAGTGAGGCGATTAGGCTCCTTAAATTCTACGTTATTTTCCGACATCTCCATTTACCTCTTTCCCCTTACTACTGCGTAAGCGTTATCTTTTGTTAATTGTTATCTCTATTGAGTTAGTTACTGGTTTATTTACTGCCTAGGTGAACTAAGCTTTATTAGCTAATAGTTCCTGTAGCGCTTTCGGCAGTATCGCTTGCGCACTCTTTGTTATGCGAGCCTCATTCTTTTGCCACCAAATTCCCGAATATACGACGCCTAAACCGATCGCTGATAGCGCTACAGGAAAAAGCCAACTATCTTCAAAAACGGTAGAAGCAAGATGACCTAAATATAAACAGCATCCCAAAGCACCAAATATGACAAATACACGTCGAACCAACAGAGCACCAGCGCCAATCATGGCAAGGTTTATACAAAAATAGATAAACTTAGACAGTTCGCTGTCTGAATCTTGGCTGGTAAGGCCGCCCCAAAACGCTAAAACGCCGAAAAGATAAAGCCAAAACGCGTAATCTGCTGTGTTTCGTGCTCTGATGTCCACCCAGAACGCCAATAGCGTCATCAACGCGCCAAAGTACATCGACACAAGTGCTCGGAATTGCCACGTGTAGCTGTTCCATAAGTCCTCATGGTCAATAATGAGCATCACAGCGTCCATACTGATATACCAGAGCGTTACCGCAATCGGCATTATTAAGAACGGGTATTTATATCGCCATGCTACGACAAGTCCAGTTACTAGCGTTCCAAGTTCCATATATAACCATAGCCATTTAATGCGGTGGTGAAACTGGCGAAAAACCGTATTGTCGTCGGGCCATAGCCCTAACCATTGCTGAGCTCCGTAGATAGCAATTGGCGTTAAACAAACTACGAACGTGGCACAGATCCCTGCTGGTATTATTAAATGCTTACGCGCAAAGGAATTGGCAAGCTTTAAGCCCACGCCAGCATAAAGCATAGAGATAAATACGATGCCGGCACCACCAAATTGCTCCCAGCCTAAATTCATAAATAGAGTCATGGCGCCAATTGCAATAAGACCACCTAAGTAGTACAGAATATGGGTGAAGGTAAAAGAGGGAGTATGCTGATTTTCTTCTTGAAAGAAATTGTACAGAGCAATGCCCTGTTGCTCGGAGATGATATTGTTAGCTACTGCTTTTTGAATACTGGCTTTAGATACTTCCATGTACTTCTCTAAATAAGCTTGAAGAGCTGAAGATTATTACTTTACTTTGTTATGGGTAAAAAGCCAGCCTAATAGAAGTTACTCGCTTCCTTTCTCGATATCTAATTCCGCTCTATCGATTAGCGTAAAATAGTCTTCATCAGCGTAAAGCTTTAAAAAGATAGACATTGTGATGCTCTTCATTTCATTTGCCGCCTCTTTGAACCCAGTATTAACGTGAAGATCAAAGCCCGTTGGCGATGCAGAACCCATGAACTCTTGAAGTTCAGTGAATTCTTTTATTGCTTCGGTACTTAACCCTAAAATGTACTCAGTTCGCGCTGACGTTTTACTCAGCCATCCTGACTCAGCTGGCAGTGTATTTTCTGAAATGACCTCAAGATTATACTTAAAACTTCTTTCTTGCTCTGAGGAGCTAACACCCAAGGTAAGCCAGGTGCTTTCTGGTTTTATTTCGGCTGGCTTGTCTAAGTGAATCTTCGTAAGTAAATGATTGGGGTCGAGTTAAACAAATTTCTCCTCATCAAATGAGCGAAACTCAAGCATTGTTGCAATGGGTATATTGGCACAACTAACTACAAGCAAAGTTAATGAAACAACAAATAATTTTTTGATACTTAACAACAGCGGCTTCCCTTCATTGGTTATTACAAGACATGTTCTAGCAATTCTATACAGTTTTCGTCGTTTCTTTTGCAAAAGCTTTTTCAGATTTGTTCCACGTTAAGTGGCCAAAAGCGATACCCGCAATGGGAAAGATGATCATCGCAATGGCGAGTTTCCCCCAGACATTTTCGGAAGGCTCGATAAACGCCATAAGTAATGACCATAATAAACCTGTCGAGACTCCCCAGCCTAAAACGCCGTAAACTAGAACGAAGCGCTGTTTTCCTTTTTCTCTTATTCTCGCCCACTTTTCTAATTTCATCGCAGATATCCTTTTTCAAAACTAAGCAATCATTGCAAGACAGACAAAAACCACCACAAAGCTTATAAAACCAACAGCAACGGTCCTTCCCTCATCACGGCCAGCTCTTGGGTACTTGCCGAAGGTTAGCAATTTAAGCACCACATGGCCCGTGCCCTTCAAAACGAATTCCATAAAAGCGTCTATGATAATCCACTTTATTACTCGAAGTATAAAGCGGCCCAGCGGTTCAAATACTTCTTCCATAACCTTTACGCTCTTTAACCTAAAACCTGTTCTATAAAAAGCAACAACCACATTGCAAGAACGGCAACGAAGTTGATAGTAAACACCAAACCACGTAATCTAATATTGTCTGTAAATATTTGTACAAGACTATGCAGCCCCCTGCCAATAACAAATACCCACGCAAGGAAGACTTGCGAATTGCTAATTGACTCACCTAAGGCAATTAGCAAGGCGCAAACAACGTGAAAAAATAACGGCCACTCAAATTGATTGCTCAGATTCGCACTTACTTTAGGCTGTATATCAGCAAACGGATTTGAACCATCTTTGTTTTTCCCTACTCCCCATACCGAAGGCGCGCGAGCTAGCGTGAGAAATACGTAGAGCAATGCACAAAGAAAAATGTGCATAAACATAGGGGTTATTAAATTAGACATTCTAAATGTGTTATCTCGTTAATATTAAATTTCGTCAGCAATTAACGCTTGCTCGTTGGGGTAATCAACAATGAGTCTTAGGTACTGAAGCGCTGAACCTCCTAACGCGCCATCAATGCGCCTATCCATCATCGAAGACATAAATTGGTGGAAACTACTGTCTGCTCTTCTTGTGAACCAAACTGGCCCAACGGTTTTATTTCCAATTCTTACATAAGGAACACGAATCATGGGTTGATGAGAAAAATTACATGCATCCTCAATCACTAACCATTCCGGGTTAGCCTTCACCCATTCATCGAATATTGAAGCGACAATGAAAGAAGTCGCAACTTGACCACCTTCTAGCCCTCCTTTTTCCATCGCCTCTGTCGATGGCCATGCCGAAGCACCTGAATCTAATAACATTGGAATCTGTCTGTCATTAACTGAGATATCGATACTTGGAAAAGCCATTGTATAACCACCATCCAGGCCCTTTTGAAATCCCAAAGGAACCGACGAAAACTCAGTTGATGTCGGAGTTTCATCTAGCACTTCTACTTTTTTCTCAGGGTAATTAAAATCAATTACTTTTTCAGCATGCCAACGTCCGCCTAGCGTTCCGTCGCTTTTCGTAGTCGAACTAAATTCTTCGGATGGTACTACTTGTAATTTTCCAGCCCACCAATTATTCAATCCCGCCATGGGGATTGACGCTTCTGGATCAAATTGAGGCATATCAGTAACATCGATAACCCCATTTTCAGATTCTTTTTGACTTATCTCCCAACCATATTTTTCGCTGAGCTCTCGTGAGATCGCATTCCAACCACCACCAGTATCAGTAAAAAATGTCAGGGTAGTTCCGTCCGCGAGCTTTGGTTTTAGGTAAATTAAGTTATTCTTAAATTCACTGGGTAACTCTTCAGAAAGACAAATAAAAGGGATTGAAAAGATTAAAAGCGATACTAAATGCTTCTTCATTGGCCTTCCTTTGGCGTTGTTTTTTTATTTTTCCTGGGCAAAAAAGTAAATTCTTCTAGAACAACATTATGTCTTTGAACGCAATATTTAACATCAATAAAACAACCGAAGCGGTTCCTAAGGCCTTTTGCATATTAAGTAATTTGGCATTGGGTTGGCGTTTAGGCATTAAAAACTGTTTTATGTTTAGTTGCATTACCAAAAACAACACCGATGCAAGAAGCATTGAAATGAATAGCAATGGCTGACTGCTTTGAAGCGTGGAATAAGCGAAAAAAAGAGGAATGACAGTAAATAGCGATAATACAATTCTGGCGGGAAGTTCATACTTGACCATAAATAACATCCTTGCTTTTGTAGGCGGCGAGTTTTTAAACTCTAGCGGTTGAAACAAAACGGGGCAACGTTTTTTTAACCCCTTTAATTATCCACTCTAACATCTGAATATTTGAATACTCAAACGTCAATCAACGCAACTATCATATCTTTGAACACCTTTCGGCAGACCAAGTGCTACACCGGTGAAAGAGAAAATAAAGATAATCGATATTACAGTCAATCCGGCAAAACTAGACTCGTTTATGTTGGGGCTGACAACTATCGAAAAGGTGTTGATACAAAGCAAAAGCAAGCTTATTTTTGAATACCCTTTATAGCCTAAAACTCCAGCGAACATAAGCATTAAAAACGAGCCCGCAACTGCCGGAGTAAAGGGCGCAGCGGCCAGTAGCATACACAAAACCGATATAAGCACAGATAACATTAAGAAGAGTTTTTTCACGTTTTGCCCCTTTTTTGCCGAGCAGCTGAAGATATAAAATAACCACTAAAAGCATAGAGTAAAAACGGCGAATTAATAAACTAAGCACATAATAAAAACCGTTCTGTTGCCACCCATTATTTTCTAACTTGTAATGATTGGCCTACACTGAAAAAGCGTTGAACCAAGCCTACCACCTACTCGTTTTCTGCTTTTCTTAGTATTTTAAAGATTCGGCTTATTGTGGTTTCAGACAAGTTCCACTCATAACCGTCAAAGTCAGTGGTATTGATAAATTGGACGACCACGGTATCGAGGTCTTTGTCATATTCTGCAAGGCTCTGGTAACCGATAACCAAGCCTCCATGTTCGAACACATAAGGGTAAAGTTCCGCTTCGCCTTCATTGAAAATAGCGCCGTTGTTTAGCGCTCGTAAGAACTTACCCACATCTTCTGCTGTCGCTAGCATACCGTAGTCGCGCGCCTTAACATCTTCCTCGTAACCAACGTAATAGCCGCTCATCACGTCGTCCATATTGACTTCGCTTAATGAAAAATAGGTGTTGTTCAATTCAAGCGGAAGTAAAATGTTTTGCTTAATATACTCGTGGTGACTGTACCCCAAAACCTTATCCATAATATTGCGAAGCAACAGATAGTTCGTGTTGGAATACTCATATCCATCACCGGGCTCAAAACTCGCCGGAAGATCTAGCGCAAAGTCGAGCGCTCGCTTGCTGTTTTCCGGTTCGTTTTCCCAGTAGGCAGCATTATCAGTAAAGTTAGGGATTCCTGACTTATGCTGCACCATCATTTTAAGCGTTATTTTTTCTGAATGCTCAATTCTGTCTTTGAGTTTGGGTAAATGATCAACGAGTAAATCGTCTAGGGATAGTCGCTGTTCTCGCGCCATTTTCGTGATAGCCACAGCAGTGTACAACTTACTGATACTGGCAATTTTAAATAAAGAGTCGGGGGCAGCGGGTATTTTGTTATCTCTGTCTTTCCAGCCCGCTGTGTAGAAAGCTGGAGGTTTTCCCGCCTCATCCACGTAGACAATCATGCCGTCAAAGCCATGGCTAATAGCCTCATCAACTTGTTCTTGTACTGTGTGTGGCAAAGGTAGGATCCAGGCTTTAACTAATATCCACGGAACGAAAAACAAGGAAACAATAGTACTGACTAGCAGAAGAAACCTGATGATGGTTGTTCTTCGGTTCTTCGTCATTTTACTCCGTCCTTAAAGCTCGGCCTAATATTCTGTAAAAATATGCTTGTCGGTGTCTTCATTTTGGCGTCGACGCACGATTAGCTTTAACAACTTCGTTAGTCAAACAGCGCGAGGGAGTCTAGTTTAAAATGATAAACTGAAAAGGAATCCCCCTCTTCTTTTAGAGTAATGGTTAGCACTGCATCGCCATTCTCATATACGGCTGGAACAGTATAGGTAACAAAGGTACCTGAACCACCAGATGTTAGTGCTCTGGACGTAACTGTATTGAATTGATATTCGCCAATTTCTACTAACGCCCCCATCTTTGATAGCGCCTTTATAAGCCTTTTAAGATCATCTTCATTGATATTTTCTACTTCAGACGGAGTGAGGTAACTCTTTAGGGTACCTAGCTCCCAAGAGGAGATGTCAGCAATTGCAGTATCCATGTAAGGAATTGCCGTTTTCTCGTATTCAGAAGATTTATAGCCCGACCAAACAGCAATAAGTACAAATAGACAGATAAGGATTAGAAGCGCAATTCCAAATCCTTTTAACAGCTTCTTAAACATACCGTTCCTTTAAAATGTAATAACCTACTTTCTAGCTAGAAAGCTCCCTGTTGTATCGCTGAGCTCTCAGGTAATCGTTTCGAGAAGCAATGGGAATGTTAGTTATAGGCATTAGACACCACACAATCCATACTAGCAGTACCTGAATAAGAATTATACATGTAAAATCAAACCGATAAGAAGCGTCAATGCCTGGCGCATTACCGCGAAACTAAGCAACGACCGACGTCTCATCCCAACGCAACTTATCAGAATGTGAAATTTACTCATGGTACTTTCGAATTACAGCAATCTTACCGTTCTCTATTTCTAGTACTTCCATCATTACTTGACTGTATTCAATAGGTTGATTGTTTTGCGGGTGCACGCCCTTGGCATAATTCTTATATCTGATAGCAATAGCAGAATGATTAAATGTAAAAACATCTAACAGCTCAGCACTATATTCTGTATGTGCGCCTAAATAGAACGTCATGCCCTCTCTCATTTGCTCCTTACCGTCAGGTAATCGCGTATCGTCTATCACCCAT
The DNA here is from genome assembly GCF_003201515.1 of Alteromonas sp. I10. Lineage (NCBI taxonomy): Bacteria > Pseudomonadati > Pseudomonadota > Gammaproteobacteria > Alteromonadales > Alteromonadaceae > Alteromonas > Alteromonas sp. I10. The sequence goes on from NZ_QJJN01000013.1 coordinate 67,362, forward strand.
GGCAAATGTGAATGACCAACATCATCCGCGAGCAAATTTAAGTGATTTTCAAGCTCAACTTTTGTCGCGCCAGGGGCCTGAGTAGCAACCATTGTGTCGAAGTACTGTTGGGCAAGCTGCTCAAGATCTATTTTAATATCTTCAGCCGATACCGTAGCTGACACTAGAAGTGATAATGCAAGAAGTAGATTTTTTGTCACTAGAAACTCCGTTTCACCTATTTCATATATTAACGAATTTGCCTAACTTGTCTCGGTTGGGACATTTTGCGTAATCATCTTTTTATGACCATGGTAGCTATCATAAAACTGCTTATGTGCCGCATAAGAAAATGTATCGTTTCTTTCTGAATATTGCCCAATCCAATCAATAAGCATTGCTAAGTTGTCATCTTGGGCTTGCTTTGTTTTGTATTTATGGGGCTCCCAAGGTCTCGCCTTTGCGTTTGAAATGCAGGTTTCAATGGATAAGTTCATAAATATAATTTCAGTAGACTGCTGTTCTACAGTTTTTAGTAAGTCTGTATAGCAGCCTTCAATTACCCATTTGTCGTTAGAAGAAATAAAAGCCTTTATCTCTTCTTCAGACTCATCAATAGGCTTTCTCTCAGGTGGGCTAGTAGGTTTCCACGCTAATGTATCTAGATCTAAATGAGCCAAACCTTGTGTTTTGCATAAGTGCTGTGCCAGCGTAGATTTTCCAGAACCAGAGTTTCCAAATATTAAAATTCTTGTCATAGCTCTTTACTCTTATAACCCATTAGAGGGACATTACTTCCCTGCCTTACCCGCTTCGAGTATTGGAAGGCCAGCTTCAGTTGGAATATAGATGCGTTCACCATTTCCATCTTGAAGACCTTTAATCCAGACGTAGCGAAGGTACTCTTCATTGCCTTTAAGCGATTCGCCAATAATCCTATTAGCTTCAGCAGCGGCTTTTGCACGCTCAATATCAGCAAGTCCTTCGGCTTTAGCTTGTACAATTTTAGCCTCACCTTCTGCTTGAGCCAATGTGACTCTGGCTTTCGCCTGCATTAACGCTGCTTGCTCTCTAGCCTTGGCTTCTTCAATAAGAATTTGCTTGCTCCACTCTGCTTCTTTCAGTGCAGCAATACCATCCATTTCTTTCTTATAGACTTTATATTTTGGCCAACCCCAAAATAATGCCGCAATAATTAATACAATCGATACCACCAAAAACACTAGACTTCCAAAAGCTATAGCATGTCTATTTGGGTGCATTTTCTCTCCTAATTTTTATTGATATTTATTTTTCTAATTTGAAGCACTTGAAAGTGAGCTTATAATTTCGAGACTATAACTCTAGGTCTTTAAGCCATCATTACTTGGCAAACCTTAGCTTTACTGTTTTGTATATGCCTTGTGTCATATCCCATGTTCCTATAAGAGCCAAAAATATGCCGACAAAGAAAGACAAGCCATCTGAGCGCCTGCCTTCAAACCACTGCTCCACACTTTGAAAATTAGAAAGCATCCAATAAGAAAACATAACCCCTCCCCCAATACAAAGAAGGTCTAAAGAAAATCTTCCAAGTGAGTAAGGCTTTTCATTAACTTCCACTGTTATCTCCATTTACTGCGATACATAACTTTTAAGCAAACAAGTGGGACAAAATCTGAGAGAAGTTACAGAATCCAGGTGTTACTGAACCAGAGCTCATGCAAACAACTTATGTGACTGTAATATGCCAAGTTTCTCTTTCGCCATTTATCGAAAATAATTGTAACCCCTAACATACACCCATATTGATACTAGATGCTGCCCGGATTTCTCTTTCAAACAGAAAATTTGGCAGTCTAAATATTCTTTTGAGTGCTACAAGGATTCCCATTTGTAAGAAAAGCTATCAGCGTTTCTGATCAATGTAATACCAATTTCATCAAAGTGAAACTTATGATTAATTGTGCTGATAAAGCGAGCCAATAAGTAAATGTTTCGCTCACTAAGTTTTTTATAGTTCCCGCTACGTATACACCCACCCATCAGGGAGTTGGTGATGGGGTGCGGTTGAATATTTATTGGCAAGGTATTCTTTTAATTTACGTTGCCTCCAAACTGTACCTCCTGACTCAAATTCTTCTGAATCTTCTGTATAGTCAACAAGTAGTCGTTCAGGGACATGAAATATCGCATCGTATGCCTTAACCATTTCAAAGGACTGGATCTCTGGATCAAAAGCAGAAGTTTCCTTAACTATTTTACCATCTAGCCAGACAGAAACTTTTAGTTCTCCAACAGGCCACTGAACGGTTGGAGCAGGTTCGCTTAGCTCTTGCTTTAAATTACCTTTTCCAAGTTTTATCCAATAACCATCTCTGAGAGCGCGTCCTAGAGAGGGGCGGCTAATTCCGAATCTCGACATAATTGGATAGCGAAGAATTTCCTTAATTTCAAGAATATTGTAAGAGCGAACTCTGAAGAAGCCTAAGGACTGGTTTGCAGCAACTTGACAATAAAAGATGAAATCATCAACTGCTACAGCATATAGAGTACCAGGCTCAAAGCTGGCCTTCGCTTTCCGGTCTTTAGGGAATTTCAAACCACTCTCCGAAGTAAAATGAAAAAGCCGCAAGGCGCGCTAGTATTCAAGCGTTCTGAAAGAGCACTAACACTCATCAGTGCTTACTTGCGCCACACATTCGTTCTGAGGCTATACCCCAGTATTCTTGCGCCGTTGACATGCCCATTTCGCCCCTTCGCGTATTTATTTTCTCAATGTCTTTAATTGGAAAAGGTGTAAAGGTGCTTCCCTTACATTTCCCTTGTGTTCCATAAAGTTGAGGCGTGTGGATTCTGTCATATAAGTATACGTAATTACCTGGGTCAATCTCTTTGCTTAGGGCCAAAGGACGCATCATCGACAGCATATTTTTTTGAAACTGGATGTCGTGGTCTGCGTGTTGCACAATAATCCACGCTGCTTGAGAAGCATCTTTACCTACCATTTCTATAGTTGGCCAGCCAAATTTCTCAACTATCTCTTGTACTCTTTGAGATTGCTTTGCGTTAAGTTCTTCAAAGCTTAACTGAGTTTTACCATGCAATGTGTCTTGATCGAGCTTCATCATTTCAAGTAACTCAGCGCGCAATTCGGAGAGCTCTTCGTTGGCGTATGAGGGATTACTAAAGATTGTTATACAAGCTATAAAATATAAATACTTCATTTGTCTCTTCCGTGAGGTTTAAACACCCTTCAAGGGCAAATATTGCGTTTAGTAGAATTAGTTGCAAAATGACGCAGTTATTTGTCTTGCTGATTTGGCTTGTTATATCTCAATCGGTAAAAATGTAAAAGCAAATAAAGACCCATTGCTATCTGTATACCAACTGAAAATTTAAACCATCCGGGATCATTTTCCAAAGTATGGTGGACATTCTTAAGCCCGTTATATTCACCTGTATAAATTGAATAACAGCCATGTAAGAAGAAATAGAGTCCAAAAATAAGACATGCCAACCAGCTACCTTTTAGTTTTTTGGGTTGGTCAATAATCCCTTCTTTTTCTCAACGGGCTTCTCAAGTTCAATGTAACTACATAACGCTTTAAATCTTTCGGGGTACATTTTACGGTCGATGTTTTCATAAACATCCAATAATTCTTCTTGAGTGTACTTTGAATAATCTGGCTCCATGCTAAAAGATATTCTCCTTTGAAATATAACTTTTCAATAACGGGCGCATTTACGCGGGCTATAATGGAAAAGCCGCCCAGCGTGTATACGTCTCAGCGAACGCTGTAAGCAATTTAATTGAGTTGTTATAAGCCAATTGTGTCAAAGCCAAAAGTTTCTGCCTTAAGCTGCAATATGTCACCACTTTGTAATTCAATTTGAAAAATGTTCTTTTGAACCCTTGCAGTATTAATAGAGTTAGATTCGCCCCATGGTGCAGTCATTGGTACGTTAACTGAGGAAATACCTGAAAATGTTAATATACATGGCTGAGCATTTTGGTTTGGCTTTAAGAAACAATCTAAAAAAATCTCAACTGACTTACCAGACCAATTTATTGAAATTGTTTTTACTAATCCATCGTGTAGTGGTAGGTCACTAAAGTCCATTAAAACCTCCTGGCTTATAACACTACGCTAAGGGGCACAAATGCTTGGGCAAAATAACGAAGCGCCCCACGTGTTTGCGTTCCAGCCGAACGTCCCAGCGGACTGCAACTTAAGCGCCTTGCTAGGGGGAGATTCATGCCTTTGGACAACAGTCGATATGAACATCTTGTTTTCCTGTCCATGAATAAATTTTTATTGTGTCTGCGTAAGGATACTCTGTGTTGTCCTTCGGTATATCAACAACTTTGACAAGGTTTGAACCACACCACGAGTCCTTGTGCCAGTAACTTACGATAACACTCTGCTCCGAAACGATCTGCTTTACAAAAAGTAAGGCATCATCGTATGCATCATTAGCACCAAAGTCGTCACAGTGAATATGATATGGACCAAAAAAGACCGTCACTTCATCATTGCAGGTTTCTAATTCCAGATCTGGCTTTCCAATATCATTGGGCCTTGGAATTTTGATTACCAAAAAAGGTTCTCCGTTGGGAGAGACAGTTGAGCAATATTTAGCCCACTCTGGAAACTCTTCCTTAAAGCGGCTTTCTATCTTTTTCGAAAAGTCATCCATGATTTATCCAAGCCTCTAACTTTTTTGAATAAGAGTCACAGACATGTGGGCGATTGTCGCGAAACGCCCAAACGTTCGTGTTCCTGCCCGCGTGCGGGTGACATAATTTATTGTTGTGTGTAAGTTTTACTACGAACTTAAGCCGTTAATGATTTGGTCTAGTTTTTTGGCGCTTACGCTATCGTTGAAATATAATCTATACAGCCCGCCAGTATTGGCAGAGCCGCTAATAATACCTTTAGGGATGAGAGAAAACTGCTCAATAAGTAGATCTTCCAGTTCATCTAAATCATTGTAATTTTCTGTCTCAACAAAAGTGCCGAAAGTGTCCCTGCCTATCTCAACCTTAAAATCGATCATATGAAACTCAATTCATACTTCTGTACACAACATCTCTCTATAGGGCTGCTCTTAAAGCGGTTTGTTATGTTTTGCTTAGGTTGCATAAAGTAACGCTACCCCGTTGTGCGCTGAAGCTGTAAAAAGGACAAGATACGCTAAAACACTTACTAACCCCAAGACAGATTGACGCCACCGTTTTTTGAATGCCATTACCAGGCTCAATACTAATACTATGATTGTCAAAATAAGCCCGAAGACAAATACTAAAAGTTCGTTAGTTAGCATTTGCTGAGGAGTGATTTTCTGGCGATCAAATAACCAAACATCCAAAACAGATATCGCCAGTAAAAGAACCCCGAACACTAAAGGAGACCATACTATTTTATTGAATATAGCCAAAATGCCTCCTTACACACAGATTTTAAATAAGTGGCGTAAAATGCTTGGCTAAAATTAGCGACAAAGGAGAGCAATCCAAGCGTTTTAGGTCCTTTTAAGTAACTTGTTATATTCACGAAAAAACCTTATCAATGGATTCTCGGTCATAATCAAGTATTAAATGATTGTGGCTCTTGTACAGAGCCGCGAGTGGCTCTTTGCTAGTAGAAACTACATCCATGCCGCGATCATCATAAAGATTCAATACAAGTTGTTTTGTTCTGTTTATGAGGTAACACTCTCCATTAAGCTGAGGCTGTAAGCTTGAAAAGTCAGTATTAATTGCAGCTTTAAACAGTTGCCTTACGTTTATTTCAGCGGTTTTGATACCCGAGATGGTTACTCTTTTCCAGCATTCACTTTTGTAGTCTAAGCCATCTGAATAGATATCCCGATGATCAGAAAGATTAATATTGGCATTTTCAAGTGAGTGAAACTGTTTAAAAATAAAGCTGCGTTTCTTTATTTTTCTTCGTCCATCTGAAAAGATTTGATATGCAATGGCAATATCATCATTTGGCTGAAATGCAGCTTGGAAGATACTCATGGCTCTTTCTAATGCTACGTTAAAATACTTAATGTTTAAGGATTTACTTTCATCACTCCAAATTTCTTGATCGGATGGGCCTATTTCAAATCTCAATCCAAAAGGAGATTTATAAAACAACGGGCGTTCTAATTTGATTTCAGGTCCATCCATTTACTCGATACTTCCTAAGTGAATATAACTTCTAAATAAGGGGCGCAGACATGTGGGCTACAATCAGAACGAGGTGAGCAGCCCACATGTTTTTGTCTCAACTCGCGCAGAGGGCGAACTTAATTTTTTTATGCGGCAAGGAAAGTAAGCCCAACTTGAGCGCCGATAAGCGTCACAAAGTATATAGCAGACAAAGCGGCTGACTTTTTATTGCCCCACTCGAATATATTATTGGACATGAAAAATACAACTGCAACGGAGACAACCATAGGGATAAAACTAAACAAGGGATTTAAACCCATGATGCCGATTGTGACGTTACTAATAAATAGAATTAGAGCAGGTACAAATACAATTATAAATACAGTACCAAAATCAGTAGCGTCACGGTCTTTTTGCAATAGTTGAATAGAGAAATAGAGAACAACAGCAGTGAGTAGAGCAACTAGCATTATTATTTCTTCCTTGTATAAATGAACTCAATAAGCGTTACTGTCCCAGGGGCCTTGCCACCGACTTAATGTGATTGTTATATCGCGAGTTTTCCCGCGGCCTTAGAACTTATAGACTGGTTTATTTTATGTTGAAAGTAAATGACATGAAAGAAGCTACTAAGGAAAGGGCCTAGCCACAGCGCATCGCCTTTTGAAACGTTATTTATTCTGTTTAACCTATTTCTTACTTTGATAATCCACACAATATGAAAAATTGTCGACAGTAGATGAAGAAGTTTAGCTGTCATCAGTAATGCTGCTGGTGCGGGTAACAGAAAGTAGTAGATGAGACCAAACAGAGAGACTAGGTGAATAGAAATAGCGGTTGTTGTAAAAGCCTTGGAGATATGATGTTCCGTTCTCAAATTCAGTATGTTAGTCAATTGCCACAGACGAAATATAACGTACAGTCCAAAAGAAAAAACACATAAGGCTAGAACTGCGACTACGGATTTTTCTTTAAACACACTATTTGACTGAGACATTTCTTCTTCCTTGAAATAAACATTGAGACATTAATGCGGTCTATTGATTAATTTTCAAGCTTGACGAAATTGTCGAGATGTTTCTTCGCGATATAACACTCAAATTTGGGGCACAAACGTGTTGGCTAAACTGCGAGGCAGAGCCTGCGTGTTCGTGTCCCACATATTTTTTTGTTAAGAGACATTACCAGAATGCCTCTACTTGCTTAACTAAAAGTGATGCGGGTATGTCAATGCCTGTAAGATTTTTCCCAGAAAGATTGACTCCCACTACTTTTATATCTTCTGGCAAGATAGGTAAGAAGTACTCTTTAAACTGATCCCAACTAATACCTCTAGCTTCCACGTTACCGAGTAAACTTGGGTTTAGTTTTTTAAGCCTTTCGATTCTCGACTTGGAAGACCATACTGGAAAAGATACATTATCGTCGCACACGTCAAACTCTAGGAGCACCTCATCTGGATATATTCCAAACCAGACAACTTTAGTCTCTGCGACTTCTTCATAAAACCTGTTAGCTTGAGCGACTCCTGCTGACATTCCTTGTCTCCTAACACCCCAAGAAGGAGCAATTATACGCAGGCTATAATACGGAACGAAATAACGGGAGCCTGCGTGTAATTGTCCCGCTTACTTGGCTTGTTAGATGAGCTGCAAATTAATGCGCGCTGGCTTTTGAAAGCAAGTTGAGCACAACAACCCCAGTTACAATAAACGCCATTCCAACAGCACCCCAAAGATCAAGTTTTTGCCCATGCATTAACCAAGCAACTAAAGTCACTAAAACTATTCCAAGCCCTGACCAAATTGCATATGCTATTCCAACAGGAATTGATTTGAGAGTGAGTGAAAGCAAATAAAACGCTGCACCATAACCAGCAACAACAAGTAACGAAGGAGCTAATTTAGTAAAACCTTCACTAGACTTCAGACTAGATGTTGCAATTACCTCACAAATTATAGCCGCGGATAAAAATATCCAGTTCTTCATAGCTTTCTCCAGTTTTTATATCTCGCGCAAGACTATACTAATATTCAAGAAATAAGCAGTCTTGTTCTTTCAAAAAAACTGTGAGCACATGAAGCATCTAACTTCCAAGTATGGGGCGCAATCACGTATGCAATAAAAAACTTAACAAGACAGGCATAACTAGAAAAATCCAAACTGGACCCTCGTACACTTTCTTTGATCTAAATACCTATTCAAACTGCTAATCGAGTTAATCAAAGTAGGACAGTCGCAGTGCCTAAAGCCCGAAAGTCTCAAATTAGTTTATCGGATACGCCCTATTACCATTGTGTTTCCCGCTGTGTTCGTCGTGCTTTCTTATGTGGCGAGGAAAACGGTAGAAGCTTTGAGCATCGTCGCCAATGGGTAGAAGACCGTATTCATATTTTAAGTGAGGTTTTTGCCATTGATGTATGTGCTTACGCGGTAATGAGTAATCATACGCACCTGGTATTACACGTAAACAAAGAGAAAGCAGACGCACTAAGTACAGAAGACGTGATTCAACGTTGGCATAAACTGTACAAAGGCACATTAATCTCAAAGCGCTACTTATCACCAGATTTACGTAAAGAATTACATGAAACCCAAATTAAAACGGTTGAGTTAACGGCTGAAGTATGGCGTAAAAGGCTATTTGATATCAGTTGGTTTATGCGTGCACTGAATGAATACATTGCCAGGGCCGCAAATAAAGAGGACGACTGTACTGGTCATTTTTGGGAAGGACGGTTTAAGTCACAAGCGCTATTAGATGAGTCAGCCCTTGCCGCCTGTATGGCTTATGTTGATTTAAACCCAGTACGAGCAAAGATGGCCAAAACTCCTGAGGCATCGGACCATACCAGTATTAAATACCGTATTAACGCAGCCAGGCTGGGCAAAACACCTAAAAGACTTATGCCTCTTGCAGGCAATCCAAGACAAGAGATGCCACACGGTTTACCTTTTACCCTTCCAGACTATTTACAGCTTGTAGATGTAACCAGCCGATATCTTCATCCAAACAAGCGCGGCAAGGTTCAACATAACCTCCCCCCTATTTTAGAGCGTCTCAATATTGAACACGAACATTGGATAACATTAACCACGCAATTTGAAACCTGCTTTAAGCACGCCGCCGGCAAAGTAATTCACCTAGAGCAATACGCGCAGAATCAACATCAGCAACGGGTTCAGGGCCGACAAAGTGCAATGCGATTACTTGGTTAACTTTGCAGTTTAATAGAAAGTAAGACAGGCACTATATGTATACATCTCTACATAACAATTCTGGGCTTGTTAAGAATCTATTTTTTACAATGCGCATCCCTATGCGTATAGTTAATATGTAGAACAGTTTGGAGTGATAGCATGCAAGATTTATATGACATTCATGCCCCAAAAAAAGCGACTAACTTAAGCTTGAACAGCGACTTATTACAAAAAGCTAGAGACTTAAAAGTTAACCTGTCTGCAACTTTAGAACAGGCACTTAAAGACAAGTTGAAAAGTGTTGAAGAAGAAAGGTGGAAAAAAGAAAACAAAGCTGCCATAGCTGCCTACAACGAGTTTGTTGCTGAGAACGGCTGTATAGGTGATGAGTACAGGAACTTCTAATGGCACAGTTTGATGTTTACAGAAACCCAAGCTCAAAAACAAATAGAGCTTACCTGTCCACTTCCCCATTAATGAGACAGTGCTAAATTAGAGTTTTCCAGTTTTGCTCGGTAAGCTGCCGGAGGCAGATTACCGAGACTTTCATGTGT
>NZ_QJJN01000014.1:0-30752 GCF_003201515.1 Alteromonas sp. I10
TTAAGCTAAAACTAAAAGGCCTGAGTCCGATACAATATCGAAATCAGGCCTTGGTTGCCGCTTAGAAATGAGTCCAACTTAATGGGGTCACTTCAGAAAGGCGGTTTTTTTTGATTAAATTATTAATGTACTTATTCACTACTTTGGAGGCATGCGCAGCCCGCCGTCTAAGCGGATTGTCTCACCATTTAGGTAGCTATTGTTCGCCATATGGATAACCAACTTAGCAAATTCTTCTGGTAGCCCAAGGCGCTTAGGAAACTGAACGTTAGCAGAAAGGGCGTCTTGCACTTTTTCTGGCATAGCAAGTAGCATTGGCGTGCCCATTACACCCGGCGCAATGGTGTTAACACGAATACCCAACGGGGCTAAGTCTCGAGCCATTGGAAGGGTTAGGCCGATAATGCCACCTTTACTCGCGGCATAAGCGGTTTGCCCTATTTGACCTTCGTAGCCAGCAACTGAAGCAGTGTTTACGATAAGACCGCGTTCGCCTTCCTCGTTAACTGGCGATTGCTTTGCCATCGTCGCTGCAACTAAGCGAGAAACATTAAAGCTTCCTACTAAGTTAATATCGATAGTTTTCTGGAAGTCACCCAACGGCGCCGGATTGCCTTCTTTGTCAAGCAGTCGCTTAGCTGGTGCGATGCCTGCACAGTTAACCACTAAAGAAATGGCGCCAAACCTTTCGGTTGTCGCGTCTATAGCTGCTTGAACAGAAGTTTCATCGCGTACATCGACTTTGGTGAAAAGTGTGTTGTTTTTGCCTAATTCCTCTACGCGCTGTGCGCCAAGCTCTTCATTCAAGTCGAAAAGGCTGACGTTAGCACCTGCATCTCGAAGTGCGATAGCAGTGGCGTGACCAAGTCCGGAGCAACCGCCAGTAACAATGGCAGTAAGATTATTTAGCGTCATAGATTTCCCTTAAACCCTAGTTTTTCACTATTATTAACGTGATGTTAACGGGAAGTAAGAAGAAAAACTACGGTGCCGACGGGGATCGGCACCTTATATTCAGCTATTTTGGCAACTGAATTTTACAGTCTTCACTTTGACGGTAGATAATTAGCGTGTGGCCGATTACCTGTAGCTTAACTGAGTTTGTTTCACGAACAATGGCATCCATGATTAGCGCTTTTTCTTCGCGATCGTCTGTTGGCACCTTAACTTTAATTAATTCGTGATGGCTAAGGGCGTTGTCAATTTCGGCAACCACACCTTCTGTTAGGCCGTTCCCACCTAGCTGCACAACAGGTTTTAAAGGGTGTGCAAGGCCTTTTAGGAATTGTTTCTGTTTATTTGAAAGTTTCATGAAGTAATATTTCTTACAATTAATCTGTTAGTTTATGCTTGAAATAACGTATTCTAACGCCATCTTCTCTACAATCCTAATGACATTGTATTGGAATGACAAAAAAGAAACACTCCGCCAGCAGTAAACGCTGGCTACAAGAACACGTTAACGACCATTATGTGCAAAAAGCAAATAAGGAAGGTTGGCGCTCGCGAGCTATCTATAAACTGGAAGAAATTCAGAAAAAAGATAAGCTTATTAAACCAGGAATGACACTTGTAGACCTTGGTGCTGCACCGGGAGGCTGGTCACAGCTAGCCGCACAGCTCGTTGGCGACAATGGTCAAGTTATCGCGTGCGATATTTTGCCCATGGACCCAATCGTGGGCGTAGACTTTTTACAAGGTGATTTCAGAGAGGACGCTGTTCTCGACGCACTATTGAACAGAATCGGTGGGAACACCGTAGATATTGTGTTGTCTGATATGGCACCGAACCTTGCAGGTAACGCGTCGGTTGACCAATCTCGCTCTATGTATCTTTGCGAACTAGCGCTTGATATGTGTCACCAAGTGTTAAAGCCTGGTGGTTCGTTTGTCATAAAGGTGTTCCAAGGTGAGGGGTTTGTTGAGTTCATGAACGCACTTAAACAATCTTTCACAACCATAAAGACGCGTAAGCCTGACTCGTCCAGATCACGTTCGCGAGAGGTGTATTTGGTGGCTTGTGGGTATAAAGTGTAGTACGCTTTGAGATAAGCGGTTTTCGTTGCGAGTTGTGTCGTTTATTCAATAAACAACTTGTTGAATATACAAGCAATTCGGGTTTATAGAGGTTAGTAGCATTGAGCGATATGGCAAAAAATTTAATCTTATGGTTAGTCATCGCCGTTGTTTTAATGTCGGTTTTCCAGAGCTTTTCACCGAGTGAATCGTCTCGTTCGCAAACTGACTACACAACGTTTTTGAGAGAAGCAGAACAGGGAAATATTCGAGAAGTTCGCATCAATAATAGTGGCGAAATTCGAGGTACTAAGCGTTCAGGCGAAACTTTCCAAACATTCGTACCTTACTTCGATGACAAGTTAGTATCTGACTTGGTTAAGAACGACGTAAGAGTGTACGGTGAACCACCAGAAGAGCAGTCTCTTCTGACGTCTATTTTCATTTCATGGTTCCCCATGTTACTGCTTATTGGTGTATGGATTTTCTTCATGCGTCAAATGCAGGGTGGCGGCGGCCGTGGCGCGATGTCATTCGGTAAAAGCAAAGCTCGCTTGCTTGGTGAAGACCAAATTAAGACAACATTTGCTGACGTAGCAGGCTGTGACGAAGCGAAAGAAGATGTATCTGAATTGGTAGACTTCCTGCGCGACCCGTCTAAGTTCCAAAAGCTAGGCGGTAAAATTCCGAAGGGCGTACTTATGGTAGGTCCTCCTGGTACAGGTAAAACGTTGCTTGCAAAAGCCATTGCCGGTGAAGCGAAAGTACCATTCTTTACTATCTCTGGTTCTGATTTCGTTGAAATGTTCGTGGGTGTAGGTGCATCTCGTGTGCGTGACATGTTTGAGCAAGCGAAAAAAGCGGCGCCTTGTATCATCTTTATCGATGAAATCGATGCGGTAGGCCGTCAACGTGGTGCTGGTCTAGGTGGTGGTCACGACGAACGTGAGCAAACCCTTAACCAGATGCTTGTTGAAATGGACGGCTTTGAAGGTCATGAAGGTATTATCGTTATTGCGGCAACTAACCGTCCTGACGTACTAGACCCTGCGCTTCTTCGTCCGGGTCGTTTTGACCGTCAAGTAGTGGTTGGTCTTCCTGACATCCGCGGCCGTGAACAAATTCTTAAAGTTCATATTCGCAAAGTGCCAGTGGCTGATAACGTAGAACCGTCAGTTATTGCTCGCGGTACACCAGGTTTCTCAGGTGCTGACCTTGCTAACCTAGTAAACGAAGCTGCATTGTTCGCTGCTCGCGGCAACAAGCGCCTTGTTTCTATGGAAGAGTTTGAGAAAGCGAAAGACAAAATCATGATGGGCTCTGAGCGTAAGTCTATGGTGATGTCTGAGCCTGAAAAAGAAATGACAGCGTATCACGAAGCGGGTCACGCTATCGTAGGTCGCTTAGTGCCAGAGCACGATCCGGTATACAAAGTGTCAATCATTCCACGCGGTCGCGCGCTGGGTGTGACCATGTACTTACCAGAGCAAGACCGAGTGAGCCACTCTAAACAGCACTTAGAAAGTATGATTTCTAGCTTGTTTGGTGGGCGTATTGCTGAAGCCATTATTTATGGTGACGACAAAGTAACCACGGGTGCATCTAATGACATCGAACGCGCAACTGAAATTGCACGTAAGATGGTGACCCAATGGGGCTTGTCGAGCAAAATGGGCCCAATGCTTTACGCTGAAGACGAGGGTGAAGTGTTCCTAGGCAAGTCTATGTCCAAGGCAACAAATATGTCTGATGACACAGCACGTGCCATTGATGCGGAAATTAAGTCACTGATTGACCGCAACTACGAGCGCGCTCAAAAGATCCTTGAAGACAACATCGATATTTTACATTCAATGAAAGACGCACTGATGAAGTACGAAACCATTGATGCTAAGCAAATTGATGATTTGATGAACCGTACTGACGTTCGTCCTCCTGCTGACTGGGATGACAGCAAGCCATCGGGTGGCGACAAGCCAAGTGGTGGTGCACCGGTTCGCGAAGGTGAAATCAAAAATGACGGTGTAGACAAACCGTCGGTAGGTAAGCCGGGCGATATTCCAAGCTAACCTTCTACATCCATTGAAAAACGCCAGTTTAACTGGCGTTTTTTGTTAGAGCTAACTGATTTTAATCTGGGAATTTGACTTACAGTTTATGTCACTGTGTTAGCTGAGTTATTTATTTCGTTACGCTTTACACTGATCTTTGCAAAGAACAATGCAAAAAACATAGCGAAGAACAAACTAAAGAATTCAGCAAGCAACAAGGCAAAGAGCATGCATTTTTAAGTAGGTTTCATTGCTAACACAGCGGGTCAAAATCAGTTTGCTTTATAGCTTCATTTCTCAACATATTTTCTGTCTAAGAAATACGGTAATTTCAAAACAAAGGTAATGCAGGTAATTCATGCAGTTTGGTAAGTACTCCATAGATCTGTCACAGCCTCAGGTAATGGGCATTTTAAATGTTACTCCTGATTCATTTTCTGACGGCGGCAAGCATACAAATGTATCTCAAGCCCTTGACCATGCGCTTCGCATGATTGAAGAAGGGGCAACTTTTATTGATATAGGTGGCGAATCGACAAGGCCAGGCGCGCCCGATGTATCGCTGCAGGAAGAACTTGATCGCACAATACCCGTTATTGAAGCCGTAGCTAAAAATACCGCATGTGTTATTTCTATTGATACCAGCAAGGCTGACGTTATGCGGGAAGCGGTGAAAGCCGGCGCGGGGCTAATTAACGATGTACGCGCGTTACAAGAGCCTGGTGCATTGCAAGTAGCAGCTGAAGCAGAAGTACCTGTTTGTTTAATGCATATGCAGGGGCAACCCAGAACCATGCAGCAAAGCCCTGAGTATGATGATGTAGTGAATGATGTGGGTCAGTTTCTACTCGCGCGTACCAAAGTGTGTGAAGAAGCGGGCATCGCTAAAGACAAGATTTTGTTCGACCCTGGCTACGGTTTCGGAAAGTCACTGGAACACAATTATACGCTGGTGAAACACTTGCCATCGCTTATGAAGCTGGGTTACCCAGTGTTAGTAGGCATGTCTCGCAAGTCGATGATCGGCAATTTGCTAAATAGAAAAGTGGATGAGCGCTTGGCGGGAAGCATAAGCCTCGCTACAATTGTCGCCCAAATGGGCGCACAGATAATTCGCGTTCACGACGTGAAAGAAACAGCTGATGCTGTCAATATCGTGAAAATGCTGAATTCAGTAAAATAAGGAATAATAATGACGCAGCGCAAATATTTCGGCACCGACGGTATCCGCGGAAAAGTAGGCGAGAGCAATATCAACCCAGAGTTTGTAACAAAACTCGGGTGGGCAGCAGGTAAGGTCCTTGCCGGACGAGGGACGAACAAAGTACTTATTGGTAAAGACACGCGTATTTCTGGCTACATGCTAGAGTCGTCTTTAGAGGCGGGTTTATCGGCTGCTGGTATCAATATCGGCTTGCTAGGCCCCATGCCAACGCCAGCCATTGCTTATCTCACCAAAACATTTCGCTCAGAAGCAGGGATAGTGATTAGTGCGTCACATAATCCGTTTTATGACAACGGCATTAAATTTTTCTCAGCGCAAGGCTTTAAGCTTGATGATGATATCGAATTAGCGATTGAAGATATGCTTGAGCGTCCAATGACATGTGTGGCATCTGATAAGCTGGGTAAGGCCACGCGTATAAACGACGCTGCGGGTCGTTATATTGAGTTTTGTAAGGGGACATTCCCTTCAGAATTATCGCTGACAGATCTTAAAATTGTTGTGGACTGCGCACATGGCGCAACGTATCACATTGCCCCCAATGTATTGAGAGAGTTAGGTGCTACGGTTATCGTACTTGGTACAGCGCCTAACGGCTTAAACATTAACGACGGTGTGGGCGCAACCTCAATGGATGCGATTGTTGAAAAGGTTAAGGAGACCGGCGCTGATCTTGGCTTTGCCCTAGACGGCGATGGCGATCGCATTATGATGGTAGACCACCTTGGTAATGTGCTTGATGGTGACCAGATTGTTTACATCATTGCCCGCGACGCGCTTAAGAACGGCAAAATGCAGGGTGGTGTCGTTGGCACGTTGATGAGCAATTTAGGCCTTGAAAATGCGTTGTCAAAGCTTGGTGTTCCTTTCGCAAGAAGTAATGTTGGCGACCGTTATGTGATGGAGCTGCTACAGCAAAAAGGCTGGTCTATTGGCGGTGAAAACTCTGGTCATGTTCTCAATCTTAATATGAGCTCTACGGGTGACGGTATTGTAGCTGGGCTTCAAGTGCTTGCAGCAATGCTTCGTTCGCACATGGACTTACACGACTTAGCAAGTGGGTTTGAAATGTACCCGCAAACGTTAGTTAACGTGAGGTACGCTAACCAAGAAGTGGATTATTTAGCACACAGCAATGTACAAAATGCTAAGAAAGAGGCTGAGTCTGCGTTAGGTAAAACGGGCAGGGTACTTCTACGTAAAAGTGGTACTGAGCCGTTAATTCGTGTGATGGTTGAGTCGAATGACGAAAGCCAATCTCACAAATGGGCAGAGCATATTGCTGAAACTGTTCGTAATCTCGCCAATTAGTTGGCGTAGCAGGAAATTTTGCTTTTTGTGCTTGTATCTTCTCAATTAAATAGTTAATATCACGCCCGCTTTGAAGACAGGGCTAAGGTCTGCGTTGTGAGTAAAAATCTTAGAAAGCCATTCGTGGCTGGCAACTGGAAAATGAACGGAAATTTGGCATTAGTTGCTGAATTTAATCAAAAACTGGCGAATGTAAAAGCTGATTCGGAAATCGTAATTTGCGCTCCTTCACTTCTTTTACACGCATTTGAAACCCATTCGTTTGCCATTGGTGCTCAAAACGTAAGTCATCTTAATAACGGCGCTCACACTGGTGAGTTGTCAGTTGAAATGCTTAAAGAAGCAGGTTGCGGTTACGCAATTGTTGGACATTCAGAAAGACGAGAAGACCAAGGCGAGTCAAGCGAACTTGTTGCATTAAAGGCAAAGCAATGTGTTTCTTCAGGTGTCGTACCCATCATTTGTGTAGGTGAGCCACTTGAAGTGAGAGAAGCAGGTGATGTTGAATCGTTTGTTGGCGAGCAACTAGATGCACTAGTTAGCGCCATGTCGATAGACGAACTCAGCAAAACTGTTATTGCATACGAGCCGATTTGGGCAATTGGTACTGGTAAAACAGCCAGCCCTGAGCAAGCACAAGAAGTACACGAATTTATTCGCGGCTACTTTAATAAAGTAGACGCACAATTGGCTCAAGGCCTTCGTATTTTGTACGGTGGTAGTGTTAAGCCAGACAATGCTGAAACCCTATTTGCACAGAAAGATGTAGATGGCGGTTTAATTGGCGGAGCCAGTTTAAAAGCTGAAGATTTTATTTCAATTTGCCAAGCGGCAAACTGACGAGGTATTTATGATTTACGAAGTGCTATTAGTAGCATACCTAATTGTAGCGCTATTACTTATTGGATTTGTATTGATCCAACAAGGTAAAGGTGCAGATATGGGCGCTTCATTTGGCTCAGGCGGTTCAAACACTGTTTTCGGTTCATCAGGTTCAGGTAACTTCATGACTCGTACGACCGCTATATTAGCAGGCTTGTTCTTCTTAATTAGCCTTTCTTTGGGTGCAATGACTGCAAACCGTGAAAGCGCAGAAGATGAGTGGAACAACCTAGAAGTTCCAGCGGCAGTAGAAGAGCCAGTAGAGCTACCAGCTGATCAAGACGTACCAGTTATTGAAGATGCAGCTCAAAGTGATGTTCCTGTTGTTGAAAGCGATGTAACAGACGTACCAAAGTCTGACGACGCTGAAGGTTCAAACTAACAAAGTTTTCGCGGAAGTGGTGGAATTGGTAGACACGCCATCTTGAGGGGGTGGTGAGCATAGCTCGTGCGGGTTCAAGTCCCGCTTTCCGCACCAAATAAATGTAAAGGCCAGCGCAATGCTGGCCTTTTCTGTTTTTACACCGTGAAATTCTTGTTAAGGTGACCCTGTACGCTCACTTTTAACTCGCCTTGTTAATTGTAACAAAGCGTTAAAATCTAAAATTTACAGGATGTTATGTCTGTTCCTATTTTTATTATTCGGCTATGCTTTTTAATACTTAGTCATACTGTCTGCGACATAAACAAAACAATTTTTACGAGGCACTATAGTGCAAAAAACACTTAGTCAGAGTTTGTTCCAAACCCTATTCATAGGGATTGTGATAGCATCACTTCTGATAATTGGAGCAGTGTGGCGCTCAGCCAATACTCTCGTTGTTCAAAACATTGACCACAATATTGTTTTAGCAGAGAAAGTATTCGATAAAGTGGTCGCGGATCGTCAAGCTGTCATACGCAACGTTTCAAAAGTACTGTCTCGCTCATTTGATTTCAGGCGTGCGGTTGGCACAGAGAATATACCTTCTATTGAAGCGGCGTTTACCAGTTACGCGCAGAGGCTAAACACCGATATCATCGCTCTGGTAAGTCTAGACCATCAAGTAGTTGTAACGCGTACAGACCTATTCGAAGTCGGTCAAAATGTGGAAAGTAGCCTTGCATTGGTTGCTAAAGGGAAAGACAGCGGTTTCTTTGTAGTAGATAACAAATTAGTACAGTTAAATCTAATTCGCGTAGAAATACCTACGCTTAGATATTACATGCTAATAGGCGTTGAGTTTGATAGCGGATTATTAGAAGAGTTAAAAGCGCTCGTAGACGCTGAAATTATTATCTCAAGAACTGATACCAATGACGTTCTTACGACTACCTTAAAAGAAAATAATGCGCAACGGATCCTCGCGTCAGAACACGACCCCTCGTGGATAGATGTAACCTTTAAAGACGAGCTTACTTACTTTGCCCGTGAGGTGAATATCGCCTCTGATGGCAATTTGCCGGTTAAGATAACTCTAGCTGTAGATACAACGTCTTCATTTAGTGCTTTCACACGTATTCAATTGACGATTCTGGCATTTTGCTTAGTCGCAATATTCATTGCTCTGGGTCTTTCTCTGCTGCTTGCCAGAAACGTGAGTCGACCAGTGTCTACCTTGGTAAAAGCAGTGAATAAGGTCGCGTCAGGAAGCTATGGCGCGACCCTTGACGCACCGTCGAACCTCAAAGAGATTACCGAACTTGCCAACGCAGTCGACAGCATGCAAGCAAGTATTAAAAGCCGTGAAAATCATATTCGTTATCAAGCAGAACACGACGTGCTTACCGGGCTTTTCAATCGGAACTATGTTGAAGGCTTCTTCGAGTCACAACTGCAAGAAGAAAGAGAGTTACAGGTTGTTGCTATTACCGTAATCGGATTTCGAACCATTAACGACCTCTACGGTTACTCTAACGGCGATAATACACTGAAAGCATTGGCCGAGAGGCTTCAGCGTTGGCCTGGTACATCCGCAAGATTAGCTGGCGGTGAGATTTTATATATTACGCAAGATTCACTTAATGATGACCAGCTCGAAACGCTCAAGCACATATTAGAGCAACCAGTGGAAAGTAACCTGATTGCAATTCCAGTAAAAGTCGCCATGGCGGTTATCCAGTGCCCGCAAGATGCAACAACATCAGAAGAATTATTCAGAAAAATGAATATTGTTACTGATGAAGCGATACACAGCGACAGCTGGTGCGTTCGCTATAGGACAGAACTAGAAGATAAATACAATCGAAGACTATCAATTACCACTGAACTAAAACGTGCACTGGCTAGCCAGCAAAACGAACTGTCCATGGTTTACCAGCCAAAAATAGATCTGCAGACAATGAAAGTATGCAGCATGGAAGCGCTTATTCGCTGGAATAATAGTGTTCTGGGCTTTGTTCCACCTGATGAGTTTATTACCATTGCTGAGCAAGCAGGTTTAATTGAGCAAGTTACGACTTGGGTAATGAAGCAAACCATTTCAGACTTAGCTTATTTTAGAGGTATGGGGTATGGGTTCACCGTTGCGATGAACTTATCTACTCAGGATATTCAAAATAAGGTACTTCTAGGGAAGCTAGTGTCGCTTCTAACCCAGGAAGGCTTGTCACCTGAGGCTCTGGAACTTGAAATAACAGAAAGCGATTTAGTTGCAGATGCGTCGCTTGCTATAGAGAACCTTAATGAACTAACGGCGCGGGGCTTTCATTTCGCCATCGACGACTTTGGTACAGGCTATTCGTCGTTAGCCTATTTAAAGAACTTGCCCGTAAAAACGATTAAAATTGATAAGAGTTTTATTCTGTCGCTCGCGAGTGATGAAAACGACCAGCAAATTGTTCATACCGTGCTGAGTTTGGCGAATGTGTTTAATTTAAAGGTTGTGGCTGAAGGTGTTGAAGACGTAGCGTCGCTTGAAATCTTAAAGGACTGGGGCTGTGATATCGTTCAAGGTTATTACATTAGTCGTCCACTTAGCCGTTCAGACCTTGAAGACTGGCTTCAAAATACGCCTTTCGGTGAATAGCTATTTCTTCAAATTAAATTTATTGTTTTACAGTAATCATTATGCCTTTGTCGCAGTATTTGGCGACATGGCATCGTAAATGCAAAACTAATAATGAAGCGTGTAAAACGCTCTGCGGGCCTGATTTCTTCGCCAAAGTGTGAGTATTTTGCCCACTGAGTTGTGAAATTACTTCAAAAACAAGGAATTTATTATGGACATCATTCGTATACTTTTATCGATTTTACTTCCACCGCTGGGCGTATTTTTACAAGTGGGTATCGGTGCTCACTTTTGGATTAATATCCTTTTAACTATTCTTGGCTATTTCCCAGGTGTTATTCACGCTGTTTACATCATCGCTAAAAAGTAGGTGGTGAAAAACGCTGTATTGGCGGCCATGCAATAAATCGCATAGTCGTAGCGAGTACAGCAACCAAATATGAAATAAACAAAAGCCAGCTTTAATAGCTGGCTTTTTACGTTATGACGTATGTCGAATAGGACGATTTCGGCAACGTGATATATCCCATGTTAGGCGGTGAGCTTTTCGTCGTCTAACTCTTGCTTCATCTCTTTTTGATATTCATCTGCAAGTTTTGTTTTTTGGCGGTCATTAAGCACATTGCCTGCAACTTGGAAGAATTCCTGTTCTTCGTCGGCAAGGTGATGTTCTACCTTTTCCTGAAGTGTTTTCAAATGACGCAACCAAGCTGGTGAACTCATATCCGTATCATCGAGCTTTGCGAGTAGCTCATCAATTTCGTGATGCTCTGCAATGCCGTGACGTGTTAAATCTACAGTGGCATCTTTCTCCAGAAGATGAGAATAGAAATGGCGCTCTTCAGCGATGGCATGACTTTCAAGCTGTGTCTTAAGCTCTTGATAATATTCACGGCGCGCAGCAGTGTTTCCGCTTGTTTCAGCTAGAATTTTAAGCAGTAAACGTTGCTTTTCATGGTCTTGACGCAAAGCTTCAAAAATTTTCATGGGTAGTTCCTTATAAATACCTAAAAAATGAATCACACCTGTGGTAATGCTATTTTTATTCCATGAATGAGATATTTGTTACGCGCTGATTTTTAAAAGAAATTTCAAATGAAGTGACACAGAGTCATTTAATTGCGGAAGGGGACAACGCAAATTTTACAAGTCAGTTTCCGATAAATTCACGGCAGTAAGTCCGTGAATTTACCGAAAGAGAGAGATGGGATATGCGCTACACGCCTTGTGCGACCATGGCGTCAGCGAGTCTACGAAATGCTGCTACATTGGCGCCTTTCATATAATCAACGTAGCTGCTTCCAGCGTCGCCTTCAGATTTACCCTCATCAACACAACGCTGATGAATGCTTTCCATAATTGAATAGAGCTGTTCATCGAGTGCGCTTGCGTTACGTTGATTGAACATGGCGTTCTGGCTCATTTCTAAGCCTGATAGCGCAACGCCGCCAGCGTTAGATGCTTTGCCTGGTACGTATGCAATTTGGGCGTCTAAAAACAAAGCCTGCGCTTCGTTTGTACACGGCATATTCGCACCTTCTAGTACCATTTGACAGCCGTTATCTAGCAGTGATTTTGCATCTTCTTCAAGTAGTTCGTTTTGCGTAGCGCAAGGCAGTGCTATGTCGCATTTTAAATGCCAAGGCTTTTTATCAGCTATCCACTTGCCCATGTTTTCATCTGCCATGTCAGCAAGGATATTGTTGCGGTTTGCATGGTTGTCGATTGCCCATTTAAGCGCGGTATCAGTTAACCCATTCTCATTATGTAAAAGCCCTCGGCTATTAGACAGCGAAATAACTTTTCCGCCTTTCTCTACCGCTTTAAGTGCAGCATGCAACGCTACGTTTCCGGCTCCAGACACTGCAATGGTTTTGCCTTCAATTGGAGTACCTTGATGTCGACATACCGCTTCTAAAAAGTAAATTAAGCCAAAGCCTGTAGCTTCAGTACGTATATAGCTACCACCAAATTCTAAGCCTTTACCTGTTAATACGCCTTCGAACTTATTGTTTAGTCTGCGATACTCGCCATAAAGGTATCCTATTTCTCTTGCGCCGACGTTTATGTCACCTGCAGGTACATCGGTATTTGCACCAATATGTCGCTGTAATTCACGCATGAAGGCTTGGCAAAACAACATAATGTCGCGATCAGTACGCCCTTTGGGGTTAAAGTCTGACCCGCCTTTACCTCCGCCCATGGGTAACCCGGTCAGGGCATTTTTGAAACACTGTTCGAAAGCAAGAAACTTAAGCACCGATAAGTTGACGGTAGGATGAAAGCGCAAACCACCTTTGTAAGGACCCATGGCTGAGTTGTGCTGTACACGCCAACCTTGATTGACTTCAATATTGCCATCACTGTTCATCCACGACACGGTAAAATAAATAATGCGTTCAGGCATGCAAATGCGTCTTATAATATCGAACGCTTTGTAGTCTTTGTTTGCATTGTAAATAGGAACAATATCTTCTAATACTTCGTGTACCGCCTGTAGATATTCCGTTTCGTTAGCAAACTTCTCATTAAGAAAGGTATAGATTTCTTCAAAGTTACTTTTCTGAGTCATGTACTGCTTAATCCTTTTCTTCAAAATTGGTGAGAACGGTAAGGCTTCGAGGGCATGTTTTTATCTCAAGCTTTTCGCCCTCGTAGATCTCGCCGTCGACAGCATACGCCGTGGGCTTATCAAATGTTAACGTTATGCTTGATGCGCGTTCGTGCCGTATTGATTCAGATTGCTTCTTTGCTTCAGCTGGACTTAGCACTAGCTCTGCTAACGATGCGAATTGTTTATCAGAGCTGGGCTGAGGTAATAGCCAGGTCAAATCAAGCTTTCCATCGGTGATGTCGGGCGGCTCTGCGCCCTGAGCAAGTGCTGTGGTCATTGGGGCTGCGTTTGCAATAACAAAGCTCGGCGTTTCTAAGGTTTCAGCTGGCTGGTTGTCTTTTGCTACTTCAAACGTCATGTTTTCATTATTTGAAATCGCGTTCCATAGCCCTTTTAGGTAGGCAAACTGGCCGCCTACATTCTTTTCTTCGCGATCAGCGGCCGAAATCATTTTTTCCTCGAAGCCAACTGCTGCTACCAAAAGCATAACGTGGTCGTTACAGGTTGCGGTATCTATGGCTAGGGTGTTGCCCTCTATAATGATGTCGCATGCTGTACTAATAGGCATGACTTTACTAATGTAGCCATGCAACACTTGGCTCAGTGCGTTTGCTGTACCAAAGGGGATAATCCCCATGGTAACGTCGGTGTTGACCAAAGCCGAAGCGACTTCAGTTAACGTTCCATCGCCTCCGCATGCGACAATAATGTGGGCGCCGTCTTGTTTTGCTTTTTCTGCTAGTGCCTTACCATCTACTTCAGGTGTGGTTTCTTTCACGGTCACTTTGAATTTTTCATTTAATCGAGAAAGAACGTCATCTCGGTATTGCTCCCATTTACCGCCACCAGCAACTGGATTAACGATAAGGGTTAGATTCTTTTGTAGTGAAAGTAGGCCACCATCTCTAATCTGCTGCAGCGATGCTAATTGACGTTTGTTGAGCCTTGCTGTTTGGCGTATCTGGTTAATTTCACGTAATGCATCATCTACACTCAACGAAGGGTTTTTGGCCAGTAAATAGGCTGCAACCACCAGAACAGAGCGGCCTCGTCCAAGCGCACAATGCACAACAACATTTTTCTTTTCAGAAATTTGTTGATTCAACCAATTTATTGCTAAAACAAGTTGTTCAGGAGTGGGGCTGGTATGGTCGAGTACCGGTACGTTTAAATAGCGGTAATCTTCTTGATATGCCGTCCAATCCAGTCCATCAAATTCAGCGGTTACGTCAAGAATGGCATCAATGTTGTTTTCGTTTAAAAGGCTAACGTGTTTTCCCGACATGCGGCACGCAAGGAATAAGTGCGGCTCAATTTTTTGTAGGGGAGGGACTTTATCCGTTCTGCGTGCGTATTCATTGTAAAGCCAAGAGCCCAGTAAAAAAGGTACAAAAATCCAGCGTATGTAGAATGGTATCGAGCCATCCTCACGTTTGCGAAACAGGCTTGGATAGTTGAGCAAATAGGCGCTGCTTACGGCAATAAGGGAAAATGCAATCCAACCAAATACCACTTTTAACAATATCACTGGCACGGTCAGCGTTAGTGCTAACGCCACTAATGCACCAAGTACGTAATACTTCACCATTTTCACGATTAACACATCCTTTGTAATTGGAAAGAGCAAACAGTCTATGCATCTATACTTACACTGGAGTGTTTTCGTTTACTTTTGTCGCAATAGGGTTGAACTATCACGTACCGGTAAACGTATGCTTTGGTATTGAAAATATGAGCGTTTCAAATGAAGAATAGTGCAGTACTAAAGGTTGCGAACTTTGTATGGTTCCAAGGAATTTGGTGGCTGGTCATCTTGTTCCAGAATAAAGCAGTAATTCCAGTGTTAGGGTTAATCCTTCTATGGATAGCCATTTCGCCCAAGCGAGTGGCAGATATAAAGCTAATGGGCACGGTATTTTTACTGGGCACGGTGGTTGATGCACTTTTAACCCTAAGCGGGCTCTTTATTTTTAACGAGACTGAAACGCTGGTCAGCTTCTGGCCAATTCCAATTTGGCTAAGTCTTCTATGGGCAGCCTTTGCAGGTACGGTCTATCACAGTTTAACCGCCTTTAATGGTCGAATGGCCGTTGCGGCGGTTGCTGGAGCTATCTTCGCGCCGCTCAGTTATATCGCCGGCGCCAAATTCGGCGCGGTTGAATTGGGCGCAAGCGTAGTGCTTTCTTATATTTTTATCGCTCTAGTGTGGAGTGTAATCTTCCCGCTGTGTTTTTATTTATCCAATCGTTTTGAGGCAAAACAAGCCCAAGCGTAAATGCAAGGAGTGTATTGGCAATGACGAAAAACGTATTAGTTACAGGTGGAAACAGAGGTATAGGTCTAGAAATAGTAAAAGGAATGCTGTCTAAAGGCTATAAAGTGCTAATGGGGTGTCGAGACGAAGAGGCCGGCCTTGAAGCCAAGAAAGATATTGTGGGAGGGGATTTGCATATTATTGAGATGCCTCTTGATAACGAAACAGCCATCGTCGATGCGTTTGTTCGAGCTGAGGCCGTGTATGGCCCTGTTGATATCCTCATAAACAATGCAGGTATCTTAGACGACACGCCATGGAAAGATGTAAATTCTGAGACGTTGGCTAAATCGATGCAAATTAATGTGAACGCCCCGCTTACACTTATCCAGCAAACGTTACCGCAAATGATTGAGCGAGGTTTCGGACGTATTATCAATGTAAGCTCTAGTTACGGTAGCTTCGCCGAGGGGCTGAAAGGACCAATGTGCTATGCGATAACAAAGGCTGCTATTAATGCGCTTACGGTTAAGATGGCAGCGGTAGTTGATGAAGCTGCTGACGGAAAGTCTCTTGATGTAACCGTTAATAGCATGACCCCGGGTTGGGTGCATACCAGAATGGGGGGGAGTGATGCGCCCAAAACGCCCGAGGAGGGAGCAGATACGGCTATTTGGTTAGCAACTATGGAAGAGGGCGGCCCCCATGGCCAATTCTTAAAAGATAGAGAGCCTATAGAGTGGTAGCCTTAATTAACTAGCCTAATTCATATAGTTTGAAGGCTACCATTTTCACGATGCTTTTTAATCAGCATCTTCTAAAGTGAGAATCGCTCTCGTAGAAAGCGGGCGATTCCATCTTCATCGTGATGCCCAATGACGGAAGTGGCGGCGTCTTTGATATAAGGTTTAGCGTTAGAAGGTGCATAAGCCTCGTCTGCTAGCTTAAACATACTTAAATCATTATCACTGTCGCCAAACACAATAACGTTGCTTGCATTCAACTGTTGGCGCAAAAGCTCTACCGCACTGCCTTTGTTCGCAAGATTGTGGTGTACATCCATCCAACGGTACTCATTCCCTTCGATAGCTGGCCCAGAGTACGCTATCAGTCCTTCGTGCATGTTAAGCTGCTTATACATGTCATAGACTAGTGGTGCATCTCCGATCATACTGATGTTTGTTATATGTGCATTAGCAGGTAGCGACTCAATAGACGCTAGTCGCGCTTTGGTGCGCGAAAAATACTTTTCAATTAAATCGTGTTCCACCTGATGCTTAGGCGACGAATGGTAAATCACGTGCTCGTGATCTGGGCTATCCATATTCACTGTGTTAATGAAAGGCGTGATATTATTATTTACGGCGTGCTCGATAATAAGATTTACTTCACTGGGCGCGAGCAAATTTTCTAGTGTTAGCGCGTTTCCGGCAGGATCCCAAATTGCCACCCCATTATTATAAATGTGAGGGAGTACAAAAGACTGACCTTGTAGCACAAATTGCGCTGAATGCATGGTACGACCCGTTGCTACGGTGAATGCAATGTCTCTCTCACCAAGCAAGCCCAATGTCTCTTTAGTAAACGAGGAGATTTCAGAAGACTTATTTAACAAAGTGCCATCTAAATCAAAAAATATTAAATCCATACAATTGGTGCCTAATCTCTCTTTCAGAATAACGCCGACCAAACGACGAAGGGCAATAAACGTGGAGTTCGTTATATTGCCCTTCGAAAATATTGGAACAGCTAGATTGATAACTCCGCTATGATTACTGTATCACATTCTGCTTTGAAGCAGCGTTCCATATTATGTCGCTAGTCTTGCTACCGAATAGATTCGACCACTTTGTCGGTGTGCTGCTTCAGTAATTGCGAGACTTTAGAAGCAGACTGTGACTTTTTAAGGTTAATTACCAGCGCAACTTTACCATATCTAACCGCGTGTCTTACGGTCTGTATAACCTCATTTCTGTCTGGACGTAAACCGATTAAACCCGCTATGAATAACCCAATGAATATGCCTGGGCTAATTAGTGCTATGTAGGTAAACAAAGGATTTTGTTGAGTAAGCGCTGGGCCAAACTGCGTTAACAAAAATGCCGCCACTAAACCTACAATCAGACCGATTGAACCAAGCAACAGGTGGGACGACCACATGCTTTTGCCAATGGATGCGCTGTTACGTTCAAGTTTTTCACTCATTTTAGGGTCGCCAGCTTCGATAATTTCTACTTGAGATACCTCAACAGATGTTTGGTCTTGAACTATCTCAAGTACTTCCTGCACTTTAAGTTTTGACGGAAATACAGCCGCGACTTGCAAATCACCGGTTGATACAACATGGGCTCTCAAATTCTCATGTTCATTACTGTTTTCGCTTTTTGACTCTACGTTTTTCGAACTTTGAACATTCATCTTTAAATCCTCGACTTCTTACTTGGACTCTCTAAATCAATCCACTTAACTTGCACTTCAAAGGGTATTGCTGTTCGGCTTCACCTAAGTGCATAAGTAACTCGACAACTATTGTTCATACTTATTCAAGTTGCATTCCGACGAAGAAAACTAGTGGTTTATACTTTAGTAGAAAAAAGAGAAGGTGCGTTTTTATGTTATTGTTTTTAATTGTTATTTTAGGAGTGTTAAATATGATTTAGTAAGCTTTAAGGCGAAATAAAGAAGGATTTCGAAGCGATATGCTGAGTTTTAGCAAGCGTCACTGCCGGACCAAACAACCGGTACTGTGATAATTTTACACATAGCGTGAAAATTCGTTATGGCCTTTAAAATCACTGTCCCGCCGTGGAAGCGTCGGCTTGCGGCAAGGTTAATTGCGTGTAGTGATCATTTCTGTACGTTCTTCTGTAGATTCTATTTATAAATTGAGATTTGGTACCGTTGTTTGCAATCTGACTAAGAAAGCACAGCGAGCATCTGCGGCCGTAGCAGCACCTTAACAGTCGGTCTTCTTAGCTGGTAAGGACAGGAGTATCTATAAATGAAACGGATTAAGGGCTATTGCAACGTCTACTCTGATGATAGCCATCTATCAATAAGGCGCATCGCTTGCGGTGATAAACGGTTTTACTATCGCTATGCAAGTGGAAAAAAAGTCACAGGAGAGCGCGTGCTAAAGCGTATCAAAAAGCTTGTCATTCCTCCAAATTGGCGCGACACCTTTATAAGCCGTGACAGTAAAGCCAGCGTTCAAGCCGTCGGCTATGACGAAAAAGGACGTAAACAATATATCTATCACAGCAAATGGCACGAGCAGCAGCAAGTAGAAAAATTTGAGCGTTTGGTTGCCTTTGGTAATGCACTTCCTGAGTTCCGTGAGCACTGTCTTTCATTAATTTCACAGCCAACATGGACGCAAGAAAGAGCTTGCGCGCTGGTGTGCCTGTTGCTCGATTACACAGGTGCTAGAGTTGGCAACGCTCAATATAGCAAGGAAAATAACACATATGGGTTAACTACATTGCGGCGCAAGCATGTACAAGCGCAGTGTGACGATAGTGTTGAACTTGCTTACATTGGTAAGCACGGCAAACCAAGAACACTAAAAGTAAACGACCCTGAGCTTGCTTCATTAGTTTGTGACTGTGCGCAACAACAAGGTTACTGTTTATTTCGTTATCAAGATGAGAATAAACAATGGCACGACGTAACGAGCGAAGACGTTAATGCGTTCATCCACAACGAACTAAGTGAACAGTTCAGTTGTAAAGACTTTCGAACGTGGGCATCAAGTCGATTTGCACTAACAAACCTGCCCAGTGTGTATGAACAGATAGCAAACTCCAGAACCAAGAAATGGGAAAGTACGTTAAGTAAGTGTGTTGCAGCAGAACTTGGCAATACTCCCACCGTTTGCAGGAAATATTATATTCATCCGAAACTATTTACTGTGAAAAATGACGAAAAGGCGTGTGAGAAGCTAATTAATCGGGTTCGCTCGCTACATAGTGAAGATTGTACGCAACTTACCCATTTACTGCCTGTAGAAAAGCTTCTTTTGGATGTTATTTCGTCTGAGTGCGCGTAACAAAGTATTTTTAATGAAAATGTTTTAGCTGATAGTAAAGTTGCTGTTTTTTGCGACTTTTCAGCTAAAGTTAAATTGTTTCATAAATGACTTAGTGTTTTTAAGTTGATGAATAATAATGGTAATTTTGGATTTTATTAGCGTAATATGCTGTGAAACATGGTTGGTGCTAATTTAAACATAAGTGCCTGTTAAACGATGTTGTTTAAAATTTGCACTTGAAATTTTCTGTCAGATCCTTATATTGTTAGAGCTCTAATGATTATTGTTCGATTTAATTATTTGCTTTTGAATTTGAATTAGCAAAGGTTAAATGGCGTTTTCATTTACGAGTTTTCGAAGAGCAATAGAGGAAATAACGAACGTTATGCCAATGGAAAGTTACCTATCACTAGCGGTGTATTTTATAGCGATGTTAGGGATAGGGTTGTTTGCTTACCGACAATCTACCAGTGATATTTCTGGTTATATTTTGGGAGGGCGACAAGTTAGCCCTCAAGTAACCGCACTGTCTGCGGGTGCGTCTGACATGTCTGGTTGGATGCTAATGGGCTTACCAGGTGCAATGTATTTAACCGGTTTCGATGCGGTTTATATTGCTATAGGGTTGGTTGCAGGTGCGTTAGTCAATTATTTACTAGTAGC
The DNA here is from genome assembly GCF_003201515.1 of Alteromonas sp. I10. Lineage (NCBI taxonomy): Bacteria > Pseudomonadati > Pseudomonadota > Gammaproteobacteria > Alteromonadales > Alteromonadaceae > Alteromonas > Alteromonas sp. I10. Next base: position 20,037 of record NZ_QJJN01000014.1, read on the forward strand.
GCCGAAACTTCGCGTTTATACCGAAGTTGCCAACGACTCGCTGACTGTGCCTGAGTTTTTTGCGAAGCGTTTTAATACGCCTAACTCAAGCTTACGCATTGTTTCAGCGGTGATTATTGTACTGTTTTTCACGCTATACACCTCTGCCGGGTTAGTTGCAGGTGGTAAGTTGTTTGAAAGCGCGTTTTCGGTCGATTATCAGTTAGGCCTATTTATTACGCTGGGTGTAGTGGTGTCTTATACACTACTTGGTGGTTTCTTGGCAGTAAGTCTTACGGACTTTGTGCAAGGGTGCATTATGTTCGTGGCGCTTGTACTGGTTCCAATCGTCGCGTTTACCGAGTTCGATAGCGTGTCGCAAATGACAAGCGCCGCTTATCAATCTGTACCCAGTTTTTCTGAATCGTTAGAAACGCTAACGATTGTTGGGTTGTTATCGAGTTTAGGTTGGGGCTTAGGTTACTTTGGACAGCCGCACATTATTGTTCGCTTTATGGCAATTCGTTCTGTTAATGCCATTGGCACAGCGCGAAATATTGGTATGTCGTGGATGTTAGTGACCATCATTGGTGCACTGGCAACAGGATTCGTAGGCATTGCTTATGCCAATCAGTTTGGTCTTGCTGTCGACGACCCTGAGACGATATTTATTATTTTCTCACAATTGCTGTTCCACCCACTTATCAGTGGATTTCTAATGGCCGCTATTTTAGCCGCTATTATGAGTACAATTTCGTCGCAACTGCTGGTTAGCGCAAGTTCGTTAACCGAAGACATTTACCGCGTAATGGTAAATAAAAAGTCTTCAACCAAGGCGCTGACTGAAAAGCAAACGGTAACAATTGGCCGATATGGTGTAGCAGGTGTAGCCGTGGTTGCATTGTTATTAGCCATGGATGCGTCGAACACAATTTTATCTTTAGTAAGTAATGCTTGGGCAGGTTTTGGTGCAGCATTTGGTCCGTTAGTACTGTTTTGTCTGTATAAAAAGGACCTAACAGCGAAAGCGGCAATGGCGGGCATGATTAGCGGTGCGGTAACCGTACTGTTCTGGATTTACGCGCCCGTTTTAGCTGACGGTAAAACGTTAAGCAGCGTTATTTATGAAATTATTCCAGGGTTTGCGGTAAGTACGTTAACGCTTTATGTGGTAAGTCGCTTTAGCGAAAACCCATCGTCAAACGTACAAGCAACATTCGCGCAAGCCAGTGAAGAATTAGCAAATCAACAATCTTAAGGTTAAAAAGTTTATTATGAGTCATCCAAATTGGAAACGCGTAGTCATCAAAGTGGGTAGTGCATTGATATCGCCCAACCAACAAGGTTGTAGCAGTCATTACCTTTTGAGCATTGCGCAATTTATCGTGCGATGCAGAGCCAACGGTACACAAGTTGTACTCGTGTCTTCTGGTTCTGTCGCAGCAGGCGCGCACCTGTTTCCAGAGCAAGAAAAGTCAGATATTGCAGTTAAAAAAGCAATGGCAGCAGCGGGTCAAACCGAAATGATTGCCACGTGGGACAGACTGTTTGATTTTTCGTCTGCTCAGATGCTTTTAACGCATGCTGATTTGCGAGACAGAGAGCGTTACGTAAGTATCCGTGAAACGATATTCAGTTTATTGGATAACAATATCCTGCCTATCGTTAACGAAAACGACACCGTTACCACCGACAAATTGAAAGTGGGTGATAACGATAATTTATCGGCCATGGTGGCGTCGGCAGCTGAAGCAGATGCACTTATCATCTGTTCAGACATTGATGGGTTGTACGATAAAAACCCGCATGAACACGACGACGCACAATTGCTTAAATCAGTTAATACCATTGATCAAAGCATTTATGACATGGCTGGCGGTGCGGTAAAAGGCGGTGTAGGCACCGGTGGTATGCGCACTAAAATTGAAGCGGCCGAAAAAGCCGTTTCGCATGGTATAGATACATATATTATTAACGGCTTTACTGAACTGTCGTTTAATATGCTGCTAGCAGGTGAAAACCCAGGCACGCATTTCAAACCTCACGCCAAGCCAATGCAAGAGAATGTGCATTGGATGCGCCATACGTCAAACGCGCAGGGTGAGGTGATAGTAGAAGGGGACTTTGACGCCTCTTTAGCTGGCGACGCAGAGCAACTGACAAGTAGCGAAATTATTGACGTGAAAGGTGAGTTCTCGGTAGGCGACACCATTCTAGTACGTAAAGAAGACGGTACTAAACTGGTAAAAGCCAAGTCGAATTACAGTAGCTGTTTATTGAATTTCATTGCGAATCAGGAAAACGAAGAATTCGCCCATGAGTTTGAGGAAAAGACTGGGCCAATTATTTCTGATCAGCACATAGCAAATCTGGAGAAAGAATGAGCATTATTACAGAGTTAGCACAACAGGCAAAAAAAGCTGCACGTACACTGGCTATTTTAAGTGAAAGCCAGAAAAACGCGGTGTTAACTGATATGGCCGCGGCAATTCGTGCAAACAAAAGTAAAATTATTGAAGTAAACGAAAAGGAAGTCGCGCGCGCCAAAGAGAATAACTTAGACGCAGCGATGGTTGACCGCTTAATCCTAAACGATGAGCGTATTGAAGCCATGGCTGAAGGCATCGAAGTTATTGTTGAACTTGATGATCCTGTGGGTAAAGAGCGCGTTATCGGTACACGTCCAAACGGTATTGAGATTAAGAAAATGCGTATACCGCTTGGTGTTGTGTGCATGATATATGAAGCACGACCTAATGTTACTGCCGACGCAGGCGCGCTGTGCTTTAAATCGGGTAACGCAGTGATATTACGTGGTGGTAAAGAAGCACTAGATACGAGTTTAGCCATTGCTGAGCTTATGCAAGACGTGCTGGAGAAGCACAATTTACCAAAAGCGCTGGTAACGGTAGTTCCGAACCCAGATCGTGCATTAATGCAAGAGCTAATGGAGCAGCGTGATTACATTGACGTAATTATTCCACGTGGTGGTGAAGGTCTAATCAACTACGTGACTGACAACGCTAAAGTGCCGGTAATTCAGCACTTTAAAGGTGTGTGTCACCTTTACGTAGACAAAGATGCCAATTTAGATAAAGCCATGGCGCTACTTCTAAATGGTAAAACTCAGCGTACTGGCGTGTGTAATGCCTTAGAAGGCTTAGTTGTACACCAAGCTGTTGCGGGTGATTTTCTGCCAAAAGTAGCCGACGCATTCAAAGAAAAGGGTGTTAAGGTTCACGTAAACGAAAAAGGCAGCCAATACTTTGATGGTGCTGACGTTATTTCTGAAGACGCGTACGGTGAAGAGTATCTTGGCCTTGAAATCGCTATCCGTGTAGTTGACGATTTCGAAGCAGCGGTTGACCACATTGCGCAATTTGGTAGTAACCACACTGAAGTAATTTGTACGGAAGATGCTGAAAAAGGCAAGTTATTCCAACGCGCAGTTGATGCAAGTGTAGTAATGGTTAATGCCTCTTCACGTTTTTCTGATGGTAGCCAGCTTGGCTTAGGTGCAGAAATTGGTATTGCAACCACTAAACTACATGCTTATGGCCCAATGGGCTTGGAGTCATTGACTTCAGAGAAATATTTAGTGAATGGCGAAGGCCAAATTCGCGACTAATAAATAGATGTTTTAACTGGTCGGCATTGTGCCACGAGTTTACATGCTTCATAATTAAAAGCGCTGACATTCGTCGGCGCTTTTTTTCGCCTATTCAAATATTTACCCTCGGAGTACAGACGGAGCTTACATGGAGATTGTGATAGACCCCGCGCAGTTATGGCATCAATTTATAAGTTTTGCCAATGATTATAAACTGCTGACATCTCTAGTACTTTTAATTGTACTGCACTTTATCAAAAAGGGTGTGTTGCGCCTTATCAGGCGTATTAGTTCTCATCGTGGCGAAGACCGCCGAAACCAGATCAATATCCTAGAGCAGCTGGGTAATGCCTTTATCATCATTGTGTTAATGATGGTGTGGAGCTCTGAAATCCAAACACTGGCAATCTCCATTGCTGCCTTTATGGTGGCCATTGTGTTGGCAACCCGCGAGTTTATTCAGTGCTTTATGGGGTTCATTTACTACTTGGGCGCTCGGCCGTTCAGGGTAGGCGACTGGATCCAAATGAACAACATCATTGGTGAAGTGGTAGAAATGGACTGGGCAAAGACTGCGCTTTTAGAAGTAGACCCTGAAAGCTTTAACTACACGGGTAAACACGTGTACGTGCCTAATAGTCAGCTTGTAACTCAAACTGTGCGTAACCTTAACTTTATGCGTCGCTACCGTTTGCATTCATTTGAAATAGTGAATGAGCCTTCTGTTAACGCCTATAGTTTGCTTCCAGCGTTTCATGCCAGGGCACAGGCACATTGTGAATATTTCCGCGACGTAGCAGAGCGCTACAAAGGCCTAATTGAACGTCATCTAGAGCAAGAGTTTATTCGCATCGACCCAGAGGTCGAGATTAAAACCAATGAACTTGCCAAAGTGGTGGTAAAGGTAAGCTTGTTTTGCCCTACAGCCGAAGCTCATGAGTTAGAGCACAAAATGTGCTCAGACTGGTTAAGTCTGTGGTTCAAAGCGCAAAAAGAAGAGCAGCGCCAGCTTCATGCACAGCACAGCGATTCCTCTTCAGTGCAAAACCAAGCTAAAGCAATGCCCGAAGCACAGACAACTACTAGCGGTGCGCTATAGCGTTTATTCCAAGCACGTCCATTCTCGGTGACTGGTAAAGTGGCCTTGTAAAAAGGCCATTTGGTCAGCCAAAATTCGCCTGTTCATTAAATAAAAACGCTCGTACACATTTGGCCTAAACGGAACCGCGAGTAGGGGCATGTTGGCTTCTTCTGGCGTTTTAGCACCTTTCGCGTGATTACACCGCTGGCATGCAGTGGCAACGTTCGTCCAACTGTCTTTTCCGCCGCGAGAGCGTGGGATAATGTGGTCTCGGGTAAGCTGCTTTGGCGTAAACTTATTGCCGCAGTACATACACAGGTAGCTATCGCGCCTAAACAAATAGCGATTAGTAAGGGCAACTTTGCCAGACAAATCTGTTACCTTGCCGTCGCACGCGATAATACTAGACAGGGTAAGCTGACTTTGCAGCCCTTCGTGATTCCAGCCTCCCTTAAGCGTAATAGCATCGCTACCTAGCTCAAATAGCACCTTATCTTGACTGTAAAGCTTTGCGGCTTGTTCAACATCTATCCACTCTTGTGGCATGCCTGCTTTATTAAGTCGAAGTACCAACATGGTTATCTCCTTTAGCACACTAATATTAGACGTTCTTGTTGTGGTTAATCACTTCTGCGCATTGGTCGCACGAGATGTTTATTTAAGTTCTTACGTTGTTCGCTTTTTGTTCTAGCATACGCTGTTTTGTGTCAGTATGATGAAAATATAGTCAATAATTGAAATTTCACAGATATTTCATATAGTCATGGTGCTATAGGTGGTAGCGGTTAATGACCAAATAACACGACAAATTCCGCGCGGGGCTGCATTTGACCATGGTATTAACGCTACTTCATGGCTATACTATGCGCCGCGTTTAAAAGCGATAAAATAAAGATTGAAATTAAAGGACAAATAGTGACTCCTATTACTAAATCATTTCAGTATGGACAGCATACTGTAACTCTAGAGACGGGTGTAATTGCTCGTCAGGCAACAGCTGCGGTTCTTGCGAGCATGGACGACACGTCTGTACTGGTAACAGTAGTTGGTAAAAAAGAAGCCAAAGCAGATCAAGACTTCTTCCCACTTACTGTTAACTACCAAGAAAAAGCGTACGCTGCGGGTAAAATCCCAGGTGGTTTCTTCAAGCGTGAAGGTCGTCCATCTGAAGGTGAAACACTGATTGCACGTCTTATCGACCGTCCAATCCGCCCATTATTCCCAGAAGGTTTCAAAAACGAAGTACAAGTTGTTGTTACTGTAATGTCTGCTAACCCAGATATCCCTACAGACATCATCTCTATGATTGGTACTTCAGCAGCCCTTGCTATCTCTGGTATTCCTTTCAACGGCCCAATCGGTGCGGCTCGTGTTGGTTTTAGCAACGGTGAATACATTCTAAATACACGCGCAGAAGAGCAAGCTGAAAGCGAGCTTGACCTTGTTGTTGCGGGTACTGAAGGCGCAGTACTTATGGTTGAATCAGAAGCAAGCGTGCTTTCTGAAGACACCATGCTAGGTGCGGTTATGTTCGGTCACGAGCAAATGCAAACTGTAGTTAACGCGGTTAACGAATTTGCTGCTGAAGTTGGTACTGAGAAGTGGGACTGGGCACCAGAAGCAGAAAACACTGCGCTTAAAGACAAAGTTAAAGCACTAGCTGAAGCAGAAATGACTGCGGCTTACCAGATTTCTGACAAGTTAGAGCGTAAAGACGCAGTAACTGCAGCAACTGAAAAAGCCCTAGAAGCTATCCTTGCTGAAGACGAAGAACAAGACAAGAAAGAAGTACTAGACCTTCTTCACGATCTTGAGTCTGACGTTGTACGTTCACGCATCCTATCTGGCGCGCCACGTATCGATGGTCGTGACCCAGCAATGATCCGTGCACTAGACGTAGCAACAGGTATTCTTCCTCGTACTCACGGTTCTGCACTATTTACTCGTGGTGAAACGCAGGCACTTGTAGCTGCTACGCTTGGTACAGAGCGTGACGCACAGATGATTGACGAGCTTCAAGGTAAGCGCGACAGCCGCTTCATGCTTCACTACAACTTCCCTCCATACTGTGTTGGTGAAACCGGTATGATTGGTTCGCCTAAGCGTCGTGAAATTGGTCACGGTCGTCTAGCGAAGCGTGGTATTCAAGCAGTAATGCCAAGTGAAGAAGAATTCCCGTACGTAGTACGTGTGGTTTCTGAAATCACAGAATCAAACGGTTCATCATCAATGGCGTCTGTATGTGGTACTTCACTAGCGCTTATGGATGCAGGTGTTCCAATTAAAGCGTCTGTTGCGGGTATCGCAATGGGTCTAGTTAAGAGTGACGACAACTTTGTTGTACTTTCAGACATCCTTGGTGACGAAGATCACCTTGGCGACATGGACTTTAAAGTAGCGGGTACTACCGAAGGTATTACTGCACTTCAAATGGACATTAAGATTGAAGGTATTACTAAAGAAATCATGCAAATTGCGCTTAAACAAGCAAAAGAAGCACGTTTGCACATTCTTAACGTAATGGACGAAGCGATTGGCGGTCACCGTGAAGAGCTAAGTGAATTTGCTCCGCGCATTTACACAATGAAGATTGACCAAGACAAGATTCGTGACGTTATCGGTAAAGGCGGCGCAATGATCCGTCAAATTACTGAAGAGTCTGACACTAACATCGAGATTGAAGACGACGGTACTATCAAAATCTTCGCAACAGAGCGTGCGAAAGCAGACATCGCTATTAGCAAGATTGAGCAAGTAACGGCTGAAATTGAAGTTGGTAAGACTTACAACGGTAAGATTACACGTATTGTAGACTTCGGTGCGTTTGTAGAAGTACTTCCTGGTAAAGAAGGTCTTGTTCACATTTCACAAATCGCTCACGAGCGTGTGAACAAAGTAACTGACTACCTAGAAGAAGGCCAAATGGTTGACGTTAAGGTTATGGAAATCGATCGCCAAAACCGTGTACGCCTAAGCATTAAAGAGCTTCTAGAAAAGCCTGCGCCTAAGTCTGACGACGCAGAGTAATGCCAATTGGGTTTAAACCTAGTTAGCTGTATATAAGTAAAAAGGGAGCTTGGCTCCCTTTTTTCGTTTTAGGTTTTAAAAGAGATAGCGGGTTGGGTTTCATCCGTTAACCCACACATTCAAACCATAACGAAAAACGCTTTTTTAGAGGTATTAGATAATGGATAAGCAAACGCAAACCGAAGTAGAAGCAGCAGTATTTCGCCGCTTAGTAGAACACCTAGACGCAAATAAAGACGTTCAGAACATTGACCTGATGATTTTGGCCGATTTCTGCCGTAACTGCTTAGCAAAATGGTATTCGGCCGCTGCAAGCGAGCAGGGTGCTGATATCGACTACGAAGCCGCACGCGAAGTGGTATACAAAATGCCGTATTCAGAGTGGAAAGAGAAGCACCAGCTTCCTGCTACTGACGAGCAGTTGGAGAAGTTGGCTGCTAGGCAGGGGAAGTAGTTTTTAGTTTGGACGAAATTTGTTTTTGTGTTTTGAAGCCAGCTTATGCTGGCTTTTTTGTGTTTGGGTTGCGTGAATGACACCAAAATCATCTGCATGTCGATTTGTTGTTTTTAATAAATGAGCGAAAAACGACATTACGGTTTTTTCTTTATTTCTCTGGTGGTTATGGTTTAGAGTAGTGAGAAGTAAAAAGGAGAAGTGCCCTAAAGTGGTGTGGAATAGCATGACGGTTTGGGGACGAGTAAGCTGTTAGGCATCCAATTATGCACTCTACAAAACTAAAAGGAATAATCAGAAAATGAATCTGAATGAAGTCATAAGAATTATTAGGGAAATCGCAGTAATCTGTGTTGTCTTGCTGATCGGGTATCGAGTTATTAATTCAGATTTCAATATAAACCTAGGAACGCTTTCTGCTACAGATATAGTAGCATTATTGTTAGCTTTCTTTGCTATAGGGCTTTCTGCGGCATTCTATTTTAAAGGTTCTGATTCCAGTAATAAGTTTTATGACAATATGCATAAGTTCACTCAAGAGACATCCATTCTGCTTGGAAAAATTCAATCTGGTTTTGGTGAACAACTAAAAAATATAGAGCAAAAATCCCAAGATTTAAAGGAAAGTGTAGACAGGTACTACACGTCGAATGGCTCAAGTGTTTCTGAAGATATTGCAAGAGAGAAGGCCGCTACAGAAAAGCAGGTTTCAGATTCGGAACAGGAGCTCGGAAAAATAATTGAAACTTTATTTGAAAAATCAAAACTGGATGATTCTGAAAAACAAAATTTAAAATCGACCCTAAAAGAGAAAGAACTCGAACTTAAGAGATTGCAAAGTGAACTTAATTCAATCTCTAATGAAGAGCGAGCCACTTATGACCGGAAAATTAGTCGACATTTAACGAGGTTAGTACGTAGAGAAGTGGATAAAAGCGAAAACGATAAGCTGACACCTCTGGAAATTTTTTCAAATATCCTAATATCTAGCAATCAAACATTTTTAAGTGATTTGCATAAATTGGGTTATATAAAAACTGTGACCCCAGAAAGTGTTCAAGATATTACACTTAGTGGGGAAAAGTTATTTATGTCTATAATAAATCGGGTGCTGTCAGATGCCTAACAAGGCCTTAAAGTCGGATTCGTAACAGTTGGCTCGGTTCCGCTTCGCTTCACATTTTAGCCAACTATTACTCACCGCTTAAGGCGGCGTTAGGTAAACCTGTATATGGAAATTTTGGTTGCTGTAATTAGCTTGCTTGTTTTCGGGGTATTCCTCGCTGTAGCTGCAGCGCTATCTAAAGTTCCCGTTTTAGGCAATGTTTTAGATTTCTTTGCAGAGTTAGCCAGCGGACCTCGCTTTGTATATCTTGCTTGGCCGTGTCTACTGTCAACTGCTTACAGAAAAGAGTTAATTCTCGAGCATAAAAATAGAATTAAGTGGTTAGCTTGGGTAAGGACTCAACAAGACAGTCATCTTTTTACAACGGCATACTAAACAAGACAGGCATGTTTATAAACTCTCTAATTAAGGATAATTAAATGAATAAATTACTACCACTAATCTCTTTTATGTTTTTACTTGCACTTCCTTCAACGGCTTATGCTAAGGATGAATTGATAGTTATCCAAAAAGAGAGTAGTGATGGTAAGCAAAGAGAGGATTATTTCTACTTGATAGGTACTCAATCAAGAGGAAAGCCCGCCAACTTCACCTTGTGGCGAAATCAGTTTGATTTTGATAAAGCTTGGGATGGTAAAGGTAATCCTAAACTTACAATCGAAAATGCTGTTTTAAAAGCCAAGGAATTTTATAAACCTGAAGGCGCACTTCAATTAATCGGACTTGAATTACGGTTAGGTTATTCATTTGATTCTAATGTTTGGTATTATTTAATTAGCCTTGCAAAGGCTAGCGATATAACAGAACGAGGAGTTGAAAGTGATAATATTTATAGGGTTGTTGTATTAACAAGTGGAGAAGTTCTTCCACCATACACTCCAAAATAAAATACTAAACGAGACAGGCATGTTTATGTAATGTCGTCAGACCACGGCAATTCCGATGGTGGTGGTACCGGAGATATCGGAAGCGACGAGTACTCGCACTATAAAGCTCTGTAATATGTACTAGCTCATCGCTTTACTTTTCTAGCCACATTACGTCGTTATGCCCACCTGTCAGAATCTCTTATAGAAAGGCTATAATCCAGTAATAGCAAAGTCTATTGCACCTATTAGCAATTCACGGGATTGCGCCAAAGAACCGATGCAGTCCTTGAGCACATCTTCGGGTAAGGAACTAAGTTGTTGAGTCACGAATAGGTATGTCTCGCCTTCGAATTCTATCTCCGGCGTAAGATTTTTCATATAAAGACTATTTGTAGTCTTATTCTTTGTCAGCGGTACAACTAACCTTGTTGCTAATTGGTCAATTACAGAGTTTTGAACATCTACAAGAAAGGGGTATGTCCACTTCCCCTAAACTGAGACAGACTTAATTGGAGTTTTCTGCAATGATTAATGCAGGAGACGACTATGAAAAAATCACGCTACACAGAA
>NZ_QJJN01000015.1:0-26549 GCF_003201515.1 Alteromonas sp. I10
TGTTGCCATCAGTAAAGTCTCCGTTAGTAAAATCTACGGAGGCTATTTTACGGAGTAGCACCGCAGGGAAAAGACGGTCTAAAATGATCGCTTACTCTGCAATTGCTATGTTTTTGCGGTATTCAGGTATTAAAGTGGGTACTGATACATCATTTGGCAGGTTGTTAAAGTGTGGGACGTCGTTAAAATCTAAAGAATATAAAAACTCTGATATTTCGTTTACAGTGTGAAGCTTAGAATCTCTGTTCGTGTAGTTAAAACCCAGGCTGCCCACAAAGTCGGGGTTTTGCGATGCCTGCGCAATACCATAGGTCATATTCAGCACAGCTTCCCGCGTTTCACCAAGCCCACTGGCAGTTGCGGTAACTTTGTATTCTTGTTTAACGTACAAATTACCGCTGGTATCAACTTTAACGTTTAGTTGTTTTATCACATCCTTCACAGATGTAATGTTCTTACCAATAATACTCAAACCTAAGGTTGTTGTATTGTTTCGCATTGTTTCAATACCGGTAGACTCGGCTAGTATTTTAACTTTACCGGTATTTAGTAGGGTAGGTAGCATCCTAGCCACTTTTTTATCGTCGCCAATGGCTAAGCTTCTATAAAAGGTTTGAACATCAGGCGACTCTGGTGCTTCTAGTAGTAACTCCAAGGTATGAGATAGCGACGTAGAACGTTTTCTTAAATCGTCATAGGCCAGCCCCAGTTTAATGTTGGCTGACTTTTCTAATGCAGCAGTAATTTTCTCTTTAAATTCACGGTATTTCGAAATGATTTTATTAAAGTTTTTCTCAATATCGTCATCGAATTGCGTAACAGCTTGTTTTACTTCTTTGCCTAATGCTTCTACTGGCTTAAGTACGTCTTTAGCTTCGCTCTCTATCAATTGCTTAAATTTATCGGCTTGCTGACGTAGGTGTTGTTGTAGCGTTTCTAATTCAGCTTGGAGTGCCTGCTCAGCCGCCTCTCTGTAGCTTTCTATCGCAGTGCTATCACTAGCACCAAATATATCTAATAATTTTGTTACTAATTTGTCGGCCAGTTCTTCTGCATCGTCTTCACTTGAAAGTGGTATGCGGTCAATAACATTCTGAAGTTCGTTGCCGATAAGGCTTTCTACCGCGTCATCAACGCTTTCTTGGCCAAGAGTTAAACTAGCGATGGGCTTGTACCACTTATCTTTATCGACATTGTTATCTAAACTTTCTAGTAACGTAGCGCCGGGAGAGCTATTTTTTTCCAACCACTGTACTATTTTGTTGCCTTTTGAAAGCAGCATTTCAACGTACTGCCCAGCTAGTTTATCCAGCCCTTTGATATCTGCTTGTAGGGCCAAGTTGAGTGCGTTAGTTCGTTCGTCTGCCTCTTCAATCGTTACCTTTAGTATTGGTTTACTGCTGCTAGCATGTTTAGTAACAAACACACTTACATCGCCTGCTATAGTGTGTTGGTGAGACGCACTTATTTCGGCAGAAAAGTCGATGTCTATTAAATTGCCTTTTAAGTCAGTTTGAGTAACTAATGATTTACCTACACCCATTTCTCCTTGAATAGTAAAAGTCGTACCTGTTTTTAATGCATATGCGCGATAACCAAGACCAGTACCGCTATTAGGCACTGTAAGAAGTGCGTTTACAGATTTTAGGCTCCATGGCACGACAGGAGCTTTAAACATTGCCCATAGTGCGCGATATGTAGGCGTGGTGTTTTCTGCTTGAAAGTAGGTGTCTAATTTCAACTCGCCAGCTTTCGCTAAACTTGCACTGATATTGATAAAGTTTATCGCGCCAGCCGCCGAAGCATTTACTTCATAGGCCGCTGAAAGCGTTTGGTTTACAAGGCATTCTGTATCAGCCACCTCAAGCTTAAGAAGTGTTTGCGCATGTTTTTTGGTAAGTACGTTGATGTTATAAATGCCAGTAGCACCAACCCGAAGACCTATCTGAAAATCATTAAATTTTGTGTCATAGTCTTTATCAAACTCAATGTTTCTATTAAAACCGTCGGTCTGTGAACTAATCGGCGCGCTAATTTGTTCCCATTGATCAAGTAGCTTGAATGTTTTTTTGTATACCTGTGATTCTAATATTTCTTGTTTTTTGTCTTCGGGGAATAGTGCAACAGCATTCTGAATAACTGTTTTAGCGGCAGTGGGGATATCGTCAATGCTGGGGTCATCACCTAACTGCGTTAGCTTATTGATAATGTTATCAAGGTTGTCTAATTTAGCTTTCTGCTCATTTGAAACACTGCTTTCAATAGCAATTTTTATATTTTGTAAACTAGTAATTAGATCGTGTAAAGCAGCTGGGGCAAGGTGCTCTTTGGGTACAGCGCGCTCGAGTGAAGGTAGTAGTTTCATGGTTAATTCCCTTTAAGCCAATGGCAATTGTTGAGTTATTTTTTCATCATTTACTTCTACTTCTACTTCTATATCGCTTCTTGTATTAAATCAGCTTTCTAGCGGTACCAAGCGGGCATTGTTATGCCTAGCAACTTTTGCTTTTCTATTTCGAATGAATTCTTTAAATACGACTTGCTGGCAAGCATTATCCCTTGGGTTTTGATCCAACTAACATTCTCGTCTTTAAGCCATTGCTTCATGCGCTCTCTAACTCTGTTATAAAGGGCTTGGCGGTTTTCATAATTCACGTCTTTCATTTTGACGTCAGAAAGGTCCATCGCTAATAATTGCGCTGTAGCTTCATTTATGCGCGCAGCACGACTAGTTACATTAAGTGGTAAATGCTTTCCCAAAGCACTGGCATTATCTTTATGATTTAATATGTGCTCTACAACCTGCATGCCTCTTATACGGCCTAACAGGTAGTCGTGTTCGCGCAGGCGCTTGTCTAAAAAGCCCAAAAATCCCGCTAGATGCTCACTTGCTAAATCTTCGTTAGTGGTTGTGATTGTATACACCTTCATGCTCTCGCGGTTTTCTAAGCCGCCTGACTTTTCCATTATCACAATACCTTTAATCCAGGTGTCTTTTAGTAAGGGTGACAGCTGCTGAAGTTGCGGTGTTGTGCAGAACGCTTTTTCTAAACGCTGGAAATCATTGGTATATGATGAGGGGCCGTAAAGCGCATGTAAAAGTGAGTCATAAGCTGCACTATGCGTTTGTAGTCGGCCGGGATTGTTGCTTAATACTTGTAGTAATTCTTCGGCGCGTTCATCCAGCTGTTTTACTTTTTCGTTTACCGTTTCAACTTGCATCCATTCTTGAAAGCGCCCCTGCCAAAAAATGCTTTTTGCCATTTGCAAAGCGGTATCTTTCATACCAGAGGTGGCATCTACTTTGAAATTTGCGTCGCGCACAGAGTTTTTCGGGTTTGGTGAAATGTAAAAGTAATATCTATTTTCAAAGTCTTCTGGAGTACTATCAATTTTCCTAGTCAGCGTTCTGGCCAGCCCTAAGGGATAGTTGTTGAATGCACCTCCGTCCATGTAGTAAAAGTTTTCATCTTTACTGCCGTTATTGAAAGGAGAGGCGCCTCTGCTTGCGTAATCATGCTGATGGCGAACCCAGTTTCTTGCTAACTTCATTGGTGAAAAAGCAAAGGGAAATGCGCCGCAGCCTCTACAGGCTGTAATAATATCTTCCCATTGTTTTGCTTTGTACTCGTTGGTTAGCTCTTCGGTTACTCGGTCTTGAAAACGTGTTTGTATAAACTCACCTTGGTCCAACCCCTCTTCAGATGTGGAAAACACGTCAAGCTTGTAATCAACGCCATTTAAATTCGACATGGCTAAACCAAGATGGATTTTCTTTGCTGCCGTATTATGTGGGCCAGGTTCTGGTATTTCGTTGTTCTTGTGTCTGTTTGTGATCAAGTCTTCCGCTATTTTGCCGACAAAGTTAGAGGAAAGAAGTGATGTTTTAGGGAAGTCATCGTCGTGATGAGAAAGTAAGCCCTGAATATCTACTTTCTCGACCCATGCCTTGTATGCTGCATTACTGGTTTCGCCGTTTAACATAGCTGGGTCGTACAGCAGTTTGTGGGCAATAAGCGCTGCGGTCATCCCGCCAGCCGAAGCCCCGCTAAGTACATCAATCTCTATACGATCGTTTGAATTTTCTGGAAGGTTTTTATTGTGCTCTGAAAGTGCACTTATAATTTCATAAATTGTGCCTGCTTCATAAGAACCTAAGCTGACGGCACCTGAAATAGCAAATGCTACGCGGTAAGTCATGGTTTAGCTCCGAATTCGAATCCCTTTGAATCACTTAGCAAGCTAGACTACAGACCCTTTTTTGAAGAGTTGTGTATCACCTAATTGAAAAGATAAAAGTAAATTGATCAAAAATCAAACAATTTATCCCAGGAATGAGAGCTGTGATGATAAGGAGTTTGATATACGTAAGTATTGATTTGCATACTTAAATGCTGCTTTTTTCCTTCTTAGTTTATAGCCTGTATATATTTACTCACTTATACTTTTCGACGAAAGCGAACTCAGTAACGGACTATGGAGTGTTCATGTTGTTAAAATACACCACCTACCTAGCAATTTCATTTGCACTATTTTCAACTTTCCTTCAGGCGCAATCGCAAGAAGAGCAAAGGACATCTAGACACATCGATGGTGTTAATATTCACTCAATAGCTGCAAGTGAACGCTCAGTTGCTTCCACCAGCAACCAAACATATATGGTTGAATTTTACGGTCAGCCGCTTTTAAAAACTAGTGAGTTTAGGGCTTATCAGTCGCTTAAACGTCTGCCAAGTGTAGTTAGTCAGAGTGGTACTGTTAGCAGCCAAAGCCTAAAACAAGCCGCTAAAATTTCAGTAGCCCAAAAGGTCACCGCATTAGATACGTTCCAGCAGACTTTTGTGAAAAACCACGTGCCTTCAGGCATAAGCGTCAAGAAAAGGCTAACGCGCGTAGCTAACGCGATAGTTGTACAAGGCAATGAAAGTAAAGTGTTGGCATTATCTAAGCTGCCATCGGTAAAGCGTATTGTTAAAAGTACGCCGGTAAAAAAATTTCTTGCTGATAGTGTAGCTATGATTAATGCCGACAAGGTTTGGCAGGAAAAAGATGCTTTCGGAAATAGCATTACAGGGGAAGGTGTTGTTGTTGCCGTTATTGATAGTGGCGTCGACTATACTCATTCAGACTTGGGTGGCTGTATTGGCGCCGCATGCAAAGTAATAGGTGGATACGATTTTGTAGATAACGATAACGACCCCATGGATATAGATGGGCATGGAACCCACGTGGCCGGTATCGTCGCCGCTAACGGAAGCGTTGTTGGTGTTGCGCCAGATGCTTCAATTCTTGCTGTTCGAGTACTTGATGAAAATGGGGACGGGGTAAATATTCACATTGTTGAAGGCATAGAATACGCCGTCGACCCAGATGGCAACCCAAACACTGATGACGGGGCTGATGTTATAAACTTAAGTTTGGGTGGACCCGGAGATGCAGATGATCTGGTTGCATCCGCTGTTGATGCAGCTACTGCCTCGGGTGTGACTGTTATAGTAGCGGCAGGGAACGGAGGGGAGTATTTAGAGATTGGGGGGCTATCTCCATCTTCAGCAAGAAGTGCTATAACAGTAGGGTCTGTAGAGCCCAACGGAACTATCTCTAGCTTCAGTTCTAAAGGCCCACTATTAAACAGCAGTTTTGGCAAACCAGAGCTTGCCGCGCCAGGCGGAAACATTTACTCGCTTGCTATTGGCGAAAGCTACACTACCGAGTCGGGAACAAGTATGGCGGCTCCTCATGTAGCAGGCGCAGCAGCACTATTAAAACAAGCAAGGCCTACACTTACTCCTCAACAAATAAAATCTATATTGATGTCTTCAGCGCAGTCAGACGCAAATGATAGTTTCCAGCGCGGCTACGGTTTATTAGATGTTGAGTCTGCACTTTCTCAAGGTATCGCTGTAGAACAAGGTCCACTCTATTTTGGTCGTGTCAATGCACGTAATTACCAATCTGAAACGATAGGCTTTACAGTAACTAATACGTCGAATAGCCAACAAACGGTGCGTATCGATTTACCTAATACCTTCCCGGCGGGTATAGCGTTGTCGTTAGATAAACGTGAAGTAACGTTACAGGCTAACCAAGGGGCCTCTATAAATGTAACCCTAAGTGTTAACGATGCATCAGCACTGGGCACTTCGGCACATGCGATTGGCGGCTATTTTGGTGACGTGACGTTAACGTCTAATAAAGGCGAGCAAGTTGCATTACCTCTATCCTTTATCAATGCTAACGAGTTTAAGTTTGTAAACGAAAGTGCTACTAGAGTTACTGCAACTTTAGATGGTGAATTTGGTGAAACCTATTTTTGGAAAGAAATGGAGCCGGGTGATTCCAAAACTCTTTTTCTCCCAACAGGAAAATATTATTCAAAGGCATCTTATTGGAATTTGTCGAAAAGTGACCTTTCTCATCTTCCTGCGTTACCTAGTACAAGTGCTTCACAGCGCATTGAAGGGTTAGAAACATTCACGCTTAATTTAAACGGTGACCAAACGATACGACTAACCCCCTCGAACTTACAACATGTTATTGGTAACAATGGTCTTCCTTCTAATAACGCGGTTTCATTAGACCAGCTTTATACTGTTAAGACTAACATAAATATAACGATTGCTGATACGGGAATTACCTATGGTTCAGGAGTTGTTTCGAACAGCCGTTATGAATCTCTACGTTCAAACAGTTGGTTTGCGTTGGGCAATTTATCACCGGATATTCCTGTACAACTCGAGCTAATTGAGCGACTAAACAACGAAGTAGGGCCTGATACGGTATTTTATTTCAGCCACCCTGAAGCAAATGGGATTTCGCAAAACGTTCTATATTCCTTGGACGACATAGCTACAAGCATAGACATTAATATATCTAGCGATGTTTCCCCTCCTGTGTCAGATATTGCCGTTTACAGTGGTGAAAAGCTGTTTGGGGTGGAACGTGATTTTACCGGTGTACGCGACCAAAACTTTAAGTTATCTATCATTAATGGCAGTGACTTAAGTCAGCCGTTCTATGTTGCTTTAGTTGAAGGTGATGATGATAAGAATTCGGGTAATTTGTTACAGGAATCGCCGCCTCTAAATTTTGGTTCTGCAAGCGGAATTGATGTTTTAGAAACTGGTGAATATTCGTTTGGACCTACATCGGCAGTATTCTCACAGTCATACTCTTTTGAACCTAATGGTATAATTACAATATTTGGTAGCCATTTTACGAGTCCTTCCGGTGCAGAGATTGTATTTAACGATCAAAATTTTGCTTTTTATTGCGATGGCACAGAAACGCACAGTGGTATATTCGACCACAATGCGTTAAATGATGTAAGTATGTGTGACAATGCAAGACTTAATATTACCTATGCATCAGGTAATGATGATTTGCCTAGTGGAGAGATTAACTATTACCCTTCAAGTATGCTGGCTGAAGTTGCAGGCCTAATAGTAAGTGCCGTAGATGAAAACGAAGATATTTATTCTACGAATAGTGTCGGCTTCCAACCGTTTACACTGAAGGCGGGCGGATCTGATCTAAAAAGTGTTACGAATATAACCTCTATCCAATGGAAGTTTGCGGGCGAAAGCACATGGCAAAGCCTCACTCTTGAAGATGAAAACGATAGTGACTTTTCGTCTAAAGTTACATTCCCCGAATTTTTGGTACCACTTACTTCAATAGATGTGAAAATTGCATACACCACTTATAATTCTAACGTCGATCAAACCCTGTTTAATATGTTCAATGTTGGCGTGGATTTGTCTTCTAACATCGAAGACTTCGACGGGGATGGTATCGCTAATGCTGTAGATACAGACAACGATAACGATGGCTTAACTGATGAAGAGGAAGAAGACTTAGGTACCTCGCCGGTAAATGCAGACACTGATTATGACGGTGTCGACGACCTCAATGATGCTTTTCCAACTGATAGCTCTGAATGGGCTGATACAGACGGTGATGGTATAGGTGATAACTCTGAATCACCTGTAAGGGCCGACGTAAATGGTGACGGCCGCGCTGATATTGTATGGCGTAATGCTAGCGATGTTCGAGGCTGGAATTTTCTTTGGACAATGAATGGTGAAGATGTTCTTCAGTCTCGCCCTATTAACGTTGTACAAGGAGAAGATTGGCAGCTCAACCTTGGTGATTTCGACGGAGACGGAAAAACGGATTTATTTTGGAGAAACCCCAGTTCACACGGTGGTTATAACAGACTCTATCTAATGAATGGTTTCGATATCTTGTCCAGCCCCGTAGTAGCACGTTTAGATAGTGACTTCAAATTAGAAGCTATTGGAGACTTAAATGGTGACGGCAAAGACGACATAGTATGGCGTAGGCTAAGCACCAACCAATTAGCAATTTGGTTCATGGACGGAGCTAGTAGACGTAATTTCTGGTCTAACAGTATTGGTAATGTGGTCATTGAAGGTATAGGAGATTTTAATGGTGATAGAGTTAAAGAACTTATCCTTCGAGATGGCCAAACCTTAAAAGTATGGAGCTTAGAAAGCGGGAATAGTAGCTTTAATGAAGCCGTGTTATCTTCTGGTGCCCCTAGCCAATGGATACTCGCTGGAACAGGAGACATGGACGGTGACGGTACCGAAGATCTTATTTGGCGCAACGTTCAAGATGGTAGAAATAGTGTCTATTACATGGCAAACGGAGCCATTAGAGAACAGAAATTGTTGCCGCAAGTTGGCACTGCGTGGTCGTTAGCGAAAGTAGAAGACTTTAATGGAGATGGTAAAGTTGACTTCTTGTGGCGAAACGAGTCGTTTGGCGGTCGCAATATTGTCCATATCATGGATAACACTAAACGTATCGCTGCAGGTGTCGTAAAACCAGTCGGTGGTACATGGTTTATGGCAGACTAGCTATTATTCCTCTAGGGCACTATATTCACAGTGCCCTGACTAGTTCTTAGAAGTCAGCGCCGCCCCTTACGATAGCTTACATTTAGCCTTAATATTCTATTCACTCCGAAAATATGAACTAGTAGAGCTGGATAGTATTTTATAGCCGTAATATGGAGTAACTTTTGGTATAGTTGTGAGTCAGTTGGGCGACACCCGCTTTTCCATCAAGAATTCAAGTTTAAATTAGGGATAATTTATGAAGACGTTTTTAGCCATTGCGGTTGTTCTTTCTATTGTATTTTCTCTTTTTGCGTTGAATAACGACATTTCTGAACAGAGTAATGTTGATAGCGTTCGCCTCGGTAAGGAAGAACAGGCAGAGTACACTAGCGCAAATAATCATTCCCACTCTGGTGACATTGACAAGATGTCGAAAGCAAAACCAAATTCTAATAATATCATCAGTCTGTCGTCGGCATATAAAGCTAATAAACAAGAGCGAAAAATAGAAACTGAAACAGTAGATCAGCCAGAACAAGTGTTAACATGGATTGATGATGATCAGACATTAGAAGATATAGATGTAGAAATGGGGTTTGAAATGCCGACAGAGTATGACCAACTTATGTTTGATAGCGAGCTGAGCGCTGTTCAGCAAAATACTAAGGCGAGCAATGAACTCATTCGTTCCATTGCATTATCGAAAGAGGATATTCTTTCGATTAGTTCACCAGAATTAGACGGTTTGATGATAGAAGAAGACTTGCCAGCTTCCTCCATTATGGACCAACATTGAAATTTAACACATTAATATCTGTTTGAGAGAAAATCATGAAAAAAGTGTTTGTTGCTGGCCACAGAGGGATGGTTGGTGCTGCTATTGTTAGAAACCTAGAGCAGAGAGAAAATATTGAAATTATCACCAGAACACGTGCTGATTTAGATCTTACTGACCAGAAAGAAGTAAGCCGTTTCTTTGCTGATAACAGTATCGATGAAGTTTACTTGGCAGCTGCAAAAGTTGGCGGTATACATGCAAACAATACCTATCCTGCAGAGTTTATCTATGAAAACTTAATGATAGAGGCAAATATCATTCATGCAGCACATGCAAACAATGTTCAGAAGCTTCTATTTTTAGGTTCTAGCTGTATCTATCCTAAATTAGCCGAACAGCCAATGACTGAAAGTGCGCTGTTAACAGGAACGTTAGAAGAAACAAACGAACCTTACGCAATAGCAAAGATTGCAGGAATTAAGCTATGCGAAAGCTATAACCGCCAATATGGACGTGATTATCGTTCAGTAATGCCGACAAATTTGTATGGCCCTCACGATAACTTCCACCCAGAGAACTCTCATGTGATCCCGGCTTTACTTCGTCGTTTTTATGAAGCAGCACAGCGTGGAGACAGCGAAGTAGTCGCGTGGGGAAGCGGCAAGCCAATGCGAGAATTTTTACATGTAGATGACATGGCAGCTGCGAGCATTCACGTAATGGAACTTGACGACGAAACTTATCAAGCCAATACCCAACCTATGCTCAGCCATATTAATGTAGGTACTGGTGAAGACTGTACCATTCGTGAATTAGTAGAAACCGTTGCGAAAGTTACAGGCTTTAAAGGCGATATCGTTTGGGATACCACTAAACCTGATGGCGCCCCCAGAAAGTTGATGAATGTTTCTAGACTTCACGATTTAGGTTGGAATCACACTTATGATTTAGAACGTGGTCTGCAGCACGCTTTTAATTGGTTTCTAGAAAATCAGGATAACTTCAGAGGGTAAGTTTTGGCCTTTTTAAACAAACAAGCGTTTACCGAAGTTATTGATAGGGCGCCTTTGGTGTCTATCGATTTAGTAGTAGAAAATGAAAAAGGTGAAATACTTTTCGGCTTAAGAAAAAACCGCCCTGCAAAAGATTATTGGTTTGTTCCTGGGGGACGAATATTAAAAAACGAAACCTTAGACGCTGCATTCTTGCGGTTAACGCTGAATGAGTTAGGCTTTGAATTTAGCCGATCCCAAGCACGTTTATTGGATATGTATGAACATTTCTATGATGATAGTGTGATGGGAGAAAAGCCTTCCACACACTACGTTGTAGCGGGCTATCATTTAAAGGTTCATCAGAACAGATTGGCATTACCTATTGGCGATCAGCACAATGAATATAAATGGTGTGAAAAATCGAAAGTAAAAAGTGATAAAAGCATTCATAAACATTCATCAGACTATATGGATGCTGTGCTAAGCATTGGATTGAGTGAGGAATTGTAGTTGCTTTCAAAACTATATAAAAAATATAAGAATCGTAAGCGTAGAGTTAAATGTGAAAAAGGTTATGCGACATTTCATATTGATGAGTTATCAATTTTTAAATTTTCAGGTTGGGCATATGTAAATCATCTTGAAAACGCTAAACCTTGCCATGTTTTGTTCAAACTAAACAACACAATAATTTGTCAAACCCAAGCTTCTATTTTTAGAGAGGATCTTAAAAAAGCCGGAATAGGGAATGGGGATTGTGGTTTTAGCGTTGAGCCTAATTGGCAGGCATTCGAGGCAGGTAGTAATGTTATTGTGATGTATGTTAATGATAAGCCGGTTCATGTTTTTAACGTTACAATTACGACTAAACAATTGATGGTAGCAATGACTGGCCAAATCCATCGACAAATTGATTTAGCTAAGGCAGAAATTATTAAGTCCATTAGCGGTCGATAAAAATGGCTAGTATTCGCTATTTTTTGTTAGATCCTGGGTTTGAGGATTTTGATTCTCACCATGGCTCGGTTGCTGAGACGCTTATTGGCGATGCATCATCAACCCGTAAGACGGTTACAGTACTTGCGTCTAAAAAGCTAAGCGATTCTGTGAAAAATTTAAAAGAGAAGATTATTCCCTTTTTCAACACGCCTTGTTACACAAATAACCTCGAACCTTTACCTGCATTTAAAGAAAACGAACTCGCTGAAAAGTTTCAGGCTGAACTTAGCGATTTATTTCGGCGTTATAATATTAATCAAAATGATGTTATTGTTCTTCACACTGCTTTCAGTCATTTGTTTCTAGGGTTAGCAAAATTTTTAAGCTGTATTCCAAAGTTGCATATCCCAAAACTAATAGTCTGTGGAATGTTTGACCCTGGAATAGCTTCTCCCAAGTTTATGGATGAAGCTATGCGCTATAGCTGGTTTATTAAAAATAAGCTTTCACTTTCTTTTCTGGAACGCAGTTTACCTTCGGAAAAACTAGTTTTCGCTACAAGCTGTAATGAGTACAAAATTGGTTACGAAGCGTTGACTGGTGCTTCCTTCCTTATTCATCCAGCAATAAACTATCAACCCTCACAACCATTCAGCCGTGAAATAAAAGGCAGAAAGCGTTTGTTATTGTTTGTTGGCAGCGTGAAAGAAGACAAAGGAACCAGTTTCATACTGAATAATTCGGAACACCTATGTAAAAGTTTTCCCAATGTAGATTTTGTACTGCATTGGAATACAAATTCGCCGGGAAGTATAGAATATAAAAACGCTGAATCTCAACTTCGTAGATTAGGTAGTCGGGTTAACAACTTCGACGTATTATTTGGTACCCTAACAACTGAGCAATATGAACTACTATTTGATAGTGTTCAAGGGGTTATCGCTTCGTATATGCCGAACAAGTACAAGTATAAAACTTCGGGGGTTTTCTGGGACGTTTTACGCCGAAGTCATTGTAATCTTTTATGTTCGAAAGGAACTTGGTTGGAAAGAGAGTCTAATTTTATGGAGGAGCGTGCATACTTCTTTGACTACGGTGATATAGACAGTATGATACGGGCTATAAAGGAATGGGAGATTGATGAAAGCTCAGTAGATTTGAACTCTACACAGTATAAAAATGCCATTTGTAGATCTTTCTCTGAATGGCTCCTTTCTCGCTTTTGAAGTTCAAAATAACGCTAAAATTGCTGTGAAATAGTGAATACTTAAATACAGACAGCAATCAAAATTTATCAAGAAGGGCATTGAATTAATGACCTTAAATATTTAGTAGCAAGTCTCTTGCTTTGTTTTTTCACTGGCTAAATATTTTGACAAAATATCGGAAAAGTTTATGAAAGCTATTTTTCACTTCCATCTTTTTAAAAATGCAGGCACTTCGTTAGACGCCTCGTTCAAAGAAAATTTTGAGGCAGGTACTGAATGGTTAACCGAAGAGTTTCCAGCTAACCCAGCAAAAAATAGAGAGTTAGTTAAGCGGTGGGTAGAGAACAATAAATCTGCGAAATGTTTTTCATCACATACTGCCCAGTTACCTGTGCCGAGCGTAGATTACTTTAAACTGTTACCTGTTATATTTATCCGTCATCCTATTGATCGAATAGCCTCCGCATACTCGTTCGAGCGGAAGCAAGGTGGTAACGGTTTCGGAGCAGTTCTTGCGCGAAATACTACTCTTAAAGGATATATTGAATCGAGAATCGCTCTCGGACATGACAGACAGTGTAAGAATTTTCACACAGAGCGTTTCGCTTATATGTTTGGGGCTGAGCACGGTTCAGAGCTTGACAGGGCAAAGATGGCTGTAGAGCAACTACCGTTTGTTGGCCTTGTAGAGAAATTCAATGAGTCACTTGAAAAGCTTGAGTCGTGGCTGATTAACGAAGGATTTGAAGGGATAAATATTGCTCCAAAAGTTCAAAACGTGTCACGTGATACTTCTAAATCAATTGATGAGAAAATTGCAGAGATACGTGAAGAGTTAGGTGAAGAAGCCTTTGAATTTTTAGTTCAAAATAACCAAGACGATTTTGAGCTTTATGAGTTGGCAAAGCAAAAATTTAGCGAGTAGGTTGAGATAATGAGCACGAGAAAAGGAATAATATTAGCCGGCGGATCTGGCACACGTTTGCACCCGTTAACTAAGGTGGTAAGTAAGCAGCTTATGCCTGTTTACGACAAGCCGATGATTTTTTATCCGTTAACAACGTTAATGATGTCGGGCATCCGTGATGTACTCATTATCACCACGCCTGAAGAGCAGCAGCGATTTATCGACCTTATCGGTGATGGCTCAGCGTTAGGAATGAACATTCAGTACGCGGTTCAGCCTTCGCCAGATGGCTTGGCGCAGGCATTTCTTATAGGTGAACAGTTTATTGGAAACGATAGCTGTTCACTGGTTCTTGGCGATAATATTTATTACGGCCACGACTTAAAACTGTCTTTGCAGAATGCGTTTAAGCAAGAGCATGGTGCAACAGTGTTTGGTTATCACGTTAACGACCCTGAGCGCTACGGCGTGGTAGAGTTTGATGATGATTGGAACGCGCTTTCTATCGAAGAAAAGCCCGCTGTTCCCAAGTCAAATTATGCCGTAACGGGTCTTTATTACTACGATAACCGCGTAGTCGATTTTGCTAAAGAAGTTAAGCCATCACCCCGCGGTGAACTTGAAATTACAGATCTTAACAACCTGTACCTTAAAGACGGCTCACTCAAAGTAGAGCTAATGGGCCGAGGCTCTGCTTGGCTTGATACGGGCACACTAGACTCACTTCTTGATGCAGCAAACTTCGTGGCGGCTATCGAAAAGCGCCAAGGCTTGAAAGTATGTTGCCCAGAAGAAGTGGCCTATAGAATGGGCTATATCAACGCTGAGCAGCTTGAAAAGCTTGCGGCACCACTAAAGAAGAGTGGTTATGGCGATTACCTGCTTAAAGTGATTAACGATAGAGTTAAGATTTAGCTTCATATCAAATTCTAAAAGGTGGCAATGCCACCTTTCTTCTTATTTTAAATTGCCAGTTTGTACGGAAAGTAAATGCAAGTAATTAAAACAGATATCCCTGACGTAAAAATCATTGAGCCTAAAGTGTTTGGCGATGAGCGTGGTTTTTTTCTAGAAACCTTCCGCACCGATTGGTTTAAGAAAGAATGCGCAGATGTAGATTTTGTCCAGGATAACCACTCTAAATCTAGCCAAGGAATTCTTCGTGGTCTTCATTATCAAATGGAGCAAACCCAAGGCAAATTAGTACGTGTAGTTAGCGGTGAAGTATACGATGTAGCCGTAGACATGCGTAAAGACTCACCTACATACGGTAAGTGGGTTGGGGTAACTTTATCAGCAGAGAACAAACGTCAGTTATGGGTACCTGCGGGCTTTGCTCACGGCTTTTACGTAACCAGTGATTCTGCTGAGTTCGTGTATAAGTGCACAGATTATTATCACCCGGAATCTGAAATATCAGTTAAGTACGACGACCCTACATTGAATATCGACTGGCCATTAGTAAATGGTGAGAAGCCTTCTTTATCAGGTAAAGATGAGGCAGGCTTGGCATTTGTTAACGCACCTACGTTTTAATTGTCATTGATTTTTTTCACTGGCTTTTTATTGGTATTTTACTAGGTATTAGCGATTAATGAATATTGTAATTATAGGTAAGGCTGGGCAGTTAGCATTTGAGCTTTCTCGTGAACTAGAAAATAGCGAGCATCAAGTTTCGTTTTTGGGGCGTGATGATATTGATATTACGAGTGCCTCTAATATTGAAGAAACGCTATCGCCTTTATCGGCTGAAGTTGTAATAAACGCATCGGCCTATACAGCTGTTGATAAAGCAGAAGAAGATACCGAAGCGTGTAATGCTATTAATACGCTTGCCGTTAAAAACTTAGCAAACTTTTGTAAAGCTAGCGGCGCCTTCATGGTACATGTGTCTACTGACTATGTATTTAACGGCCACAAGGGGTCACCTTATTTAACTGACGACACCATTGAACCGCAAGGTGCTTATGGCAAATCAAAAGCAGAAGGCGAAAAAGCGCTGCTTGAAATACTGCCAGATGCTAGCTGTCTAATTCGCACAGCTTGGGTTTACTCGTCTCATGGTAATAACTTCGTGAAAACCATGCTGCGTTTGATGGCTGATAAGCCTCAGTTGGGCGTAATAGATGATCAGGTTGGCACACCTACTTGGGCTAAAGGTTTAGCTGAAGTTTGTGTTACTGCCGCTGAGAACAAAACCAGCGGCGTGTATCACTGGACTGATGAAGGCGTAGCAAGTTGGTACGACTTTGCACTAGCTATTCAAGAATTAGGTGTTGAGAAAGGTTTGCTTGATAAATCAGTTCCAGTATTACCTATTCCGTCTAGCCAGTATCCAACACCTGCAAAACGCCCACACTACAGTGTATTAGACAAGCAGACCGCGCGCGAAGCGTTTGCGGCGTGTAAGCCCACGCACTGGCGTAAGCAATTAGCCAGCATGCTAGACGAATTGAAAGCGTAAGCGACAAGAACAAGATTATACTTTTGGTAAAAAGAAAATGAGTAAAACAATTTTAGTAACAGGTGGCGCGGGCTTTATTGGCTCAGCAGTAGTTCGCCATCTTATAAACGACACTGACCATACTGTGGTTAACTTAGATAAGCTAACTTACACGGGTAATTTAGAATCATTAACACCTGTTTCAGACAGCGACCGCTACAGCTTTGAACAAGTTGATATCTGCGATGCTGAAGAAGTAAATCGAGTGTTTAACACGCACCAGCCAGATATCATAATGCACCTTGCGGCAGAATCTCATGTAGACCGCTCTATTGATGGTCCAGGTGAGTTTATTCAAACTAACGTTGTGGGCACATACACGTTGCTTGAACAAGCAAGAGCATATTGGTCTGCACTTGAAGGCGATAAAAAAGCAGGGTTTAAGTTCCACCATATTTCTACTGATGAAGTATACGGCGACCTTCCTCACCCAGATGAAGTTGAGCCAGACAAAGAGCTTCCACTCTTTACGGAAACTACACCTTATGCACCAAGCTCACCTTACTCAGCAAGTAAAGCGAGCTCTGATCAGCTAGTGCGTTCATGGCTTCGCACATACAAGCTACCAACGCTTGTAACTAACTGCTCAAATAATTACGGCCCGTACCACTTCCCGGAAAAGCTTATTCCATTGGTTATTCTAAATGCATTAGCTGGAAAGCCGCTGCCTGTGTATGGCAAAGGTAACCAAATTCGTGACTGGTTGTATGTTGAAGACCATGCACGTGCATTGGTAGTGGTTGCGCTTAATGGCGAAATTGGTGAAACCTACAACATTGGTGGACACAACGAAAAGCAGAACATTGAAGTGGTGCAAACTATTTGCGCTATTTTGGATGAAGTTAAGCCAAAAGATAGCAAATACGCTGATCAAATTACCTACGTACAAGACCGCCCAGGGCACGATATGCGCTATGCAATTGACGCAAGCAAAATAGAGCGCGAGTTAGGATGGAAGCCGCAAGAAACCTTCGAAAGCGGTATTCGTAAAACCGTAGAGTGGTATTTAGCGAATGAAGGCTGGTGGAAAGCAGTTCTTGACGGCAGTTATCAAGGCGAGCGTTTAGGTACAGGAAGCTAGTTAGATAGCAATAATTTTTTAAGCCTCAGTTTACTATGTTAGCTGGGGCTTTTTTGTTTTCGGATGCAATATTCTCGTAGTGGTGCGATTGTTGCTTTGTTAGCAATATTGCACTTACGCTTTATGTTGAAATGATGGTTTTAGACTGAAACGCACCGACTCATCAGGGTTTCTGTGAATCAAGCACCTTTATGATGCATTGTTCATGAGATTTTCAAAAAACTCTGGCAATATATAGCGATACCATTGTGATAAAAATTTCTATCGCTGATAGTTAATAGGATTGGAGAAAGAGTAAATGGAAAGTACGTTAGCTAAGTACAAAATAGCCGTAGCAGGCACAGGCTATGTAGGGCTTTCAAATGCAGTGTTACTTGCGCAGCACAATGAAGTGAAAGCAGTTGACTTAGTAGCTGAAAAAGTCGAGATGCTGAATAACAAAAAGTCTCCAATTGAAGACAAAGAGATAGCCGAATACCTGACAACAAAAGAGTTAAACCTAAAAGCAACTTTGGATGCGCAAGAAGCATATAAAGATGCTGACTATGTGGTAATTGCTACTCCTACGGATTACGACCCTCAAACTAACTACTTCAATACAGGTAGTGTAGAGGCGGTTATCAAAACAGTGATGGAAATTAATCCTAATGCTGTGATGATTGTAAAATCGACCGTGCCGGTAGGGTTTACTAAAGACGCAAAAGCCCGCTTCGGTTCTGATAATATTATCTTTTCGCCAGAGTTCTTGCGCGAAGGCAAAGCGCTTTACGATAACCTTCATCCAAGTCGAATTATTGTTGGAGAGCGAAGCGAGAGAGCAGAAGTTTTCGCAAAGTTGCTTCAGCAAGGTGCAATAAAAGAAAACATCGATGTTTTATTCACAGACAGTACTGAAGCAGAGGCCATTAAACTTTTCGCTAACACTTACCTGGCAATGCGTGTTGCGTACTTTAACGAACTAGACAGCTATGCAGAACGTAATGGCCTAGACACCAAGCAAATCATTGAGGGTGTCGGCTTAGACCCGCGTATTGGTAATCATTACAACAACCCAAGTTTTGGTTACGGTGGTTATTGTTTACCAAAGGATACTAAGCAATTGCTTGCTAACTACAGTGAAGTGCCTAATAACATGATTCAGGCTATTGTAGATGCTAACCGTACGCGTAAAGATTTTATCGCCGATTCAATTGTAAGCCGTGGCCCCAAAATTGTAGGTATCTATCGCCTTATTATGAAGTCTGGTTCTGATAACTTCCGAGCAAGTGCTATTCAAGGCATAATGAAACGTATTAAGGCGAAAGGTATTGAGGTTGTAGTTTACGAGCCGGTACTTAAGGAAGAGGAGTTCTTCCGCTCTCGTGTGGTAAACGATTTAGAGGAGTTTAAGAAAATTTCTGACGTAATCGTAGCCAACCGTGTAACGGGCGATATTGAAGACGTACTAGATAAAGTATACAGCCGCGACCTGTTCAACGCAGACTAATAAAATAATTGAGATTGCGAAAAGCATCAGTCTTTTCGCAATCCACCTCACAAAAAACTTCCCAAATCCCAAAATTCAAAATAGAATCCGCATCAATTCAACCCCTGCCATTAAGCCTCAAGCTTACGCACACCCGGCGGGGAAGAAGCATGCTTTAAAATATTGGGGTCAGAGTACATTTCTTCCTCCAATACGATCTGTCAATTTGGTTACCAAAACCAATAATCAGAATGTTAAGTTCATGCTACCTATTACATCACGCTAGCATGAGCATGTATTTGTTTTAGTTTGCTTTTATTAGCGGAGTCGTTATGAATAGGCTGCGTGAGCTGTCCAGCCAAGTGATGGATGTTTACCAATCTCTTTCCCAAGAATTCAGTGCATATCAATCCAGCCAGTCACTAAACTGTGTTGAGAAATGTGGTGCATGTTGCAATAACCCCGACATTGAAGTGTCGCCATTGGAGATGCTGCCTTTAGCACTTCATCTGTTTGATACAGGACGGGCTGAACAGGAGTTTGACGAGCTAGACAACTACAGCGGCTTCGCCTGTAAACAATATCAACGCTTAAGTTTGGACGGTAAAGAAGGCTACTGCGGAATTTACGAATACCGACCTGGCATTTGCCGTATGTTCGGTGCAGCAGGTTATAAAACCAAATCTGGTGAAGCCACACTTTCGGTGTGTAAACCAATTAAGCAAGCTGTACCAGAGAAGTATGCGGCCGCGCTGATTGCTATACAGCCACAGCATTTAGATATCTTTGAAAAGCCATTAATGGATGATATTGCCGCAAATAGTGAGGTTCGAGTTACATCGACAAAGCCGCCAATGATCGCAGAAGGCAGACAAAAACTTGCTCAATTAGATTATGAATTGGGGGAAAGACTTATGCCTATTAATGACGCACTACGTTTTGTGTTAGAAAAAATTCTAACACTGAGTTTTTATGCTCAAGATATAGATGGTGGTGTTGCTGCTTAAATTAAGTGGGGGCAGAAAATGTACTCTGACCCCACCATTAAATGCGCTACGCTAGAATTCCGCGAGCGGCTTCTACGATTGCCTCACTAATAGTGTAGTCAGCACGGCTTTTGCCAGTAATGGCATAGTATCTCTCATTTAGTGTGCTTGCGTTACCAATACAGTGCACGTCATATTGCTCTTCTACGTGCTTTGAAATTGCCGATGGTGCGCAGAAAACACCGAAGTCTTCGCTGCCAAAAAGTTTAAGCAAAGCAGTATCGTCAAATTCGGCTACCACTTTGGGGTACAGCTGTTCTGTCTCAAGCCAACTTGTAAGTGCTTGCCGTATTCCTGAAGTATTCCCCTGAATTAGCAACGGCATTTGATTTAAACACTCTGGAAAAGTCTGTTCTTCAGTAAGCGGTACTTTAGCAAAGAAGCTCAACGAACTTTCGCCCAAGAAAAAACTATTGGCGCTTATTTGTGTACCAGGGGCTATGCCTCTGTCTGCTAGAATGAAATCGATTGCGTTAATGGCGAGTTCTTTCAACAAACCGTCGAAGCTATCCTCTTTTATCACGTATTTAACCTGTGAAAACCTACGCATGGTGGCATGCACAAAGTCGTAAAAAAGCACTTTTGGAATACCATTAGTAATACCAATCACAAATTCTTTCGTATTCACTTCATCGCTATTGTTAAGTATTTCAGCTAGTTGATTACCTTTATGAAATATTTCGCTGGCATACTGATAACTTACTTTACCTCTCGCGTTTAGGTATAGGCGCTTATTTATTCTATCAAAGAGAGAATAACCTAGCTGATTTTCGAAGGTGCTTAGTTGCCCGCTTACGGTTTGCGGGGTAACGTGGAGTAATTTAGCGGCTTTCGCAACGCTACCCTCACGGGCAACAAGATAGAAATAATATAAATGATGGTAGTTTAGGTGATGCATACTTCAACAAGCTACTCGATTATTAAGGTAATAGGTGTAAAAAATGTACTCTGACCCCATTTTTTTCGATGAACTATTAAGAATATAACAGATTTATTCTAACTAACTATTGCAATACACTATCTAGCGTTGTTTTTGTACGATTAAAAGCAGCGCGTCACTGATTTTTAAGCTAGCGGTATATTGAAGACATAACTATGGCTAAACCAATTGATTTACGTAAAACGCGAAAGACCTTATTTTCGCTATTGAAACCAGAAGCTGGCTTTTTTTGGGTTGCTATCGCATACGGCGTAGCAATAAGTTTAATGACCCTTGCGGTACCTATAGCGGTTCAAACGCTGATTAACAGTATCGCCAATATCGGTTCAACTCGGGCAGTTATCATATTGGCCGTCATTCTATTTCTTACTTTATTTATATCTGGCGTATTTAGCGCGCTTCGTATGCGAGTGATGGAGTTCTACGAGCGTAAAGTGTACGCTCGACTCACCGCAGACTTAGGGTTAAAAACTATTCTCGCGCCCCACAGTTTTTTTGAAGGTCGACAAAACGTTAGCATTACACAGCGCTACTTCGACATAATGACTTTTCAAAAGAATATGCCGTCTTTAATGATTGATGGTTTCGCGCTTGTACTACAGATGCTGGTAGGTTTCACTTTAGTATCATTCTACCACCCAGCGCTTTTCGCGTTTAATGTGGTGCTTTTACTTACCATGTATGCGGTTTGGAAAATTTGGGGACGTGGTGCTAAGCGCACGGCTATTGAATTGTCTAACGCAAAATACGATTCTGCAAAGTGGCTACACGATATTGCAATTGCTCACGAATTCTTTAAGTCAGCTGATCATGTTGAATACGCAGGGCGCAGCACCGAAGGTTATATCAGTAACTATGTGAAAAAGCACAAAAGCCACTTTCACTACACCTTTTCGCAGGTGGTTATGTTTCTATTGATGTATGCCGTGGCGAGTGCTTCGCTACTTGGTATCGGTGGTGTTCTGGTTGTACAAGGCGAGCTTTCTATTGGTCAGCTAGTGGCTGCTGAGCTTGTGATGTCTGCTGTTTTCTTTGGGTTGTCTCGCTTTACCCAATATTTAAAACTTTACTATGAGTTATATGGCGCTGCCGAGAAGCTGGGTGGCGCTCTTGACATGCCGCAGGAAGAGCTCAATACCTCGGAACATATACCAGCTTCTTCTAAATTGGTGTTTAACGATGTTGAACTTAAACATGGTAATGATGCGTGCCACCTCAATGTTATTTTCGAACCTGGCACTAAGTATTTTGTTACTACTGATAAAAGTTGGGTGCAGAAGCAACTGCTAGGATTGCTGAAGCAATATGACCGCGTTAAATCGGGCGACATCTTGTTAGGAGAACTTAGTCTAAACGATTACGACACCCATGAGTTACGGCAGGCCGTTACCATTCTAGATCGTTCTTTAATTATCGAAGTTTCTGTAGAGCGCTACTTA
Organism: Alteromonas sp. I10; assembly: GCF_003201515.1. Taxonomy (NCBI): domain Bacteria; kingdom Pseudomonadati; phylum Pseudomonadota; class Gammaproteobacteria; order Alteromonadales; family Alteromonadaceae; genus Alteromonas; species Alteromonas sp. I10. The sequence continues at coordinate 22,169 of NZ_QJJN01000015.1, forward strand.
AAGTTGGCACATCCTCAGGCAACCATCGCGGATATTCGCGCTGCGCTTGAGGAAGTAGAAATGACCAAAGTGATAGATAGCTTACCAGAGGGTTTGCAGACTAAAGTATCCGTATTAGGGGCACCCCTGCAGCCATTGGAGTTTTTGTTGCTTAAACTTGCCGCCGCAATTATTGGTAAACCTAAGCTGCTCATTTTGAATCAGCACTTCGACGCAATACCGGTAGAGTTGAGGGCGCGACTTCTGCGACGCTTAAGTAAATATGATTTTACCGTCATGTATTTTACCAATATGCCACTGCCAGATTGTTTCGAAGGTGTGTTGCATCTGCACGATAACGCAACGGCAATGTTAAATGAGTATTCAAATGGTGAGTCACCGATTAGTGCTGCTAACGCAAGTGAGAGCAGCACGGCTTCAAAGAACAATAAGGAGGGTGAGTAAGTGAATCACGCAGAACGTCGCTTTTTAGATAACATCACTTCATTGCCTTCATTGAAAGTGCCAAAGCTTCATCGTGTAATTACCGGAGTTATCATCTTCTTGGTGTTAGCAGCTGGATTAATTTTGTATTTCACACCATGGATCCAAACGGCTTATGGCACCGGTATGGTCGACTCGCTCGATCCTAAAGACAGAACTCAACCAATAAATGCGTTAGTTGATGGACAAGTAAAGCAGTGGCACGTAAGGGAAGGCCAACAAATAAAAGCCGGCGAGCCAATCGTTACGTTAATCGATATTGATGCGCAGCGACTTGAGAAGCTGCGATCTCAGCTTTCAGCAGCGAACTTAAAGAATCAAGCTAATGAAACAGCAGTAAGAAATGCTGAGAACAACCTGGCGCGTCAACAGTCTCTGCAAGAGCAAGGGCTGGTTTCACGCAAAGAAGTAGAACAGGCCGAGATAAAAGTGCAGGAACTGCGAGCAAAAGCTGCCGCCTCTGTTTCGGAGATTAATGAAGTAAGCATGATTTTATCTCGCCAATCGACGCAAACTAAATATGCACCCGTTGATGGTACGGTTGTTCGGTTGCTATCAGGCGGTGTGTCTACGTTCGTAAAGTCGGGCGATATTCTTGGGCAGTTTATTCCAGCAGATGCAAAACGCAGCGTTCGCGTTACCGTGAGAGGGTTAGACGCACCGCTGGTTAAGCCTGGTGCAAAGGCGCGTTTGCAGTTTGATGGCTGGCCCGTTTTTCAGTTTAGTGGATGGCCGGGTAGTGCAATAGGTACCTTTGGTGGTGAAGTTGTGTATGTAGAGCCTGTTGCTAATGCTACTGGCGATTTTAACGTGTGGATTAGACCTGACGAGTCTGATATTCCTTGGCCAGCTGAAAGTTCTGCGCGTTTGGGGAGCCGGGTTAAAGCGTGGGTGCTATTAGAAGAGGTGCGTCTAGGTTACGAGATGTGGCGACAGTTGAACAACTTCCCGCCATTGCCAACGCAAGAGCCTACTACCGGTGGAGCCAAGGGGGCTGGGGCATCAATATGGTAATTCGAAGGTTTACATTAGCAGTGCTTGCAACTGTTGCGGTTATTAGCACTCATGTTTCTGATGCAGCAGCGCAAAACAAAAATACTAGGCAAGCACCATCAATCGATGCACTTATCCAGAGTATGGTGAACTATCATCCCTACGTTAGGGCGATAAATGAAGGAAACTATCAAGCTGCAGCAGAGTTAGAAATAGCAAGAAGCAGTTTTGATCCGTTTATAGAGCAGAAAACCAGTAGCCGCGTTAGCGGATATTACGATGGTACTAATTTAACGCAGCGCTTTTCTAATCCGTTCGAAGACTTTAATGGCTCAGTTTATACCGAGTACCGTATATCAGACGGTGATTTCCCAGTGTACGAAGCCGATTACGAAACCTTGTCTGGCGGCGAGGCTAGTGTAGGCATTGCCATCTCCCTACTTAAAAATAGAGAACTGGATAAGCGTAGAACGGAGTTAGCCAATGCAGGGCTAGCGACTTCACAATGGCAAGCGTTAGCGACAAGTTTAATTAATGACTTTGTTTACAAGGGGATTAGTGAATATGTTGCGTGGTACGAAAGCGCATTGCAGGTCAATGCCGTTACAGAGTTGCTAAACACCGCAACAGAACGTGAAAGAGCGTTGGTGACCCGCGTACAGAAAGGAGATTTAGCCAATGTTGTGCTGACAGAATTTAAAGCCAACATTTTGCAACAGCGCCTTTTGCTTGCCGAGCTTAAGCAAAAGCGAGACGCACATGCTCAAATGCTTTCTTTTTATTGGCGTTCACCTAAGGGAGATATGTTGATAGTAGATGAAGCGAACCCGCCGAAAGATATCAACTGGCCTTTCTGGGTTGGTAACGGTCAGCTTATGACTCTTCGCAATGCCCTTCGTAATCACCCTGAACTTGATGTGATGAAATTAGAACAGCAGGTGGTAAATAACAAGGCTGCGCTGGCTAGTAACGCGTTATTGCCGAAGTTAGATTTAAAAGCATCGGTTGCAAGAGATATAGGTTCTGGTCCGTCAAATTTAGACGGTACCGAAACAAAAGTAGGTCTGTCGTTTTCCTACCCTTTAGGAAACAGGAAGGCGAAAGCTGAACAAGCCCAATTACAGTCAAAGCAAAGAGAGCTAGAGCACAAGCTAACCTCTACTGAGCAAGCAATAACTCAGCGTTTTGAACAAGCGCTAGTTTATTGGGGGCAGGCGAAAGACATTGTTGCTCTTCAAAGTGAAAATGCGGCGCTAGCGAAAACCCTTTCTAAAGTAGAAAAAACACGTTTCGATGCAGGTGACAGTGATATGTTCGTGTTAAATGCGCGCGCACAAAATGAAATTAAGGCCCAAATAAAAGAGATAAAAGCGAAAGTGGATTTACTAAAGGCAGAACTAACCCTTTATAAAGAAGCCGCCATGTTGCATTCCCTTAACAACTGAGCTCTTTTGAAAACATCAAGTTTAATTGTGAAGTAGGCTTGATTGCTATCGCTTGCTGCTTGTTGTTAAAAAGTAGGTAAGGGTTGAAGATACTAGTACAGCTATAAACAAAAACGGCGTATTGAGTAAATCAATACGCCGTTTTTTTAAAAATCAATTAGTAGGCGGTTAATTGCCCAGTGCACTATTAAAGTCGTCTTCGCTTAGTCCGGCAGACATAGCGTATTCTTTTAACTTATCCTGAGATACACCCGCGTGTTGCGCAGTATTTAAAATACGCATTACTTGTTCACGCTGCTGCGCAGACTCTCTCACTGCCGTTTCAACTACCGTTTCTGCTTCGTTAGGAAACACGGCCAGAAGCGCATCCACTACATACTCACCAACAAAAGGAACAGCATTCAATGCGCTTGTCATGATATCGACAATCTTATTTGGATGTTCTTGCGACAATGTCTGAACAATACTGTCTGCTGCGTCAGGTTGAGTAAGCACGGCAACGCGTACAATCTCATCTAGCTCTTCAGGTGTCGAAACCGCAGCAGCCTGCACAACAAAGTCGACATAAGTCGGCTCTGCTTTTATCGCTAACTGAACAATGTTAGGGCAGCTACTTACTTCTTTCTCAATAGCCAGCTGTACAATCTCTTCAGTAGACGCAGGTTGTGCAGAGATAGCAGCAAAAATGATCTCTCTGTATTTGTCTGGATAGGTATCTAAAGCAATATCCACAATAGACACAATCTCTTGCGGATAATGACCAGCGATTGAACTGATTGCTCGGCCAACCGACATAGTTTGGTTTACTTGACGTCTTAAGAAGGCGGTTTGAAAATGATTTGACTCGTCAGCACTTTCTACATTCGCTGACGCAGGTGGCTGAGCAACATCATTTGAGGATAATTCTTGTGCCATTGCTGTATGACTAACATGAGTTGCTAGTATTGCCGCAGACAGCAGTGTAAGAGTTCGTAACATAAACCCACCTTTATAATTATTGCGTAGTCAATTTCTGACACCACCAGTATTAATACATTTATAAAGAACACAAAGCATAGGTCATTTACGCTTATATACATTCTTATACGTATTCCTTTACGCAAGCCTTAATATCTATCGCTAATATTAAGCATTAATATAATAACGGCAGGATCAAATACTACTTTAAGAACTACTACTTTATAGGATCTGAATTCCTATCCTATTAGTAATTAGTCCATATTGTCTACTAATTATCACATTTGAACGAAAAATAGACGGTTGGTTCAGTTTTTTCAACTTTTTCAAAATAAGTGTTGACGTGAGCGCTCATTTCCCTAAAATGCGCATCCGCTTCGGGGGGAAAGCAAAACAGCAAGCCTCCTAAAGTAAGTCTCTACTACCTTTATAGGCCAGTAAAGACGGGAGTTTAGAAGAAACGCTTCAGAAAATAAATTTTCAAAAAGTGTTGACAACGAAAA
>NZ_QJJN01000016.1:0-6943 GCF_003201515.1 Alteromonas sp. I10
GGAGTGTCATATTCTACGTGTGAAGTAGAAATGGTGATACCACGTGCTTTCTCTTCAGGCGCGTTATCGATTTGATCGAAAGCCTGTGCGTTACCGCCGTAAGTTTTAGAAAGAACTGTAGTGATAGCTGCAGTTAGGGTAGTTTTACCGTGGTCAACGTGGCCGATTGTACCCACGTTTACGTGGGGTTTCGTACGTTCAAACTTTTCTTTTGCCATTTCTATTATCCCAGCAAAGTTACATTAAAAAATTTAGAAATTTTACATGAGCTGGGGAGAAATAAACTGGTGCTGATAGGCAGATTTGAACTGCCGACCTCACCCTTACCAAGGGTGCGCTCTACCAACTGAGCTATATCAGCACTGATTTGGAGCGGGCAGCGGGAATCGAACCCGCATCATCAGCTTGGAAGGCTGAGGTAATAGCCATTATACGATGCCCGCAATCCTAATTCTCTGGCCACCTCATAGAGAAAGTGGTGGAGGGGGCAGGATTCGAACCTGCGAAGGCTGAGCCGGCAGATTTACAGTCTGCTCCCGTTGACCGCTTGGGTACCCCTCCAGATTGATGGTGCCGACTGCCGGAATCGAACTGGCGACCTACTGATTACAAGTCAGTTGCTCTACCAACTGAGCTAAGTCGGCACTACATCAAGTGGGTGCGCATTCTAGAGTATTGTTTAACTCTGTGCAAGTGTCTTTTTGAAAATTTTTCAATTTTCTTTTTTGACCAATTTTTCAACTAATCAAAAACTTACGTCGATGTTCCCTTTAGAAGTTCACTTCGAGCGTAGCGGGCAAGACCCTGCATCACCAAATGAGCGAGGCGCATGTTATCAGCAGATTTTAAGAATGCAAACACTTTTTTGTCTCCACCCCCTAAAATTATGTCAAATTCGGTTTGTTTGCTTGATATGTAATCAACCGCGCTCAAATAAACACCATACAGGGCAGCATGACACCCTGTTGCTACACAATCTTCTGTATCGGTCCCCACTCCAAAGGTGGTCGGAATTTCATCATTCGCGAACACTTTTTTAGTTGAAGCAACCAATGCATTACGCATTACTTGAAATCCAGGTACGATCCAACCGCCTAAATGTTGACCATCCACAACAAAATCGACCGTTATTGCCGTACCCACATCCATAACAAAAAATGCTTTTTTTGATTTTTCTGCCGCGCACACCATTGCAAGCCATCTATCAACGCCCATTTTTTGAACATTCGCGTAACTATTTTTTATGCCGAAGGCTTCTTTCTCTGTGTGCTTTTCTACAAAAATAATATTTCGCTCGCTACACATGGCGGATATTTCATCAACCAGCTCCTGATTTCTTACCGAGGCGATATATAAATGGGAAATTTTTTTCTGAGAATCGATAAAAGAGAATAGAGATTTTGCATCTTCGCATGCATTAGGCTCTTCTTCTGCATCACAAAGCAGTGAATATTTTATTCGGGTGTTACCGATATCCACTAATATGACGTGGTTTTCTTCAATGTTGTTCATATTTTTGGTTTCAATCGCAAAGCAATGCGTAAAACGAACGGATAAAATGCTATTTAAAAATCACAAAGATGAACTACGAAGTACTTTTATTATAAATAATGGCCAAAATCTTCGTAGCTCAGCTTTAAAGTAAAACAAAAATAAAAAGTTAATTGCCTCTAAGGCTAACTTCGCCACCGTGGAAACGGGTAATACCGTCTTGCGTTTCAACAAGAAGCGCGCCGCTGGCGTCCACTCCCCTATCAATTCCGGAAAAACGCTTCTCACCCATTTGTAAAACAATGCGTTTATCGGCGTATAAGTCGAGCGCTTCCCAATATGCTGTGAATGGCCCGAAGCCCTGCTGGGTAAATTTAGGTAAATAAGACCAAAGCGATTTAATTATTTCTGCCGCCAATGCATTTCTATCTGGGATAGTGCCCAAATATGACGCAAGATCGCTATGAGGCTGACCAACATCGTACTGATTATCGGGTACGCAAACATTCAAACCTATGCCGATAACACTATGCGCCGTAGCGCCTATTTGCCCTTCTACTTCAATAAGTACGCCCGCAAGCTTTTTACCTTGCAAATAAATGTCATTCGGCCATTTAAGCTCGGCGTCTTCTACGCCAAATTCTTTAAGTGCATCGCAAACTGCCAAGCCTACCAATAAAGAAAGTCCTGCCATGCTTTGATAACCGTCGGGAAAAGACCAGTACATAGAAAAAGTTAAGCTTCCGCCAACTGGCGCTAACCATGAACGGCCGTGTCTACCGCGTCCATCGGTCTGAATTTCAGCAAAAACGACATCGCCGTTTTCAAGATCTTCTCGTTTGCTGGCAATACGCTTCTTCATTTCCGTATTGGTGGAAGGTAATACCGACTCCACATCAATAACCGCTCGTTTTGTATTGCCTAAATGACGTTTAATGCTGTCGGCGCTTAACAATGGAAACCCTCGTTCTAAACGGTAGCCTTTACCTTTTACTTTAAATACATCTAATCCCCAATCGGCGAGTTGGGAAATATGGCCTGCAACTGCTGTGCGCGAAAGGCCCACTTGCTGTGCAATGGTTTCCCCTGAGTGAAACTGGCCGTCGGACAACAAAGCGAGTATATGTTTTCTTATAGCTTTTGATGCTTGTCTCATAGCGAAATAAGTCCTTTGCTTCCTAATAAGCGCACTTCTGGCTCAAGCTGTATGCCGAACTTCCCCTGTACGCTTGCTATGATATCTTTTGCCATGGTTATTACATCGTTTCCGGTGGCACCACCTAAGTTAGTAAGTACCAATGGCTGTGTAGGGTGGCATCGTACTTTATTCAAAGTCTTGCCCTTAAAACCTGCCTGGTCGATAAGCCACGCGGCAGGAATTTTTATTTGTTCTTTTTCAGTGGCTGGCAGCTCAACACCTCCGTGCACCACAAAATGGGGCACTGAATCATACTCTTGTGCGATCGCTTGAAACACAGCTTTTGAAACCACTGGGTTTTTGAAGAAACTTCCTGCATTGCCTAGCTCGGCAGGATCGGGAAGTTTGCTCTTCCTAATTTCTATTACCTTACTATACACCTTTTCTGGTGTAGGCTCAGTGAGTGCCGCTAGTTCGCCATAGCTGGTCTCAAGTTCGTAGTGCTTGGGCAGTTTAAAGTTTACATGAGTGATTAGCACTTTGTTCGCTAGTGCATGCTTGAACACACTGTCTCTATAGCCAAATTGACAGTCTTCATTGCCCAACAATACCTGCTCGCCGGTTTCAAGAAATACACACTCTACTTTGTCGATCAACGTATTCACTTCTCGTCCGTACGCACCAATATTCTGAATTGGGCATGCGCCTACTGAGCCAGGTATTAAGGCGAGATTTTCGAAACCATACCACTTCTCTTTCATACACAAAGTGACGAAGTCATGCCAGTTTTCACCTGCACCTACACGTAAGTAATGGTGACTTTCAGTATCAAAATGGCTTATTCCCTTAATCTCGTTAACCAGAATTGTACCGTCAAAGTCGTCAGTGAAGACTGAATTGCTTCCACCGCCCAATATATAAATGGCTTTGTTATTGTTTTTAGAAGTTTTGAAGATAGACAGGAATGAAGTAACGTCGCTAAACGACTGGATAGAATCACAAGAAGCGGCGAGGCCAAATGTGCTGTATGGTTGTAGTGAAGGCATAGAGTTTTACGAACTGCGAACAATTCGCTAATGGTAGGGTAACGAAGCAGCAAATAAAAGCGCAAAGAAGGAATAATATTGTTGCCAATATTGCTAAGCGCTAGAGCATTACCACTTTCATTCGTTAAAGTGAGAAAACGGAAGCTAGCGCTTATACGTAAATACAGAGAACTTACTGCTCTTTGGCTTTATAACCAATACGAAACCCTCCCCAATGTTTACCGTTCACATGTATCGGTGCAGATAGATCATGCATGACCTCACCTGTATCTCGTTTGTAAGTTTGTAGCAAGAAAGTAGAGGTATTGCTGCCACAACGACTTCCGGTTTTGTCATCGAATATCCGTTTCGTTCTGTTATTTGCTAAATCCGTATCGTAATTACCAGTAAGGGGCTGACTAAACTTCTTGTTGTGGGTAGGAAAGTAACCATTTACGTCAACTGCGCCGGCATAAATAATGAAACTGTGTGTTTCTAATAAAGGTTCTTGGATAGCGGGAAGTACGTCGTCGGTGAACTTATCAAAAGGTGTCGTGTGCTTTATAGGATTAGTGTTCGGTATAGGTGAATAGTCAAAATTAAACAGCTTTGCTTCCGATATTTTCCCTTCTGAAATCGCTTGCTCGAAACGCTCTCCAACAGTTTTGGCTGCATTTACTGCAATGTCTCTAACTTCGCTGTTTCGATCATTAACGTCGAAGCTTTCCAGCAGCCTGAAAATATCTTCAGCTTGACTACTCAGTGATAGCGCCTGAGTAGAAACATCAGTGAGGTCGTGCTCTAATTTTTCTGTCGTCGTGTGCAACTGAAGTATATTGGTACTTATACCTGCGCTATGTTCTGCATTATTTTCTACCATTGCTTGCATAGCGCCCATCGATTCCCGGGCTTTTGTAGAGAGCATACTGGAGTGTGAGATAGCTTCTTCGCTCTCCTTTAATTTCACATTCATGTTATCACTAGAGTTAAGCACCGTTTCCATAGTAGCCACTGCGGCCTGGCTACTAGTATTCATATCCTGCAGCAGACTTTCTATTCCAGACGTGGCGTCGGTTGTTTTCTTGGCAAGCTCTCGTACTTCATCAGCAACAACGGCGAAACCACGTCCTTGGTCGCCCGCTCTTGCAGCTTCAATAGCCGCATTCAGCGCTAGCATATTTGTTTGATCGGCTAATTGGTTAATGGTGTTTGTTATTGTACTTATTCCCTCGGCCTTACTTTTTAATGTAGTAAGCGCTTCAGATGACGCATTTATGTTTTTAATCAGCTGCTGTTGCTGTCTTAATACTTCTTTTAACGACGTACTTCCGAACTGCGTTTTCTCGTCAGATTCATTCATAGAAGATGCAGCATTCTTCGCAAGATCATCTAACTGAGTTGAGGAGACTTCTAACTGTTGGAGTCTACCGCTCATCTCGCCGATGTTCGCGACTTGCTCATTAAATGCTTTTGATAACTGTTCTAAAAAGAAAGAGATAGAAGCACCACCAATTGCAATGTTACTCGCGGCATGACTCACTTTCGTTGCATCATTGCTGTGTGCATTGTTCTTATAATCGTCAGTTAGAACAATTTTACTAGCGGCTATATTTTGGTTTTGAAATACCTTCTCAATAATAAAGGCCGCGAAAAGGATAGTAAGAAACGTAGCAACTGTAGAGATTAGTAGGTGTGAAGTAACAAAAAACATCACTACATTAACGAGACCGGCAATAACAGCTAAAACTAAATACTTCATCAGGCGCACTTAACATTTCATTAACACCTTAAAAATGTAAAGCGTTTTAAATCAATTATCCATAAGCGGATAGTATTAGTTATGGGGTCAGAGTACTTTATTAAGTGAGCATTGTATTCATTAGCAAATGAAATAAACGCTTCAAGGTACGAGTTGTCAGATTAATGAAGTGAGTAGATTGACTCTACCCCATTAGTAATGGGGTCAGAGTACTTTATTGGCTGAGTATTGTATTCATAGTAAATAAAATAAACACTTCAAGGTACATGTTGCCTCACTCGTAAGGAGTGTACTTTACTTGGACTCTATCGCTTATAAACGCTTTTTTATTACTAACTGTTATCTGGTACTAACTCGTTAAGGTGCAAAACCATCCAACCGTTAATATAAATATTTCGAGGCCGCCTAGCATCGTAAATGGCACCAGAAGTAACCAAGTCATTTACTTTTGTTTTGCTAAGCACAAGGTTATCAACACGATAGTAATTGCGCAGTAATAACGCTTTATCAAATTTCGCATGTTGACTCGGCGAGACAGGTGTTGTGTGAGCAATGTTTCCGACTTTAAAAGTAAGAGTATCATCATCAACACTAAGTAATTTCAGGGGGACATAGCGAAATCGAGCATCCGATGAAGGATCTATAGCTCTATAGTCAATATAGAAAAAGTCGTTTTTCTGAGGATTAGCTAAGACCCGCTCTTTTTCACTATTTTCAATAAATGCATTACCAACAAAGAAGAATGCTATTAGAAGAAAGCAAACAAGTTCTGCATGCAGCTTTAATAGAGCGGTCACTGGTTCAAGTTGAAAATTACCCCGCAAATAAGCTGGGTTATTATTGAATGGTAAGGCTGACATACAAACTTTCTAGCTGTTTAGTGTTTTTATACCATACCGATTATTTTTCAACCTGTCGCTTTTTCTATACATTCAAATAAGTCCACAGCATTGATCCCTCGAATAATGGGGTCAGAGTACATTTCTCTAATAAGGTGTGCTGGCGAATTAGAGTACTTCTCCCACACTGTTATGAAATCACGCATGGTTAAATTCGTTTTTTAAAAAAAGTACTCTGACCCCTTTATTATTTTTCTGGTGAGCTATTTATGAAATGCTTTCTGGCACTGCCTAAGCACTGAAAACGGCCGAAGGGTAACTCGTCTTTTTTTGGGTGTCAGAGTAGATTGTTACTTCTTTAAAAAATGGAGGCGGAGTACATTTCTCTGATTTAGCGGCACTGGGGGTAAGGGAATGACTATGTTCTGATGTTTAAAGTAATAAAGTACTCTGACCCCAATTTGAGGTTTTACTGGGGGGAATGGGGATTAATGTCCTCTGCCCCTTTTTTTTCTTTCTGCGAAAAGAAAAAACCCCGCCGTTAGGCGGGTTTCTTTAAATGGGACCTGGCAGTGTCCTACTCTCACATGGGGAAGCCCCACACTACCATCGGCGCTAATACGTTTCACTTCTGAGTTCGGAATGGAGTCAGGTGGTACCGTATCGCTATGGCTGCCAGGAAAAACTGGTA
>NZ_QJJN01000017.1:0-5328 GCF_003201515.1 Alteromonas sp. I10
AAAGCAAATATAAGTTGAATTTGTTTACCTAGGGAATTTGAAATTTCATCTCTCCTTGAATAAAAATAACCACTATCGCTAAACGTAGTTATAACTTTTAAATAAGGGGCGCAGACGCGTGGGCTATAATGCGAAGCAGCCCACGTGTATGCGTCCCAGCGAACGAAGTGAGTGGCTTAATTTGCTTGTTATGTACGTGCCAATTACAACCGTACAAACTTTGGGACCTTACTTTTTAAAAGGCGAACAAGTTCGGGCTGCATGCGCTCGTAGTTGTCTGGTATGTCTAAGCACGCCAGTTTTTTACCTTTGAGTAAATCTTTGTACTTTTTGGCAACTTTGTTTCTGTGAGTTTTTTCCATAACTAAAATGGCGTCGGCCCATTCTATAAGGTCGCCTGAAAGCGGTGTTTCGGCATCTGCATTTGTGCCGCACCCGATTGCGTTGACCCCTTCATATTGAGAAAAGACTTCTTCACCGGTTGGGCTACGCAAACGATTTTCTGAACAAACAAATAATAGGTTCATATTTCCTTAAGTACATAACGCCCCGATAACGGGCGAATGCTTGCTGCGAAAATGGCGAAGCCGCAGCAAGTAGGCGTCCCAGCGAGCGAAGCGAGTGTGTTGATTGGATTGTTAGCTCTCATAGCCCAATTCAGATCTCATATCTTGAATTATCTCATCTCGTACAGATTTGAGTTCCTCACCTTTTTCGACCATTCTAACTTTGATTTCTGTTTCGAAGTCAATGTCGCCAGAAACGAATGACTCGGGAGTGATTCTTTCGTTTAATTGCCTCAGCATTTCAGGTTGCATAGTTAACAGTTCCTGATAAAGAGATTCAAATCTTTCCAATTTAGTAAAAAGGCTCCGTGAGCAAACTATTCTTAAGCCAGTAAGTTCGCTAGTTGCTTTCTGAAATCCCTCTTGAATTCCAATGGTGAAATCATTTAAAACTTTTTGAAAATTGAGGATAGACTCAGGGGAAGAATTTTCTTCATACAATCGTCTGTTGGCGTCTGGAAGTGTCTTATTCATAAATTCCGTGTAATCCTGACCAGCCAATCGAGCAGCGTTTTCCAATGTTTTGAAGTATGCCTGATACTCATTTTTGCGAGTTTCAAATAACTTTTCCTGCCTTTCGCGTTTGACTTTATATTTGTGAAGCAAAAAAGGAAATACGCCTGCGCTAATAAGAGTAAGCAAAGCTGGGATAATCAGTTTTAATTCAAACCAGTTGTTAAATGTAGTACAGGATTCTTCCATATTATTTAAATCTACCTTTTGAGAGCTAACTTTTAAATAAGGGGCGCAGACATGTGGGGCATAATGGCGAAGCCGCCCCGCATGTCTGCGTCCCAACGAACGAAGTGAGTGACTTAATTTTTTTGTTATGTGCTACTTTGTTCTTCAAAAGAGAACCCTTTAAAAACAACCTTGAAGATAGAGCCTGAACGCATTTCAATTATATGGTTGTAAGCGTCGCCAGTAATACTAATGCGATGATCTAATATATCTCCATGGAAAGTGTCCTTTGGGTTAAAACTATTTTCTAAACCTAAGAACTCATAGGCGACAACATCTGAATAGATTAACACTAGTGTTCTATCATGTTGTTGACCAAGTAGCTTTAATGTCACTCTTAACGAGCATTCAAATGGCCGTGTATTGTTTCTAAGTTCTTCTGTACACAGCGAAGATACCCATGAATCGTGAAGTGATTGAGGGTGATTCAATTCGTAGTGGTTTTCGTTTGATGCAAAAGAAAATAGCTCTGGAGGCATAGACTTCCTGTTTGCCTTAATTGAATCCAAATAATCGTCGAAGCTAATATTCATTACACAGTACTTTCCTTGGCACATAACGCTAAGCTTTGGGGCGCTAGCGCGTGGGCTAAAATCCGAACGAAGTGAGTCAGCCCACGTGTTAGCGTCCCAGCGACCGAAGGGAGTGCCAACAGCGTTTTGTTATACACACATCAACCGTGATGCCTGCGAATATGCGTAATCAACTTAGCATCATTGAATTCTAAGGTTACTATATTTACTGAGCTGTAGGTTATATCTTTGTCTAAATGATTCGGCCTGACTTTTCCTGACTCAGTCATTTTAATAATGGCAACATTTCCCCCAGTCATTATTTCGTTTATAACTATTGAACTGTAGTAAATTTTGTCACTCATTTTGGCAATCAGACCTTCACGTAAAGCGGACTTTTCCGTAATCGTTACTTTAAACTTCACATGTTCATCGACAAATTCATCTGCAATTAAATTAATAAAGGCATCAATATCCTGAATTGTAGTATCAGGTTGCTGTCGAGCATTTTTGGCTTCAACAAATTTTGTCGCTAGTTGCTCCAGTTCTCCCTTTGAGAGAGCAGCATTGGCAACAAACGAAAGAGGTAAAGAAACAAATAAAAGTATGATCTTATACATAACCTTCCTTGTGTGTATAACTTCCAAATATGGGGCGCAAACACGTGTGCAATAATGGCGAAGCCGCGCACGTGTTTGCGTCCCAGCGAGCGGCAGCGAGTGACATAATTTGTTTGTTATGTAGCGTTTTAAAAAAGAGCATGCCAGATAAATCCGTAGATCACAAAAATCCCGAATATTTGAAAATACTGTGTTTTGCTTACGCTACCACTTCTAGCAGACATGTAGCCAAAGTGTGTAACAACCATAGCCATAACTAAAGGGAGAAGATAAAAAAACATCTCAGGTTGATAAATTTTAGGAGATGGCTCAGATGCATGGGTAAAGATTGAGAGTACATACGTGAGAAAAAACAACTGAAATGCTAGGTATCGAGGAAGAGTTCCTAAGGCTATGACTAGTTTATTCTGCATTGTTAATGTCCATATCCTTCAAGCTACATAACGCCCAACTTTGTGTCCCAGCGAACGTAGTGAGTGCCAACAGTTGTTTGTTAGGCCTTTGGCTCACCTTTTTTACCCAATGCTAGTGGATTTTTGATAAAGGCAAATATAAGCAATCCGGCTAATACTATACTTTTAGCAACTTCAATACTAAAAGAAATGGGATTACTATCGTAACTAATAGTACCCAAGCGCCTTGCGTAAGTTGTCCCTTCCATAAATACTTCATGGAGGTCGGAGGCAGGCAGATAAAGCAAAATGATGCACCAAACTCGAATTATAAAATGAATAATTTTGGAGTCTGTCTTCGTTAAAATATTAGGCACCTTTTTCACTGGGTTTTCTGCTGATTTTTGTACGTTTGTAGCTTCGGGATTACCTACACCTCTTTCAGCTAGTTCTGATTGTATTTCAGCAAATCTTTCAGGAAATTGGAGTTTATCAACTGACTCTTTTGCTTCATTAAGTTCGGCTACTGAGTAACTTGAATAATCTGGCTTTAAATCTGACATAGTTAACTGAGGCCTAACACTAAGCTAAGGGGCAAATGTACAATGCGAAAATGGCGAAGCCGCATTGTATATTTGTCCCAGCAGCCCGCGCGGCGGGATGCGACTTGAGCGTTTTGTTATGCATCTATTACCCCAAACAACCTAGTGTAGTTCTTTTTGTAGAGCTTAACTGTGATAAAAGGTCGAACTAAGCAAGCGTTAATCATTACTGAAAAAAGAGCAAGTAGAGTAAGAAAATTGATAGTTTCGAAAGATGTAAAAAAACCAACAAGTGCCGCAGATGCAACAGTAATAAAAGAGTATGTATTAAACCATTGGATGTTCTTTCTAAGAACTGAAATTTCATTTTCACTGGCGTAATCGCTAATGAAAAAATATAGAAATACTAACCCAAAGAAACCCCAGATTACGCTTTCAGGCCTTATTTCATAGATAGCGCTACCGAAACACGTAGACGCTATACCTAGAGAGAATGAATCGGTGTAGGCCATTTTCATAAGTAAAGATTGGTCGACTGGTTCTTTTGAAAGGGGCATTCGATTCATAATCTACCTTGATGCATAACACCCACATAAGGGGCAGTAATACGTGGGCTAAAATCCGAGCGAAGCGACAGAGCCCACGTGTTACTGTCCCAGCGAGCCTGCGAGCGGCTTAATGTGATTGTTAGGTGACATTGCTGACATTGGTAAATGAAGTTTCATTTACGAGTTTATTGAAAGCTTCTGCAGAGATAGGCTCCTCGCCATATTCACAACAGCCGAAACTACCCTCAGGTAAAAAGCCGTACTTATCCTCAATATGCTCCCTGCTGTAAAACAATGCGTTACCCGATTGATATATTTGAATGACTCTATTGTAAGATTCATCGTCAGCGACTTCATAATACCAGTCTGATGTTCCCCAGTTGTCATATTCATCGCCACGGGACTCGTCCCAATGCCAGAAGTAGTGCTTCATCAACCTTCCTTGTCACCTAACTTTCCAATAACGGGCGCAGACATGTGGGGCATAATGGCGAAGCCGCCCCGCGTGAATGCGTCCCAGCGAACGAAGTGAGTGCGTTTATTGGCTTGTTAGCTGACATTGCATATAACTACCGCTGACTCTTGGTTAATAATGAATTGATATCCAAAAGCTAACGTTATTGTAAATATACTTAGGACGTTTAGATAAAGTGACATTTGTTTATAGCTTCTTTCGTTATCTCTTTTGTCGTAGTGGTCAATTACGGTCAGCGCAGCATTAACAGCACCCGAGAGCAATGCAACGCAGAAAAATAGTAGAGGCATACCAGTTAATTCAATAGGGTAAGAGCCTCTTACGCCGGGATATACCAAAGCTTCGTTAGTGAAGCCATAAAGACACATAGCAATTAAGAACAGTGCCCAAACGATATTAAAAATTCGGGTCGATTTAGGAATTTTATTCGGAGAGTAATCTTCCATGAATCCTCTTGTCAGCTAACACCCGCATAACGGGCAAAAATACTTAGGCTATAATACCGAGCGAAGCGAAGGGAGCCTACGTGTTTTTGTCCCCAGCGAGCGCAGCGAGTGTTAATGCGTTTGTTATGTGACCTTAGCTCGCCGTTTAATGTAAAACACTGTTACACCTAAACACAAAAGCCACGCTATAAACTTTAACAAGAACACAAAAGCAAACCAGATAGGCCTGTTTCCAAATGAAACTGTATCAGTTACCCGCAGATTTTGTATTTCTAGATTGATTATTGCGCCCAGTAATTGATGACCTAACCAA
Organism: Alteromonas sp. I10; assembly: GCF_003201515.1. Lineage (NCBI taxonomy): Bacteria > Pseudomonadati > Pseudomonadota > Gammaproteobacteria > Alteromonadales > Alteromonadaceae > Alteromonas > Alteromonas sp. I10. The sequence continues at coordinate 5,156 of NZ_QJJN01000017.1, forward strand.
ATCACTAGAAAAAGAGAAATAAGAAACCAGAGTAGATTAACAGTTCCTAATTTTTCGAGCTTCATCGATTTCCCTTGGGCACATAACGCTAAGCTAACGGGCAGTGACGTAGCGGCATAATCGCGAAGCGCCGCTGCGTTACTGTCCCAGTGAACGAAGTGAACGTGTTTAGC
>NZ_QJJN01000018.1:0-3305 GCF_003201515.1 Alteromonas sp. I10
CCCCACACTACCATCGGCGCTAATACGTTTCACTTCTGAGTTCGGAATGGAGTCAGGTGGTACCGTATCGCTATGGCTGCCAGGAAAAACTGGTAACAATTTGGGAAAGATAATATCAATTCAATCAGTGAGTAACTGTCTTTTCACTCTACTTGCGGCTCTTTTCAGAGCTTAGCTTGTCTACAACACTCAGAAATCTAAAGCTTCTTGGGCGTTGTATGGTTAAGCCTCTCGGGCAATTAGTACAGGTTAGCTTAACGCCTTACAACGCTTCCACACCCTGCCTATCAACGTCATCGTCTATAACAACCCTTCCAGACCTTAAAGGTCAGGGATGACTCATCTTTGGGCCGGCTTCCCGCTTAGATGCTTTCAGCGGTTATCCGTTCCGAACATAGCTACCGGGCAATGCCATTGGCATGACAACCCGAACACCAGCGGTTCGTCCACTCCGGTCCTCTCGTACTAGGAGCAGCTCCCATCAATCATCCAACGCCCACACCAGATAGGGACCGAACTGTCTCACGACGTTCTAAACCCAGCTCGCGTACCACTTTAAATGGCGAACAGCCATACCCTTGGGACCGACTTCAGCCCCAGGATGTGATGAGCCGACATCGAGGTGCCAAACACCGCCGTCGATATGAACTCTTGGGCGGTATCAGCCTGTTATCCCCGGAGTACCTTTTATCCGTTGAGCGATGGCCCTTCCATACAGAACCACCGGATCACTATGACCTACTTTCGTACCTGCTCGACGTGTCTGTCTCGCAGTTAAGCTAGCTTATGCCATTGCACTAACCTCACGATGTCCGACCGTGATTAGCTAACCTTCGTGCTCCTCCGTTACTATTTGGGAGGAGACCGCCCCAGTCAAACTACCCACCAGACACTGTCCACATTCCCGATAAGGGAACAATGTTAGAACATCAAACATACAAGGGTGGTATTTCAAGGACGGCTCCACACAATCTAGCGACTGTGCTTCAAAGCCTCCCACCTATCCTACACATGTAGGTTCAATGTTCAGTGCCAAGCTGTAGTAAAGGTTCACGGGGTCTTTCCGTCTAGGTGCGGGTACACAGCATCTTCACTGCGATTTCAATTTCACTGAGTCTCGGGTGGAGACAGCGTGGCCATGGTTACACCATTCGTGCAGGTCGGAACTTACCCGACAAGGAATTTCGCTACCTTAGGACCGTTATAGTTACGGCCGCCGTTTACCGGGGCTTCGATCAAGAGCTTCGTCCGAAAACTAACCCCATCAATTAACCTTCCGGCACCGGGCAGGTGTCACACCCTATACGTCCTCTTACGAGTTTGCAGAGTGCTGTGTTTTTAATAAACAGTCCCAGCCACCTGGTCACTGCGGCCTCCATTTGCTTACCACGCGAAGTGTTCACAAACAGAGGCGTACCTTCTCCCGAAGTTACGGTACAATTTTGCCGAGTTCCTTCACCCGAGTTCTCTCAAGCGCCTTAGTATTCTCTACCTGACCACCTGTGTCGGTTTGGGGTACGGTTCATATAATCATAAGTTTAGAAGCTTTTCCTGGAAGCAGGGCATCAACAACTTCACTCCCTTGGGAGCTCGTCTCGTGTCTCGGCCTTGAAAACCCGGATTTACCTAAGTCTTCAGCCTACTCACTTTCACTTGGACAACCAACGCCAAGCTTGCCTAGCCTTCTCCGTCCCTCCATCACTGATTATATAAGTACGGGAATATTAACCCGTTTCCCATCGACTACGCATTTCTGCCTCGCCTTAGGGGCCGACTTACCCTGCCCTGATTAGCATGGGACAGGAAACCTTGGTCTTCCGGCGTGGGAGTTTTTCACTCCCATTATCGTTACTCATGTCAGCATTCGCACTTGTGATATGTCCAGCAAGCTTTACAACTCACCTTCATCCACTTACACAACGCTCCCCTACCCAGCAAGTAAACTTGCTGCCGCAGCTTCGGTATATTGCTTAGCCCCGTTACATCTTCCGCGCAGGCCGACTCGACTAGTGAGCTATTACGCTTTCTTTAAAGGGTGGCTGCTTCTAAGCCAACCTCCTAGCTGTCTATGCCTTCCCACATCGTTTCCCACTTAGCAATATTTTGGGACCTTAGCTGGCGGTCTGGGTTGTTTCCCTCTCCACGACGGACGTTAGCACCCGCCGTGTGTCTCCCGGATAGTTCTCATTGGTATTCGGAGTTTGCAAAGGGTTGGTAAGTCGGGATGACCCCCTAGCCTTAACAGTGCTCTACCCCCAATGGAATTCGTCCGAGGCTCTACCTAAATAGATTTCGGGGAGAACCAGCTATCTCCCGGTTTGATTGGCCTTTCACCCCCAGCCACAGGTCATCCCCTAACTTTTCAACGTTAGTGGGTTCGGTCCTCCAGTTGATGTTACTCAACCTTCAACCTGCCCATGGCTAGATCACCGGGTTTCGGGTCTATACCTAGCAACTAAACGCGCAGTTAACACTCGCTTTCGCTACGGCTCCGTTATTCACTTAACCTTGCTACTAAATATAAGTCGCTGACCCATTATACAAAAGGTACGCAGTCACCACACGAAGTGGCTCCCACTGCTTGTACGTATACGGTTTCAGGTTCTATTTCACTCCCCTCACAGGGGTTCTTTTCGCCTTTCCCTCACGGTACTGGTTCACTATCGGTCAGTTAGGAGTATTTAGCCTTGGAGGATGGTCCCCCCATATTCAGTCAAGATAACACGTGTCCCGACCTACTCGATTTCACTGTAAAGAATCCGTCGTGTACAGGGCTATCACCTTGTATCGCTCCTCTTCCCAAAGGATTCCACTAAATTCTAAACAGCTTAAGGGCTGCTCCCCGTTCGCTCGCCGCTACTAGGGGAATCTCGGTTGATTTCTTTTCCTAAGGGTACTTAGATGTTTCAGTTCCCCTCGTTTGCCTCGTTAACCTATGTATTCAGTTAACGATACCTATAAATAGGTGGGTTTCCCCATTCGGACATCTGTGGCTCAAATGCATTTTGTCGGCTCACCACAGCTTTTCGCAGACTTACACGTCCTTCATCGCCTCTAACTGCCAAGGCATCCACCGTATACGCTTCGTCACTTAACCATACAACCCCAAACAGCCTTTTGACTTCTGTCTAAGTTACGTTGCATGAATGACAAGCTAATCGGAAGAATTGCCTTGCTATCAAATCATCGATTGATAACAAGCAATTCAGTCAAGTAGAGTAAAAAGTCATCTTTCGATTTCTCAGTTACTCAATTTTGATTGATTACTATTAATATCAGCTTTCCAAATTGTTAAAGAACATTCG
>NZ_QJJN01000019.1:0-4963 GCF_003201515.1 Alteromonas sp. I10
AATCGCTCGCAAGCTCGCTGGGACGCTAACACATGGGCTGCGTCACTTCGTTCCTAATTTTAGCCCATGTGTTATCGCCCTTTATGCGGGTGTTAGTACCCTCGGAGCAGGAAGCTTGAAAGTAAAACCATCCAAAAAGCTATATCTTAAAATGCTGAGAAGTCTTTTGATAATTAGCGTTTTATTCGGTCTTACTGCATATGTCTGGTCAACTTCAGTTTATGAATGTATTTCTATCTTTTCGTGGGACTTTTGCGGCTCTATTGGCCAAGCAGAACTAATTTACCCACTTTTTGCTCTAGATGTGCTGCTAGCTTTTTATTTACTTTCGCCATTTTTTACCTATTTCAGCTATCGTGAAATAATCAAAAATAGGAATAAAATTAAATAATGTTGCCAGGTAGTATTGGGTTTAAGGGTACTAACAAACCAATAAACGCACTCACTCCGTTCGCTGGGACGCATACACGTGAGCTGCTTCGCATTTTAACCCACGCGTCTGCGCCCCTTATTTAAAAGTTAGTTGCCAAAGGAACACTCATGCCTGTATGGACTTATTTTTACTTAGGGCTTCTTGTAGCAGCTAACATCTACCTTGTGGTTTCGGTTAAACCTCTATCATTCGGTAGAGTATCAGGTGAAATTTTCTCGGTATTTTCTTACGTTGCGATCTTTGCCTTTTCATATATACAAATCGGCGGAGATTACTCATTACATCTCGCTACACTTTTGCTTTGTTATACACTTTTGTGGGGTGTGTTCGGGTACAAAGAACACTATTCATTTTATTGGACACCCGCCGCTGAGTTTGCAAAAAAAGTAGAAATTGGCAAAGACGAATCATTTGAAGATGCAGTTTTATCAATAAAAATTATCAAGTCAGTATCTCTTGTCTTAGTTGTGTTACTGGTATCACCATTATTTTACGCATACTCTAGGATGTTTTTAGATGGCAACTAACAAAGCGCTAAACTCGTTCCCTTCGGTCACTGGGACACAAACACGCGGCGGCTTCGCCATTTTCGCCGCATGTTTGTGCCCGTTAGCTTTGCGTTATGTGCTACTAGCGAAAGTCAGCTGAATCAAGCTTTGCTTAAGCTTCTTAAGTGTAAATTGGATGAAACCGTTTATGAAGAAACACTCAAAATCCGACAAGGTTCTTTTAGTTTCTTGTGGCCTGTTTTTCATCTCTTTATTTATTCATGGACTATCTACTGGACAAGTCTCCCCTAAAGGTGGCGAGGACTATTCTCTAGAAACCAGCCCAAACATGTTTTACTTTATTTTGGGTGTGTATGCGGCATTAACTGGTGCATGTATATTTCAACTAGTAAGAAACAAAATGCAGTTTAAATGAGCACGCACCTAACAATCACATTAAGCCGCTCGCAAGCTCGCTGGAACAGTAACACGTGGGCTCTGTCGCTTCGCTCGGATTTTAGCCCACGTATTACTGCCCCTTATGTGGGCGTTAGCTCTCAACAAGGAAAGATAAGATGGATTTTTTAGAAATTGTTTTATTAACCGTAATTTTTCTATTTCCGTTTCTGGATATTGCTCTTGAGAAGTACAAGCTCAAGACAAAAATACAGGAATATTGGAAGCTATCAATAATGTTATGGCTTGTAACTGCTTTCCTCATATACGCTTTTTCAATCGACACGCTCAGTGTAAGCTCTCCGAACATAATCCCAGATTCAATAATGGTTATGGGATTGGCCTTGTTAATATGCTGCGCTCTAGCGACATATACTCTATATTCAGCCACTTCAATTAATAATAACGACGAAATTAAAGCTCAAATAAGAAGCATTTTTGCCAAAAATAACGATTCTTATGATGAACTGCTACCAACAAATCGAAAGGAATATTTCACATTTGTAGGTCTTGTATCGATGAGTGCAGGAGTATGTGAAGAACTGATTTTCAGGTGGTATCTACTGCACTTTTTAGAAGCTTACTCAAATTGGATTATTGCTTGCGTAATAAGTAGTGTAATTTTTGGCTTTTGGCATCTCTACCTTGGCTGGATGCATGTTATTAAGAGTGCGGTCGTAGGATTTCTTCTATCGTTGGCATACATATATTTCGATAGTATTTTAGTCGTTATAGTGGTACACGCACTCATGGACATACATGCAGGCACCATAGCCTTCGTCGTCAAAAAGCCAACCAGCAGAGTGTTGATTGAGAGTTAACAAGACGCTTAACTCGTTCCCTGCGGTCACTGGGACACAAACACGCGGCGGCTTCGCCATTTTCGCCGCATGTTTGCGCCCGTTAGCTTAGCGTTATGAACCATAAGGAAATATTATGAAAAAGGAAATTTTAATATCTTGTCTTTCGCTGTTGTCAGCTAATTCATATGCAGCTAAAAATGACGCGGCTGAGTTAGCCGTTAAGTTTCAACACACTGTCAATCAAGGTAATTATGCAGAAGCCATTCGTTACTGGGAACCTTCTAAGCAAGATGAAATGTCGTTAAACGGCGGAAAACTTATTGGTACATTGTTTTCTGGCATAAGTTTACAAAAAGACACGCTCGATACGCGCTGCAGTAACGAAAGTTGTATGGTTTCGGCTCAATACACAGATGACTCTGGTAAAACACGTAAAATTACTTATACATTCGTCATGGATGGAAATTTGTTTCTGAGCAATATTCAAACTACTGGTTCATAACAAACCACTATAGCCGCTCGCAGGCTCGCTGGGGCGTTGTATGCCTAAGGGACTCATGTGACTACTATCTATTTTATAGTTGGTTTTACTTGTCTACACTTGGTCTTAGCATTTGTTAATGCTATTGGTATCAGAGGAGCGTTTTTTAAACAACAAAGCTCCATGACCCTTTGCTTAATAATTAATTGGCTAATCCCTATCGTCGGACCAACCATTACATATTTTATTGTTAGAAGTTCTTTTTCTAACACGTCGCCCGGCACACCCGTTGCAGATCAATCCGGAAGTAACGGACTATACACGGGGACAGAAGGACGAAGCGATGATTGATTTTTATGCCCATTGGTTTGGCTATTTTGAAACGGCATATAACAACCCAATCAACACACTCACTTCGTTCGCTGGGACGCAGACATGCGGGGCGGCTTCGCCATTATGCCCCACATGTCTGCGCCCGTTATTGGAAAGTTAGGTAACAAATGGATTTGAACTCAATAGATTTAGCAATAAAGTATCACTCATTAGAGGACGAAGAATGGGCTAAAAGTGGTGGCAATTTAATAAACATAACTGCCGGTAAGTATATCTTCAAAGATGTAGAGTTTTTATCTGCTGATGAGCTGCTCGCACATATAGAAAAACAATCATCTCAGAATATTTTAGTTCTTTACGACAATTCCACTAATCAAACCATAATAGCCTCTGTTTTAGACTATTGTAAAAAGGCTAACGCAAAGACGTTAGTAATAAAAAGTACCGAGGGATATGGACGCTAAGTTACCTAACAAAAAAATTATTTCGCCCGCAGGCGGGCTGGGACACAAACAGGCAGGCGGCTTCCCCATTATAGCCTGCCTGTTTGTGCCCCATATTTAAAAGTTAGTTTTTCAAGGAGGAATTAGGTTTGAATAACATTTTTGCCTACACGGGGATCGTTGCTTCGATTTGGATTGTGTTAGGTATTTATATTGCTTCTCTCTTCTATCCAAACTACAGCCACTCAAAACAGTTCTGTAGTGAACTCGGCGCTTTCGGTAGCCCTACTCAAAAATTGTCTCCTGCAATAAACAATTACCCTTTAGGTGCGCTGTTCGTTCTTTTTGGGTACTACTTAATTATTTCATATCAGTCTCATGTACCAACTGTAGTAATTGGCGTTTTGGTTATCGTTCATGGAATATGTACTTGGATTTGCGGCTACTTCCCAATGGATGCCGACGCATATACAAAGTCGCCCTCCCGAAGTTGCAAGATACACACGTGGTCAGGATTAATTATGCTCCTTTCATTCATCGTTGCACCTCTGATAGTTACTTTTTCTAGTTTTTATCCTGTGCCGCTTCGGTATCTTTCCTTCTTTTGTATTTTGGGCTGTTTTTATTTTTCATTTAAATTAGCAAAAGCACTCGAACTTAAAAGTGTCCCCGGTCTTCACCAGCGGCTTAGTTATGGCTTTCAAATACTGTGGTTGTTCATTTATTCAATCTTCGTGGTAGCATAAAAACTAACAAACGTATGAACACTCGCTTTGCTCGCTAGGGACAAATATACGAAGGCTCCCCTCGCGTTGCTCGGTATCTTAGCCTACGTATATTTGCCCGTTATGCGGGTGTTATGTTTCTCGGAAGATATTTTGGAAAATTTAGTAAAAGTCAGCGTTACGCTAACATCGAATAACATTCAAAATGCCAGTACAGAAACTATGTGGGCAGAGCCTCTGGGTAACGATCTCTACAGACTTCAGAACTCGCCGTTCGCAGCTTATGGTTTTAGCTATCTTGATGTTGCAAAAGCTATAGGTAACGAAACTCCCGAGGTTGTAGAAATTGTCGAAAGCTCAGGTCACTCAACTTATCGAGTACTATTAGAAGCTGGAGTTCTAGAAAGCGATAGATTTGGTCATTATTGGCAGAAACTTGAAAACATTGGTTGTACTTTTGAAGGCTCCCAGTCAAAGCTATTAAGTATTGACGTACCACCTTCAACCAATATATTTGCCGCTTATTCAATTTTAGAATCAGGTGAATCTGCGGGAGTGTGGGAGTTTGAAGAGGCAAAGTGTGCTCATAGCACCGAAACATAACAAACCACTCAAGGCTCTTGCTTCGTTCGCTGGGACACAAACACATGGGCTACGTCACTTCGTTCCTAATTATAGCCCATGTATTTGTGCCCCAAAGTTGGGCGTTATAACTACGTTTAGCGATAGTGGTTATTTTTATTCAAGGAGAGATGAAATTTCAAATTCCCTAGGTAAACAAATTCAACTTATATTTGCTTT
>NZ_QJJN01000020.1:0-4723 GCF_003201515.1 Alteromonas sp. I10
ACCACAAGTCAGAGGGATACTAACGAAAACAGGTAAGGGCAGTTGCACCACTTTTTTTACTAAGGCAAACGAAGTTTAGGCTGACGCCTTATAACTTTTCAATAACGGGCGCAGGCACGTGGGGCATAATGGCGAAGCCGCCCTGCGTGTATGCGTCCCAGCGAACGAAGTGAGTGAGTTTATTGAGTTGTTATGCACCTAAACCACCGTATATGAGAGTGTAACCGGTGAGCCAATAGAAAAAGAAGCTTTAGTGATAATATTTGGCAGATCAATGACTCTTGAATCGTACTCAGTTACAAATGAAACGAAGATATCTGTATTCTCTACTTCTACATTATTAGAAGTTATAAAACTTCCTATAAATTCCAGTGAAGATGGTGTCAGAGGCACGCACACGACAAAACCACCTAATTTTTTATTAGGTCTACAAGATGAGGCTTCAAGGCTTGATTTGATTTCGTTGGATAATTCTTCTGTAAGCGAAAAGAATCTAAAGCTGATATTTAATTCAATGTCTGAGTCCATTCAATGTGTCCGTAGATGCATAACACCCGCATAAAGGGCGAAAACACATGGGCTAAAATTAGGAACGAAGTGACGCAGCCCATGTGTTAGCGTCCCAGCGAGCTTGCGAGCGATTTAATGCGTTTGTTAGCCATCAATCTGCTTGATGTTCACAATGCCAGCTCTACCTAAATCCAATCCGTTTGTTACAAGCCTTACTTCAAGACGTATATCCAGTGGCTTCTGGAATCGGGGCTTTTGGTCTAACCATGGGAATAAGAAATACATTTTGTTTTCTTTAATTGTTCCTATGAGCGGAGTATTTGGAAAGATCAAATCCGGCAAATCGCCATCAATTACATGAAAATATACGCCAAACTCTTCGAGTTCATAAGTTGATGTGTCTGGTAATGAAACTGTTAAACTTAAGATGCCTGCATCTGAGCAAGAGTTGTTGTCTTGATAGGTTGCACGTTCAACCTTAATCTCGGATACAACAGGTACAGGGACTGACTCCCAATACTCTCCCTCTTCGTTGCGATTTGTTTGAGCTGGCCCAGGGTGTTGTTCCCAATACTCTAAATTAGGCTTAAAAAGTTGCGAGCCAAAAATCGAACACGCGTGGGCATTTAAGTGAGTCCCGAAAATTAATACCAGCAATGAAAAGTACTTCATAGATCTATCCTTGATGGCTAACACCCCGCTTAGGGGCAATAACACGTGGGCTAAAATTTGGAGCGAAGCGACTGAGCCCACGTGTTATTGTCCCAGGGAGCTTGCGACCGACTACAGCGGTTTGTTATGCGATTTTTAATAACAACCTTGTTCTTTCAATGTTGGATGTTTTTGATTTGCCATCTAAGGACTCCTGTAGTGACATTTGTTCCTGTACGTCTAGCACTGATTCTGAACTCAGTAGCGCTGTTGAAGTACCAAGTGTTGAATACCATTCTTCTGAACATGTTGAGATAAACAGAGACATAGCCGACGCACACTTCTCTATAGAGCTTGGTTCTTCAGTGTATTCAAATTTAGCTGCTCCATTAAGTTCCTGCTCGATTGGACCAAATAACGCAACAAATTCCAACTTAGAGTTTAATGGCCTTACACACGTGTGAATCCTAAAAAACGGTCCGAAAGTGTATTTGTGTATATGAATGAATTGAACCAAATGCTCTCGTTCTCTGACCCAAAACGTTGGCTTGGTACGCATAAAACCAAGTGCCTTGATTTGATTAGTAAGTCTTCTTAATACTTTATCTGCATTGGAACGTTCTAATTTTTTATCCATGTTCCACCAATCGCATAACTTCCAAATATGGGGCGCAGACATGTGTGCAAAAATGGCGAAGCCGCGCACATGTTTGCGTCCCAGCGAGCGACAGCGAGTGCCATAATTTGTTTGTTATGTGCGTTTAATAACAACAGCATATTAATTGCGCAAATAGGTAACAAACTTCAGCGTCTGCTTGGCTGCATAAAAGGCCATTATTGCTAAAACTACCAGAGAGAGAAAAAAAATAAACGATGTTGGAAAATGATTAAGGATTCTTGCTTTACGGCTAACAAATTCAATGGAGCTTCCATCTTGCCACATTTCGAAAACTAACTTGGATAACCAGCCCGTACCAATGGTAACTAGCCATAATGCCAACGCTGCCAAAAAAGCAATTTCCGTATCACCGTTTTCTTTCTGCATGTTACTCCAAGCACATAACATTAAGCTAAGCGGCGCAGTTGCGTGGGGCATAATGGCGAAGCCGCCCCGCGTAATTGCGTCCGAGCAACCGAAGGGAGTGGTCTTAAGCGCCTTGTTATAAGCAAAGCCAGTTCCTTTGGTCTTTTTAAAAACTGTTGAAGCCAGCATACGATTGATTGTTAACGCAGACAAGAAAAACGACTGTGCAGTGATGTTTTTGATTTGACAGAAGCTAGCCGCCATCTGAGCTATCAAGTGTAACGGCGCTTGCTGGCTGAAAATGAGAACTAGAAGGTAAAGCGCCTATTACACCACCTCTGAATTGAAAGCGGCGGAATAAAACCTACCACAAGCCAGAGCGATGCTAATGAAAACAGGTGAGGGTAGTTGCACTGGTATTTTTATAGAGCCGAACGCAGATTAGGCTGACGCCTTATAACTTTTGAATAAGGGGCGCAGGCATGTGGGGCATAATGGCGAAGCCGCCCCGCATGTATGCGTCCCAGCGAACGAAGTGAGTGACTTAATTTTTTTGTTAGAAGCCTGCACGCCGTTGTTCCTTAAGAGGATCGTGCGGATTTACATTACCACCAAATGTTTGTTTATACACCCTGCCTAAGTCTGACGTGATTTCCAACGTTACCAGGTAGGGGGAGCCCAGTGCTGAACGCAAATAGTGATACTGCTTTTGATATTGTTCATTAAAGCTAAAAGTAACATTAGCTGACGTAAGCCATAATGAGGGAATTTTATGAGAGTTCAGCATATTAATGAGTGATTTCCGCATGCTTTCAGCAAAAGGTTCGAGGTGGTTTTTTACGCTGTAATGTTCTATTTCTAACAGATTGATTGATACAGAAGAGGTGTTCTCTTGCTGTGCGAGCAAGCATAGTTGCCCTATAGCCCAGTAACCAAGATGATCGTTATTGCGGTTGTTTAGCATGTGAGCAAAGTTTCTTACAATTCCTTTGAACTCTGAACGACGAGCCATGATTCTCCTTGGCTTCTAACGCCGCGGTAAGCTGCGGCGATGTAGTTGATTGTGTTGTGGCAGCGTAGCGACCGCCACATAAACAAGCGACGAAATAGACGTCAGCTTGACCGCCTTGTTAAATTTTTTACTCAATAACAGTTGGCGGCAAGTAAATAGTAAACTCATTGATAGGCTCGATTAAGACGCTATACGGTGAATTTTGCTCTGACTCGTTTACAATTCCCAGAGTAGATAGAAGCTTGAAGCTAGCTGACACAAGCTTGGCTGGCTTGACCTCTAGCTCTTTGTGCCAAACTCGATAGGTACCTAGTTTGTTGTCTCTTCTATAATAAAAGCCAGCCAAAGGGTGAGTTAGGTAGACCAACGCTGACTCAACATCGGGAAAACCTGGAAAATCAAATCTATCCGAGTTAGATTGAACCAACTCTACCGAAGCTGCCGCCCAATCAGATGCTGTTTCCATAAGGTACTTATCGTATAAACCACTAGTTTCATTAAGCACGCAGTCGAAACTAACTTTTCCGGAGTGCCACGGAAGATTCCATAAATATCTAGGAACTGCGAGCGTCCACGAGTCCAGCGTTGTACCAAGAAACCAAACGCAACGCTCACCCGTTTTTCTATCGATAATATATATACGATAGTTGGTTTGCCCCATCGTAAATTTGGGGAACGGAAACACTGCTGATGTAAAGTCTACATCAATAAACGGAACTACGGATATAAGCCCCATTTCCTGACCATCCACTTCGACTGTATCTAGCTGAAAGCGATCTGGAAATATGTCTTTAAATCTCCCCGCCGGAACAGCGTAAGTGATAATTGCAAAATGCTTCAAACCACATAAAACATCTATCCCGCTTGGCTTGGGCCTCTCTATCAAATAATCATCTAGTTTCCGTGATTCTTGCACGATACTTCCTTGAAATTTAACACCCTGCTTAGGGGCGGAAACACATGGGCTAAAATTTAGGAGCGAAGCGACGCAGCCCATGTGTTTGCGTCCCAGCGAGCCTGCGAGCGACTACAGCAGTTTGTTAGCTGCAGCCACTGAACTCAGCTAATTGGATCTAAACTAGATTGGAGAAATAGGAGCTGATTTTTCGAAGCACCAACCAATATCCCAATATTAAACAAAAATATGTGCAAATGACTACATATGTTGGATACGGAACACCTCCTGCTAGCGTCTGTTCTGTCAATGTAGGGAGCAGAAGCCCTAAAGCCATAATCAGCTTTTTATTATGGATGTTTAACAACCGGCATACACGTGGAACGAAATAACGTGCAAGTTTTTTAAATTTTTCAGATTTTAAGATAAGAGCAATACTTGGATACAATTTCATGTGAATTTCCTCTTTGGATGAATGTACACAATCAATGTATTAAGTTTGACTAAGAAACTGCCTCAAAAACTAAAAAAAGCAGCTAACATTAAGCTAAGCGGCGCAGTTGCGTGGGGCATAATGGCGAAGCCGCCCCGCGTAAATGCGTCCGAGCGACCGAAGGGAGTGGTCTTTAGC
>NZ_QJJN01000021.1:0-3803 GCF_003201515.1 Alteromonas sp. I10
AATCGCTCGCAAGCTCGCTGGGACGCTAACACATGGGCTGCGTCACTTCGTTCCTAATTTTAGCCCATGTGTTATCGCCCTTTATGCGGGTGTTATAAGGCGTCAGTCTAAATTACGTCTGGCTTTATAAAAATCCCTTTACAACTGCCCTCACCTTTTCTAATCAGCATCGCTCTGGCTTGTGGTAGGTTTAAATCCGCCGCTTTCAATTCAAAGTTGGTGTAATAGGCGCTTAATCTACAAGTTCTTATTTTCAGCCAGCAAGCGCCATTACACTCGATAGCTCAGATGGCGGCTAGCTTCAGTCAAATCAAAACCTTCACTGCTCAGTCGTTTTGCTTGTTTGTGTTAACTATCAATCGTATGCTGGCGTCAATGATTTTTAAAAAAGACCAAAGGAACTGGCTTTGCTTATAACAAAGCGCTTAAGACCACTCCCTTCGGTCGCTCGGACGCATTTACGCGGGGCGGCTTCGCCATTATGCCCCACGCAACTGCGCCGCTTAGCTTAATGTTATGCGATTGGTGTAACATGGATAAAAAACTAGAACGTTCCAATGCAGATAAAGTCTTGAGAATGCTTACTAATCAAATCAAGGCACTCGGTTTTATGCGAACCAAGCCAACGATCTGGGTCAGAGAACGAGAGCATTTGGTTCAGTTTATTCATATTCACAAATTCACTTTTGGTCCATTTTTTAGAATTCACACGTGTGTCAGACCACTAAACTCTGAGTTGGAATTTGTTGCGTTATTTGGGCCAATCGAGCAGGAACTTAATGAATTAGCCAGATTTGAATATTCCGAAGAACCAAGCTCTATAGAAAAATGTGCGTCGGCTATGTCTCAGTTTATCTCAACATGTTCAGAAGAATGGTATTCAACACATGGTACCTCAACAGCACTGCTGAGTTCTCAATCAGTGCTAGACGCACAGGAACAAATGTCGCTTCGGGAGTCCTTAGATGGCAAATCAAAAGCATCTAACATTGAAAGAACAAGGTTTTTATTAAAAATCGCATAACAAACTGCTGTAGTCGCTCGCAGGCTCGCTGGGACGCAAACACATGGGCTGCGTCGCTTCGCTCCTAAATTATAGCCCAAGTGTTTCCGCCCCTAAGCAGGGTGTTATGTGTCACTATGAAATTGAGTCTTATTGTCGTATTTTATCTTTTTTCTTGGGATGTTATTGCAATGGAGCGCAACACCGGCGTCATTGATAAATTAATTCAAAATAACAATTACTCAGTGGAACTTTGGGAGCCTCGCGGGTTAATACCATCTCCAACCGCAGTCATTATCTCTCTTGAAAAAACAACGAATGAGTTTTTGATTTCGCTAAGGAAAATCCATCTCAATGACGACCTTAATAGCGAGCAAAAGAAAGAACAAATTCAATTGTTAGTTGATCAGCTTCCATGGCTTGATTTTGATACTGAAGAAAGGGAGTTTCTTGCAGACACCATAGCGCCCGCTATTCAGTCTGTTGGGTTCAACCCTTGGAGCATCATTTGAGTAAAACACATAACAAACACATTAAGTCGGTCGCAAGCTCCCTGGGACAGTAACACGTGGGCTCTGTCGCTTCGCTCGGATTTTAGCCCACGTGTTACTGCCCCTTATGTGGATGTTAGGTATCAAAAGGGAATTTGAATTTTTATGGGCTTAAATAAAGATCGAAAACTATTTTCAATTAGATTCGGCTTTACAGGCATAGCTCTTACGGTGTGCGCATTGGCAGTAATATCTTTGGTGTTTCGCCATGAAGGTTTTAGTCAATTGTTAGTTGTAAGCTTTCTAATGTTCGGAGTTCCATTTTTACTATCCAGTATGATTGCAATATTGACTAAGCGCCCCGATTTAAAATCCTTAAAAGGTATGGCTGTCGGTCTCCTTGTGATTTCTATCCTAATTGTGCTCTATTCGACAATTTTAGTGCTAACACATACCGGTGGTGGTGCGAACATAGGCGGTTTAGCTCCTTTGTTTCTTTCTCCATTTTTGTATTGTGTTGGTGGGTATTTGGGCTATAAGTCCGGTGGTTTGTTTTAGCTTGATACCTAACAAACCGATTAACACACTCGCTGCGCTCGTTGGGACGCCTACTCGCTGCGGCTTCGCCATTTTCGCAGCAAGCAGTCGCCCGTTATCGGGGCGTTAGAAGGCGTCAGCCTAAACTGCGTTTGGCTTACTCAAACAATCAGTTCAACTACCTTCACCTGTCTTCACTAGCATCGCTCTGGCTTATGGTAGGTTTAATGTCGCCGCTTTAAATCCTGCGGTTGCGCATTAGGCGCTTCATCGCAAAGTTCTTATTTTGGGTCAACAAGCGCCAATGCGTTTGTTAATTCAAATGGCGGCTTGCCTCAGCTAAATCAAAAACATCACCGCGCTGTCGTTTCTCTTGTTTGCTTTAACAATCAATCGTATGCTGGCTTCAATAGTTTTTAATAAGGCCAACGGAACAGGCTCTGCTTCTAACAAAACGCTTAAGTCGTTCCCTTCGGTCATTGGGACGCTTACACGCGGGGCAACTTCGTTATTATGCCCCACGTGCAATCGCCCCTTAGCTTAGCGTTAGCATCAAGGTGAAACATGGATGACTTTTTAATAAAAATATATCTTGAGCAAGCTGAACAAGAATGTGAAAGATGTTTCAATTCTATAAAAATAATGAATGCGATAATGCAAAAGAAAATTGACGGTGATTTTTTTCAATATGCACTAGATCTAATACACCATGCTGCCGCAATTTCTCGCATTTTTTGGCCTCCAGGAGGAAGAAATAAAGAGAGTAAAAAGCGAGCACAAAGAAGAGGTCAGTTTCTTAGAGACTTACTTGAGTTGCAAAGCGGGCATGCCGTACAAAATCGAGCATTAAGAGACCATTTTGAACACTTCGATGAACGTTTGGATGAGTGGGCAGAAAGTAGTAAAAATAGAAATATAGTACATCAACTATTCGGCCCTCGTAATGCTATTGGTGGAAATGCAATTCAAGACTCAGACATTATTCATCATTTCGATCCGAAAACTAATATATTCGGCTTTCGCGGTGAACATTATAATATTCAGGAACTAGCAACCGGTATAGATGACATTTATCAGAGAATAAAAACAAAAATCGGTGAAATTGATGCTAACAAACACATTAAGCCGCTCGCAGGCTCGCTGGGACAGTAACACGTGGGCTCTGTCGCTTCGCTCTAAATTTTAGCCCACGCATTACTGCCCCTTATGTGGGTGTTATAAGGCGTCAGCCTAAACTGCGTTTGGCTTTATGAAAATCCCAGTGGAACCACCCTCTCCTGTTTTCATTAGCATCGCTCTGGCTTGTGGTAGGTTTAAATCCGCCGCTTTCAATTCAAAGGTGGTGTAATAGGCGCTTTACCTTCAAGCCCTTATTTTCAGACAGCAAGCGCCATTGCACTCGATAGCTGAGATGGCGGCTAGCTTCAGTCAAATCAAAACCGTCACTGCACAGTCGTTTCGCTTGTTTGTGTTAACAATCAATCGTATGCTGGCTTCATTAGTTTTTAAAAAGGCCGAAGGAACAGCCTCTGCTTCTAACAAAGCGCTTAAGTTCACTCCCTTCGGTCGCTCGGACGCTAACATGTGGGCTAACTCGCTTCGCTCGAAATTTTAGCCCACATGCCAGCGCCGCTTAGCTTAATGTTAGATGAACAGGGAAATCTTTTGATTCATAGATTTTTAATAATTTTTGTAGCGCTCTTTTTATCGTCGGCATGCACAACTGGGAAACTGTATTACACCGAAACTTCAGGCAAGAGAGTGTTAGCCTG
>NZ_QJJN01000022.1:0-3296 GCF_003201515.1 Alteromonas sp. I10
TGTTGCCATCAGTAAAGTCTCCGTTAGTAAAATCTACGGAGGCTATTTTACGGAGTAGCACCGCAGGGAAAAGACGGTCTAAAATGATCGCTTACGTTAGAAAGCAGATGTCTTACTAATGGAATTCTGTCAGTTGAAGGATTATTAGCTTTATATGCATTGACTAATAAGCTTTCTATTTTTTGCCAAGATTTGATGAAAGCTGCTTCTGCGTAGTTTGGGTCATCGTGTATTTTGAAACTGTTAGCTGGGTAGGCGATAGTTATACCAGCGTGCATAGCTTCGTTTTTGACTTCCTTTATCTCTTCTCCCAAACTAATTTCCATGTCTTTATATTTGGCCTTTTTGACTCTCTTCAAAAGGGCGGCAATTTCTTTTTTAAAGTAGCTAGCGACCACTAGAAATACGATGGGCCATATTATTTTACCGACTAAATCGATAATTAATTTAAACCACTCCATGGTAATCCTCCTGAAAAACATAACTTTTAAATAAGGGGCGCAGGCACGTGGGGCATAGTGGCGAAGCCGCCCCGCGTGTATGCGTCCCAGCGAACGAAGTGAGTGACTTAATTTTTTTGTTAGAAGCCTGCACGCCGTTGTTCCTTAAGAGGATCGTGTGGATTTACATTACCACCAAATGTTTGTTTATACACCTTGCCTAAGTCTGACGTGATTTCCAACGTTACCAGATAGGGGGAGCCCAGAGCCGAACGCCAATAGTGATACTGCTTTTGATATTGTTCATTAAAGCTAAAAGTAACAGTAGCTGACGTAAGCCATGATGATGGGATTTTATGAGAGTTCAGCATATTAATGAGTGATTTCCGAATGCTTTTAGCAAAAGGTTCGAGGTGGTTTATTACGCTGTTATGCTCTATTTCTAACAGATTGATTGATATAGAAGAGATGTTCTGTTTCTGTGCGAGCAAGCATAGTTGTCCTGTAGCCCAGTAACCAAGATGATCGTTATTGCGGTTGTTTAGCATGTGAGCAAAGTTTCTTACAATTCCTTTGAACTCTGAACGACGAGCCATGATTCTCCTTGGCTTCTAACTTTTCAATAACGGGCGCAGGCATGTGGGGCATAATGGCGAAGCCGCCCCGCGTGTATGCGTCCCAGCGAACGTAGTGAGTGAGTTTATTGAGTTGTTATGCGTCATTGCTGCCCCAGCCAATTTTGATGTCTGGAATCTTAGCGGTGATTAAGTTTGAGAGCTCGATTACCAACCCGCTGTCTAAGTTCGGGTTTGCTGCTATAAATAGCGTTCTAGCCTCACATTGGTCTAGTCCTTTACCCAAGCGAGAAATGAATTCGCTTAGTAAAATGTCTTCGCCGTTTAAATTAACCACTGTGTTAGATTTTAAAATAATCGCATGGTGACCACATGTGGCTAATCCACAAATAACCCGGTCATGATTAACTGTATTCACTACGAGTACTTTTTCTTCTGGCATAAAAGAAAGGTACGCGAAATACATTAATAAACCCAGAAGGATGGCTATAAATCCATATTGAGCATGGTTACTCATAGAAGTGTCCTTGACGCATAACGCCCAACTTTGGGGCACAAATACATGGGCTAAAATAACGAGCGAAGCGAGGGAGCCCATGTATTTGTGTCCCAGCGAACGCAGTGAGCGCCAACAGTTGTTTGTTAGGTGCGTATTTTAAAAATGCCATTCACTTTCTAGGCGGTGAAGCATGTGAGATATCTTTTGCTTTCGCATCGCTAATTCGTCCATCCCTTGGATACTTGGTTGATGCAAATGGTTTCCGCTTGAAACGGAGTACCTCTCCTCTTTAGTCAGATGACTTGAAATAAAACCCCATAGTGATGACGATAGTATTGCTTCTAATGAATCAGCGTTATCAACGAGTTTGCGAGCATCTTTGATAAGATCTTGTTTATATTCGATAGATTTTCTATGTTTTTCGATTCTCCAGTTAACCCAAGGAGCAATTAAAGAACCGATCGTACCCGCAAAAAGTCCAGTTATTGCCGGGACTAGTAACTTTGTTATTTCGATATCCATTCTCAAATTTCCTTAAAGCACCTAACTTTTCAATAACGGGCGCAGACACGTGGGGCATAATGGCGAAGCCGCCCCGCGTGTATGCGTCCCAGCGAACGGAGTGAGCGAGTTAATTGAGTTGTTATAAGCCAATTGTTTCGAAGTCAAAAGCTGTTGCCTCAAGTTGCAATGTGTCACCACTTTGTAATTCAATTTGAAAAATGTTGTTTTGAACCCTTGCCATATTAATAGAGTTAGATTCACACCCAAGGTGTAGCCATTGGTACGTTAATTGAGGAAATGCCGGAAAACGTTAATGAACATGGCTGAGCACTTTGGTTTGGCATTAAGAAGCAATCTAAGAAAATCTCAGCTGACTTACCAGACCAATTTATTGAAATGGTTTTTACTAATCCATCATGTAGTGGTAGGTCTTTAAATTCCATTAAAACCTCTTGGCTTATAACTTTCCAATAACGGGCGCAGGCATGTGGGGCATAATGGCGCAGCCGCCCCGCGTGTATGCGTCCCAGCGAACGAAGTGAGTGAGTTTATTGGGTTGTTAGGTGCGGCCAACCACGTAGTGCAATGCTTTTTTACGGAAAACTGTCCATATAGCCATTGCCAGAATAAACCCCCACAGTAATGTTTGAAGCCCATAAAGCCCATATTTACTGACGAAGACTATAGCAGGTATGAAAAACAGAAATAAGCGTATAAATTCATTTTTGTAGCGCCAAGCAATCGAGTGAATAGCACAACAGTAAATACCGATAATAGAGCCAATAACGTAAACAAAAATAGATGACATTTGCCAATAAAACGAAGTAACAAAAGTAGCAACGAACAGGAGCAGAAGCCAATGAGAGTTTGTAATAGTATTTATATAAGGTCCAGAATCCGTCTTATTACCCATAAGCACCTAACTTTTAAATAAGGGGCGCAGGCATGTGGGGCATAATGGCGAAGCCGCCCCGCATGTATGCGTCCCAGCGAACGAAGTGAGTGACTTAATTTTTTTGTTATGTGCTACTTTGTTCTTCAAAAGAGAACCCCTTAAAAACAACCTTGAAGATAGAGCCTGAACGCATTTCAATTATATGTTTGTAAGCGTCGCCAGTAATACTAATGCGATGATCCAATATATCTCCATGGAAAGTGTCATTTGGGTTAAAACTATTTTCTGAACCTAAGAACTCATAGGCGACAACATCTGAATAGATTAACACTAGTGTTCTATCATGTTGTTGACCAAGTAGCTTTAATGTCACTCTTAACGAG
>NZ_QJJN01000023.1:0-2706 GCF_003201515.1 Alteromonas sp. I10
GTAAGCGATCATTTTAGACCGTCTTTTCCCTGCGGTGCTACTCCGTAAAATAGCCTCCGTAGATTTTACTAACGGAGACTTTACTGATGGCAACAAAAAGACGTACACGTGAGCAATGGCAAAGGTTGGTTGACAAGCAAGCAGAAAGCGAACTATCGGTCAGTGAATTTTGTGCGCAATATGATTTAACGGTATCAAACTTCTATCTGTGGCGTAAAAAACTGAGCAATGATAGTCAACCGTTTGCGCGGCAGGATAACTGGCTTGCTTTTGATATGCCAGCGAGCGGGAACCAAAGCATAGATTCAGCGTGGGAGATTGAACTGGTATTACCCGGTGGTGTGGTGCTGCGGATGAACCGAGCCGCCTGATGTTACCCTTATCCAATGGGCGTATTTGGTTGTACACCGGCAATGCCGATATGCGCAAACAGTTTGATGGGTTGGCAGCGCTGGTACAGAGCAAGTTGGGCATGCAGGCGCATTGTGGTGACTGGTTTGTGTTTATCAATAAACGCCGCACCCAGCTAAAGGTATTGTATTACCATCAGGGCGGTTATTGTTTGTGGAGCAAACGTCTAGAAAGAGGTACCTTCGCCAAAGTCACTGACGGCACAGCAAAAACACCATTAAACAGCGCTCAGTTACAGTGTTTGATTGATGGGATTTACTGGCAAAAAGACAAACAAAACAGGCGATTTAATTAACTGATTTTGTTATAATTTAGCCCATGAAAACACGCTCTATTAGTCACCTTTCACCGTCTGAAATTGAGGCTGCCTTTGCTCATCAAGCCGATGAAATTGCGCAACTCAAGCAGCAACTCGACTGGCTTAAACGTCAGTTGTTCGGGCGTAAGTCTGAAAAGGTGTTAGCGGATAATCCGGCACAGAGCAGTTTGTTTGATGAGGGGGAAACCCTCACCTTACCGGCAGAAACAAAACCGGTGAAGGCACATACTCGTTCCTCACAAAAGCAACGTCGCGACTCGGATGTCAATGATGAAGGCCTGCGTTTTGATGAGACAGTGCCGCAACAGATTATTGATATACCTGCGCCAGAATTACAGGGGGCGGATGCCGACCAGTATGAATTAGTGGATACCAAAGAAACCTGTCGCTTAGCACAACAGCCTGGCAGTTATGTGGTATTGAGATTCCGTCGACAGGTCGTGCGTCATAAAACCACGCAAACCATTAAGGATACCCCAGCGCCAGGCAATGTGCTGGAAGGCTGTTACTGCGATGTCTCACTGCTCGCCGGACTGATGGTTGATAAAGCGGTGTATCACTTACCGCTTCACCGCCAACATCAACGGATGCTGGATAGCGGTATTACCCTTAGCCGGGCCACCTTAATCAACTGGATACAAAAAGGCATTGAGCTGCTTCGACCCATCGCCAAAGCCCAGTGGCAACACATTCTGCAAAGTAAAATACTGGCCATGGATGAAGTGCCCATTAAAGCAGGTCGCACTAAAGGCGCTGGCCGAAAACCCGGACACATGAAACAAACCTACTTCTGGCCCCTGTACGGTGACAGTGATGAAGTGGCGTTTACCTGGAGTAACAGCCGGGGTATGTTGCATGCCCAAGCACAGTTACAGGACTTTACCGGCACCTTGCTCACCGATGGTTATGCCGCCTACACCAAAACGGTTGAACAATTAAATCAATACGAACAACAGATTGTGCATGCAGCCTGTTGGGTACACATGCGCAGGGGCTTTGAAAAAGCCCTCGACAGTGAGCCGCACACCGCGCAGCAGGCACTGGATATCATCGCCACGCTTTACCGGCATGAAAAACACATCAGGCATAAACAATTAGACCTGGCCGATATTCATGCTTACCGGAAACAACACAGCGAGCCACTCGTTACTGACTTCTTCCGGTGGGTTTATCAACAACGACAGCGCACTCATTTACTGCCCAAATCTCCCTTCGCCAAGGCACTCCATTATGCGCATGAACGAGAAAGCCAACTCAAGGTGTTCCTGAGCAATCCTGCTTTACCCATGGATACCAATCATCTTGAGCGGGCATTGCGGGTAATCCCCATAGGGAGAAAAAACTATTTGTTCTGCTGGTCTGAACTTGGCGCTGAACAACTGGGCATACTGCAAAGCCTGATGGTGACTTGCCGACTGCAAGGCGTTAATCCCTACCATTATCTGGTGGATGTATTACAACGCGTGGCATTACATCCGGCCAGGGACGTAATCGACCTCACGCCGCGGCTCTGGAAACAAAAATACAATCAAAACAGGTTAGTCAGCGATGTCAAAATACTCACTTCCCAACACTAAAATCTCAGCCACAATTATGGAGTTCGGTAAAGGAGTGTTAAATGCACTCCCTGCTGATTACAGTCAGGCAGAAATGGAAGATGCTATGCTGACGATAATAACCGTGTGGAATGCCATCGTACTGGACACTTGGCACAACACAGACAAAAATGAAAAAATGGTGCTTGATGCACTCTCTCAAGCGCCTAAAGAAGGACAACTTCAAGTAAAACGATTGATAAAAAGAAAGAAGACCAAGTTTAGCGATGATATCCGCGCGGTTGGAGATCACTGGATAAGAGAAGAGCAAGGGGACTTTATCTTCGGCTGTGAAGCACGGTTAGATATAGAACGCATCTCCTCAAACGAAGATAGCCTCAAACACTAAACGAATCACAACGGTCTATATTGATCGCTTAC
>NZ_QJJN01000024.1:0-1817 GCF_003201515.1 Alteromonas sp. I10
GCAGAGGAATACTTAGAATTAAGAAGGCTGGTAGTTTCATTAAATAAATCCTTTTATTTTTGATTACACAGATTAGCACATAACTTTTAAATAAGGGGGCGCAGGCGCGTAGGGCATAATGGCGAAGCCGCCCTGCGTGTATGCGTCCCAGCGAACGAAGTGAGTGACTTAATTTTTTTGTTATACGCGTTTTTCAACGAAGTGCATACCCCAGCAGTTTGATGCAGAAAGCATAAAGGCAAAATAAACGATTGAAAATACACAGCCCAAGAATGCTCCACTTCCTGTTTTTAAGAGTAGAGATTTAAAGAAATTCACTACGAGGCAAAACAGGGCTATAAACCAAATTGCTTTTAAAACGTTATCGTAAATATGGTTTTTTAGAATGCCGCTGTGTTCTTGGAAGCTGAAGAAAAAGCCTGAAAGTTTACAAATAAGCCAAGTTAAGAAAAAAGATGAGAATGAAATGAAGATTGCAGCTGCTATTTCTTGAGTAAACACGCCGATTAAAAGCGCTGAACCACACCAAATTAGTGGTAACTTAAGCCCTGATTTTTGAGTAATGAGAAGGTACTTAGGTTTTTTAAGCTGCATTTCTATCCTTGATGCTCATAGCGTATAACTTTTCAATAACGGGCGCAGGCACGTAGGGCAAAATGGCAAAGCCGCCCTGCGTGTATGCGTCCCAGCGAACGAAGTGAGCGAGTTTATTGAGTTGTTATGTGCGTAGCCACTTACAGCGTTATTTCGCATTGAGTTTCCCGATTTCCTCTTGTGAAATTGCCCAAATGTGAACCCGCTCTAATTTCACTTTGCTGAGGGTAACCGCGATGATAAACGCAACAGGGGTAAGAATATAAGCTAGCGGGGTGAGGCCCAACATATAGCAGCCGAAGATATGAAGTAATGCACCAATTGCGCCAACAGGAAGTCTATACTTTAAGCTATACATTTGCCCGGTAAATCGAGCAAACAATCCAATTGATGCGGGAGGGACAGCAAGCATAATGATAATGGCTGCTCCCATTTGTGAAATGAAAAGATAAAAAACAAAGCCGACAAATGCTCCGATGATTGCTCCCAAGAGTCCTTGCATCGGTTTTTGCTTTGCGTTTAATTCTTGTAACGCAGCTATCATTTCTTCATCAGTGAATCTCATAAAACTTCCTTGTTTTCAAATTGACGCAAGCACATAACTTTCCAATAACGGGCGCAGACATGTGGGGCATAATGGCGCAGCCGCCCCACGAGTATGCGTCCCAGCGAACGTAGTGAGTGAGTTTATTGGGTTGTTATATGCCTTGTTTATTAAATCTGATGACATCTTTGTGTAATCCATAAGACATGCTCAATCCAAGCGTATCGTTAATATAGAACTGAATATAACCATTATTGAGCCTAGCTTCCCAGTTCCTGATATTGTCGTAGCGAGAAAGGTATAGATTTACTTTTTTCTGTCTCCCAAGGTTCCAAGACCTTCCAATGGGATCGTCGTACCAAGCACTTGAAACAATGCCATTAGTTTCATAAATAGCTACATTGTAAGCTGCATTTGAAATTTTATATTGCCTTTCCTCTTCGGACTCAAAAAAAACGGGACTGCCAATCTTTTTTAATATAGCCAATCCATCTTCTATTGGAATGCCTAAAGGTACGTGAGGGCTTTTGAGTTTTTTAAACCAGATAATGTCCGTATTCCTTTGGCATATAACTTTCCAATAGCGGGCGCAGACATGTGGGGCATAATGGCGAAGCCGCCCCGCGTGTATGCGTCCCAGCGAACGTAGTGAGTGCGTTTATTGGCTTGTTAGGTGCGT
>NZ_QJJN01000025.1:0-1668 GCF_003201515.1 Alteromonas sp. I10
ACCACAAGTCAGAGGGATACTAACGAAAACAGGTAAGGGCAGTTGCACCACTTTTTTTACTAAGGCAAACGAAGTTTAGGCTGACGCCTTATAACACCCCACTAAGGGGCAGTAACACGTAGGCTAAAATTTGGAGCGCAGCGACAGAGCCTACGTGTTACTGTCCCAACGAGTGAAGCGAGAGCCTTAAGTGGTTTGTTAGGTGCGTTCACAAAATAGCCTCAAATATTAAGTAAGCGTTGGTGACGCAGATTAAAGCTCCTATGATAATCATAGTATTTGGAGGCAGCAGCTCTCTTTGAGAACCTAAACTATTTTTAGCATTCTTGCCTCGGAAGATAAGGTATACACCAACCAGAATAACGATACATTTGATTATAATATCGGCGAGGACATAAGAATCCATTCAAGTTCATTCCTGATAGCTAATAAAGTGAAAATTACTGGAATATTCCATTAAAGCACCTAACTTTTCAATAACGGGCGCAGGCACGCAGGGCATAATGGCGAAGCCGCCCTGCGTGTATGCGTCCCAGCGAACGAAGTGAGCGGGTTTATTGAGTTGTTAGGTTTGTGGTTAAACATCCTAGTCCTCTGGATACTCTGATAAATAGAGCTCCAGTCCTAAACGAAGCATGATTTCCATAGACTCAATAGACAGTTTACCTCCACCACCCAATGCGTCTTCCCTTGGGGAGAAGCCAATATCTGCTGAATATTCACTTGGGGCTAAACTTCTATTTTCTTGCAACCAACTTTCAAACGCTTTCATCTGATCTGGAAGACGCCAGTTGTCTGGTAAAAGCCACGCGATAACTGTGCTTTTACCATTGTCATTTTTGTTTAAATGATCAGATATCTTAATAGGCATAAATGAAAACCTAACTTCCCACTAAGGGGCGATAACACATGGGCTAAAATTAGGAACGAAGTGACGCAGCCCATGTGTTAGCGTCCCAGCGAGCAGCGCGAGCGCCTTTAGTGTTTTGTTAGGTGAACGTAGCATGAAATTACCTTGTTAAGAAAAATAAAATCCAAGCAGAAGGTAAGCCAGTCACACTTATATAAAAAAGAGTTCGTAATAAGTTCGAGGTGTTTCTTCTAGGGATTCCAGCCATCAATATTATCCACGCAGCTATGGAGAATATACCCAAAATTAGGTTTGAGAAAAGTACAGAAATAGCTCCTACTATTAACCCTGTAAAAAAACCAATTAGTAGAGTGTTAATTGTGTTGTCTTTCAATATTAATAGCTCAATATCTTACAGGTTCACCTAACGCCCGCATAACGGGCAAAAATACGTAGGCTACAATACCAAGCGAAGCGCAGGGAGCCTACGTGTTTTTGTCCCTAGCGAGCGCAGCGAGTGTTAATGCGTTTGTTATGTTTTTTTGTCAATAGTTGCTTTTAGCCTGTCATAGACACTTTTGGAAATACCTAGCCACTCTAATAATTCTCCCCTGGTTACTTCGTTTTCATAAGAGTGCACCACCCGATTCCTAATTTCGTACATTCTCGGAATCAGAGAGGCAACTCTAGGATCCAAATCATAGTTTTTTTCGAGGTTAGAAAGTAAGCGATCAATATAGACCGTTGTGATTCGTTTAGTGTTTGAGGCTATCTTCGTTTGAGGAGATGCGTTCTATATCTAACCGTGCTTCACAGCC
>NZ_QJJN01000026.1:0-1418 GCF_003201515.1 Alteromonas sp. I10
ATCTGGGTGAGCGTAATCGTACTCAGGTTTTTCAGTGAAAGTGCCAGTAAAACCATAGATAAAAACTTTACTCATACCAGTAGCACCTAACTTTCAAATAAGGGGCGCAGGCATGTGGGGCATAATGGCGAAGCCGCACCGCATGTATGCGTCCCAGCGAACGAAGTGAGTGGCTTGATTTTTTTGTTATATGCCATTCTACAAACAACGCCCTGTGCTAGAGATTGAATGTTTGATGACAGCATTGTCTTGAATTTCTGTTATAGCCACTAAAACCCAATCTTTGCAGGGGATACCATTGCTTTCTATGTTTTCCAATTTAGAAGAAATATTTCCCGACAACAAATTAACGAATGCTTCTGAATCAATTTCTTTTAGTTTATTTAAAGCTTCTTCCTGCGGAGTACCAGTAGGAATCATTTTATATAGTTCATTTTTCCAGAAAACTACTCGTTCTTCTACGCCTGTCTCCTTTGAACATGAGACCAAAGTTAGCAAACTAATTAAAAACAGCAGGAACTTGAAATTTTTCACTGGCATATAACACCCCGCTTAGGGGCAATAACACGTGGGCTAAAATTGGAGCGAAGCGACTGAGCCCACGTGTTATTGTCCCAGAGAGCTTGCGACCGACTACAGCGGTTTGTTATGCACTTTTCTATGCAACCTTATTTTTATCCAAGCGCATTGCAGAAATATAGTTTAGAAATGCTCTACCATGTTTAGTGATGATCCATTTGTCTTCATCGTTTTTTACCAAATCCCAACTCAAAAGAAATTGCATATAATCTGAAAATTGAACACCGTTAAGTATCTTGGTGTTTTTTTGCTTAGCACTCTCAAATATAGGAAGAATATCTTTCACACTGCATTGTCCATTGTTTTGTACTGAAAGATATTCGAGGACCTGTATTTGCGAACCAAATATATTGAAATACACTTTTTCGAAGGTGTTGATAATCTGCTGCTGGGCTAAATTTTTGACTAATATGTCAATTTTATCCTTTTCACCATCAATTTTAGTGAGATCATTTGTGATATGGGCCTCAACTTCGGTTCTGATTCCAGTCGTATCAACTGGGATGAATCTTGTCAAA
Source organism: Alteromonas sp. I10 (assembly GCF_003201515.1). Lineage (NCBI taxonomy): Bacteria > Pseudomonadati > Pseudomonadota > Gammaproteobacteria > Alteromonadales > Alteromonadaceae > Alteromonas > Alteromonas sp. I10. The sequence continues at coordinate 1,098 of NZ_QJJN01000026.1, forward strand.
TCCTGGTCTTCGAGTTTTATCGGTTTGGCATGTTGATTGTTTTCATAAAATTGAAACTCCGTATCTCCATGTTTAGCAGACTTTATGCCACCACCAAATATGCCAGACACTCTGTCTTTTAATACATATGCTATTACGCAGGTAACGAGAGGCCATGCTCCATACTTAACTAACTCGATGATAAAAAGTTTCGATTCCATGGCCGAAGTTTCCAAAATGCATAACACCCTGCTTAGGGGCGGAAACACATGGGCTAAAATTTAGGAGCGAAGCGACGCAGCCCATGTGTTTGCGTCCCAGCGAGCCTGCGAGCGACTACAG
>NZ_QJJN01000027.1:0-1360 GCF_003201515.1 Alteromonas sp. I10
ATAGAGCGTTTAAAATAAAGCTCGCTCAGCTAGTCGAAGAGAAAAATTCTGAAGCTTTAGGTAGAAAGTACAGAGTAAGCGCTCGGCTTATTCGCTATTGGTTTCAGGTTTATCAAATAAACGGCTCAAATAGCTTTATTCATAAGCAGTTACCTTATTCTCTTGAGTTCAAAACCCATGTGCTAAAGACGATGGAAATGAACAATTGGTCATTGGGTTATACCAGCGCCTATTTCGACTTATCATCCCCTGGTATTTTATTTCAATGGCAAAAGCTTTATGCTCGCGAGGACATATCCCGTCTCAACCCCAAAAATAAAGGTAAGCCCCGCGTGACTAATAACTCTTCAACTCCTAAACCATCATCAGAGATGACTGAAAAAGAGCTTAGAGAAGAACTCGATTATTTACGTGCAGAGAACGCTGTCTTAAAAAAGTTAGAAGCCTTGGCTCAAGCCAGAAAGAAAAAAGCAAAGACAAAACGATAGTTGTCGAAGAGCTCAAGGCAATATATAGCTTACAACATTTATTAAGAGTTACAGGGCTTCCCAAGAGTGTGTATTACTACCATCGTAATGCACTGAATCAGCCTTCTTCCAATACTGACTTACGCGTAAAAATCCGTGATATCTATCACAAACATAAAGGGCGATATGGCTATCGTAGAGTGACTTACGCTTTACGAGCGATGGGTTTAGTGGTTAACCATAAGCGTGTACAACGCCTAATGTGCGAACTTGGTTTGAAGTCAAAAGTCAGGCCTAAACGTTATAAGTCTTACAAAGGTGAAATCGGCAGAATCGCAGAAAACAAATTGAATCGTGAATTTACTGTAGAACAGCCTAATCAAAAATGGGTGACTGATGTAACTGAGTTTAAAGTGAATAATCAGAAGGTGTATCTGTCACCGATAATAGATTTATTTAATCGAGAGGTCATTAGCTATGAAGTGCGGACATCTGTAACGTTACCCTTAGTTACAGAGATGCTTAAAGCCGCGACTAGTAAGCTATTACCCCATGAAAAGCCACTCATACACTCTGACCAAGGATGGCAATATCAAAATAAACAATACCAAAATCACTTGAAACAGAATGGGCTACTTCAAAGCATGTCTAGAAAAGGAAATTGCTTAGATAACGCTGTTGCAGAGAACTTCTTCGGCATATTAAAAACTGAGATGTACCACAATAAAACGTTCAAAGATGCAAATGAACTTATTGAAAACATCAAAGAATATATCGATTATTACAACAACGAACGTATTAAGCTAAAACTAAAAGGCCTGAGTCCGATACAATATCGAAATCAGGCCTTGGTTGCCGCTTAGAAATGAGTCCAACTTAATGGGGTCACTTCA
>NZ_QJJN01000028.1:0-1206 GCF_003201515.1 Alteromonas sp. I10
AATGGCACAAAACCAATTAAGGCTGGAACCAAAAATAAAGGGTACCAAAGAATCGAAGCGGCAAAGATTTTCATGGTTTCCATTTAGCACCTAACTTTTAAATAAGGGGCGCAGGCATGTGGGCTAAAATCCGAACGAAGTGAGCAGCCCACATGTTTGCGTCCCAGCCCGCGTAGCGGGCGAACTTGATTTTTTGTTAGGTACGTGCTAATTATTCCTCGAAGCTTGTCCACGATACCTATTAATTTTGGGGCTGAGATAATCGATATTTAGAATACAGCCATAGTCCCGCTTGGTGTATAACCAATCCTCGATCATTATATATTCAATATCAACTATTCTATTCGTTTGAACTTCATCCCTGATATCCAAGCATGGGCCAAACATAAACTCAGATCGAAAATTCACCCCAGACACATTAAATGAGGTGTAGCTACTTGGACCAAATACATCCGTTATTGGTCCGCTAACGTTATATCGCTCGTGACTATTGAAAGCTTGTTCAAAGTAATAAATTTTATAAAGCCCAGCTACTAAAAACATGAGAAAGCAGAAAGCGAAAATTCCAACAAAAATCAGTCTAAAATTTTTGATTTCTGTTTCACTCAAGAATTGAAATTTATTCATGAGTACCTAACTTTTAAATATGGGGCACAAACAGGCAGGCTACAATGGCGAAGCCGCCTGCCTGTTTGTGACCCAGCCCGCCTGCGGGCGACATGATTTTTTTGTTAGCTGCCACTTTTGTTAAACATTTTTGGTGAACGCCAACTAACAAGCCCTGATAATATAAACAATACGGCAAAAGTAAGATACCAATACTCTTGAGTGAGGCCGATAAGCTTTACACTATTGTCGGTAATGAAGTACGTAATAAAAGCAGCAACCAAAATGTGCTGAATTTTTAAGGATTTTTTGTGTGTGCGCTGCCCAATAAAGAAACCAACACCAGCAGGAATGCCACACAAGAAAAACACCAAGAAATACGCTGCAATACTTCCTTGTTTAGCTAGTGAAGTAAGACTAAATAAAACAGCAATCGCCGCAACGGCTAAACCAAAAATCCATGCATCTCTATCTATTGCCAAACCTACCTCCTTGGCAGCTAACGCCCTGCTTAGGGGCGGAAACACATGGGCTAAAATTTAGGAGCGAAGCGACGCAGCCCATGTGTTTGCGTCCCAGCGAGCCTGCGAGCGACTACAG
>NZ_QJJN01000029.1:0-1194 GCF_003201515.1 Alteromonas sp. I10
TATGTCCACTTCCCCTAAACTGAGACAGACTTAATTGGAGTTTTCTGCAATGATTAATGCAGGAGACGACTATGAAAAAATCACGCTACACAGAATCTCAGATCATCGGGGTGTTAAAAGAAGTTGATGCTGGTATGAAGGTTGAGGAGGTCTGCCGTCAACATGGTATCAGCAGTGCAACTTACTACAATTGGAAATCTAAGTACGGCGGCATGGAAGCGTCTGACGTAAAACGATTGAAAGAGCTTGAAGAAGAGAATGCCAAGCTCAAAAAGATGTTTGCCGATGTCAGCTTAGAAAATAATGCCATTAAGGAGCTTGTCGCAAAAAAGGGTTGGTGACAGCAGAGAAGCGAGAATGCGTCAGCATCCTAGTTGATGCGGGGCTAAGTATCGTAAAGGCCTGTCTGTTTGTTGGTATTGGCCGTGCGACCTTTTATCGTCCAGAGAGAGACTGGCGCAAGGTAGATGCTGCTGTCATTGATGCTATCAATGCGGTCTTAGAGAAGTCGCCACGAGCAGGCTTCTGGAAGTGTTTTGGCCGAATGCGATTCAAAGGCTTCCCCTTTAATCACAAGCGCGTCTATCGCGTTTACTGCCAGATGGGATTGAACCTGAGGCGCAGAACTAAACGGGTACTGCCCAAACGAATAGCCCAGCCATTGGAAGTACTGGATCAGGCAAACTATCAATGGGCGTTGGACTTTATGCATGACACGTTATATTGCGGTAAACGGTTCAGAACACTGAACGTAGTGGATGAAGGGACGCGAGAGTGCCTCGCTATTGAAGTTGATACTTCCTTGCCCGCTGGGCGTGTCGTACGCGTGTTAGAACAGCTTAAGTCTGAGCGAGGATTGCCAACTCAGCTGCGTATGGATAATGGTCCAGAGCTAATTTCGGCGACCCTGACTGATTGGTGTGAAACCAATAATATTGAACTGGTATATATCCAGCCAGGTAAACCGCAGCAAAATGGCTTCGTAGAGCGCTTTAACGGTTCATTCCGCAGAGAGTTCCTTGATGCTTACTTGTTTGAAAATCTCAATCAGGTAAGAGAAATGGCCTGGTTCTGGCGACTGGATTATAACGAAGAAAGAACACATGAAAGTCTCGGTAATCTGCCTCCGGCAGCTTACCGAGCAAAACTGGAAAACTCTAATTTAGCACTGTCTCATTAATGGGGAAGTGGACA
>NZ_QJJN01000030.1:0-1114 GCF_003201515.1 Alteromonas sp. I10
GGTAACGCACAGGCTTTCGATCAAATCGATAACGCGCCTGAAGAGAAAGCACGTGGTATCACCATTTCTACTTCACACGTAGAATATGACACTCCTACTCGTCACTACGCGCACGTAGACTGCCCAGGACACGCTGATTACGTTAAAAACATGATCACTGGTGCTGCTCAGATGGACGGTGGTATCCTAGTAGTTGCTGCGACTGATGGCCCTATGCCACAGACTCGTGAGCACATCCTACTTGGTCGTCAGGTTGGTATTCCTTACATCATCGTATTCATGAACAAGTGTGACATGGTTGACGATGAAGAGCTTCTAGAGTTAGTAGAAATGGAAGTTCGTGAACTTCTTAACGAATACGAATTCCCAGGTGATGACCTGCCAGTTATCCAAGGTTCAGCTCTTAAGGCGCTTGAAGGCGACGCAGAGTGGGAAAAGAAAATCATCGAGCTTGGTGAAGCGCTTGATTCATACATCCCAGAGCCAGAGCGTGCAATCGACAAGCCGTTCATTCTTCCAATCGAAGACGTATTCTCAATCTCAGGCCGTGGTACAGTTGTAACGGGTCGTGTTGAGCAAGGTATCATCAAAGTTGGTGAAGAAGTAGAAATCGTAGGTATCAAAGATACTACTAAGACTACTTGTACTGGTGTTGAGATGTTCCGTAAGCTTCTTGACGAAGGCCGTGCAGGTGAGAACGTTGGTGTTCTTCTACGTGGTACTAAGCGTGATGAAGTTGAACGTGGTCAAGTACTAGCTAAGCCTGGTTCAATCACTCCACACGTTAACTTCGAAGCAGAAGTATACGTACTATCTAAAGATGAAGGTGGCCGTCATACTCCATTCTTCAAAGGCTACCGTCCACAGTTCTACTTCCGTACAACTGACGTAACTGGTGCTGTAGAGCTTCCAGAAGGCGTAGAAATGGTAATGCCTGGTGACAACCTTAAATTCAAAGTTGAGCTAATTGCTCCGATCGCGATGGAAGAAGGTCTTCGTTTCGCAATCCGTGAAGGTGGTCGTACAGTAGGTGCTGGTGTTGTATCTAAGATCCTAGACTAATCTAGACTTAGCAACACAAGCCAAAAAAAGCGCACTTAGGTGCGCTTTTTTT